>CAIYVC010000039.1 GCA_903929535.1 uncultured Caulobacteraceae bacterium | reverse complement strand
GTGCCGCTCGCCCCTGGCGCGGCGCCCGCGCCTGTTCGCGGTGATCTGGTATCTGGTCCTGGTGGGAGCGGCCTACGCCCTGACCCACATCTTCAGCGACCGCGGGGCCTTCATCCATGTGGGAGCCATCATCGGTACGGTGATGGCGGCCAATGTGCTGCTGGTGATCATCCCCAACCAGCGCAAGATCGTCGCGGCCATGCTGGAGGGGCGGCCGATCAACCCCAAGCTGGGCGCCACCGGCAAGATCCGCTCGGTGCACAACAACTACATGACCCTGCCGATCGTGTTCATCATGATCAGCAACCACTATCCGATCGTCAGCGGGCATCCGCTGAGCTGGCTGCTGCTGGCCATGCTTTCGCTGGCGGGGGTCTCGATCCGCCACTTTTTCAATGTGCTGCATTCCGGCGTCGTGCGGCACGACTTCCTGTTCTACGGCGCTCTGCTGGGTTTTGGCGCGTCGGTGGTCGCGACCGAGGTGCATCCCAAGCTGGCGCTTGGTCCCGCGCCGCCTTTCGCCACGGTCCAGGCCCTGGTCGATACCCACTGCGTCATGTGGCATAGCGCCCATCCGACGCATAAGGGCTTCACCGCCCCGCCCAACAACGCGGTGTTCGACACCGCGGCCGATATCCAGAAGCACGCGCCGCGCATCTATCAGATGGCGGTCGCCGCCCACACCATGCCGCTGGGCAACGAGACCCACATCACCGACGCCGAGCGGGCGCAGCTGGGGGCCTGGATCAAGGGCGGGGCGAAGGTCCCTTAAGCGACCGCAGGATCAGGCGCGGCCGCCTTGATCTCCGACATCTGGGCCGCGTAGCGCCGGGCCATGACCGCGCAGACCATCAACTGGATCTGGTGGAACAGCATCAGGGGCACGATGATCGGCCCGACGGCGGCGGCGGGGAACAGCACTCCAGCCATGGGCACGCCGGAGGCCAGGCTCTTTTTGGAGCCGCAGAAGACGATGGCGATTTCGTCCGCCTTGGAGAAGCCCAGCGCCCGGGCGGCCCAGGTGGTGATGACGAGAGCGGCGGCCAGCAGGACTGCGTCCAGCACCAAAACGAGGGCAATGTCGCCCGCCGACAGGCGCTTCCACAGACCCTCGACCACAGCCGCGCTGAAGGCGGTGTAGACCACCAGCAGAATGGAGCCCCGGTCTACCTTGCTGACGATGGTCTTGTAGCGGGTGATGAAGCCGATGGTCAGGGGTCGCGACAGGTGGCCGGCCAGGAAGGGGGCCAGCAGCTGCAGCGCGATGGACAGGATGGAGTGAAGGTTGACTCCGCCCCCCGCCGCCCGCGCGCCCATCAACAGGCCGACCAGGATGGGGGTTATGAAGATGCCCGCCATGTTGGAGGCCGAGGCGCTGCACACCGCCGCCGGGACGTTGCCGCCGCCGATGGAGGTGAAGGCGATCGAGGACTGCACGGTGGAGGGCAGAAGGCACAGGAAGATCAGGCCGGCGGACATGTTGGGGTCCAACCAGCCGCGTCCCGCCATGCTCATCAGCACGCCCAGGATCGGGAACATGACGAAGGTCGAGACGGTCACCAGCAGGTGCAGCCGCCAGTGGCCGATGCCGGCCATGATGGCTTCGCGCGACAGCTTCGCCCCGTGCAGGAAGAACAGCAGGGTGATGGCGGCGTTGGTGATCCAGCCGAAGATCACGGCGCCCTCGCCGCGGCAGGGCAGGACGCTGGCGGTGGCCACGGTGCCGATCAGCAGCAGCAAGAAGGAGTCGATGCTGGCCGGCAGTTTGAAACGCATAAGACCTTACCCGCCGCGATAGGTGGAATAGCCGTAGAGGCTGATCAGCAGCGGTACATGGCAGTGATGGCTGGAATCCGCCACCCCGAACCGCACCGGCACTTCATCCAGGAAGCCGCCGATCACGCCCTTGGCGCGGTGATAGTCGCCGACCTTGAAGACCAGTTCATAGACGCCCGGGTGGAAGCGATCGGCGGCGACCAGCACGGCGCGTCCGCCCGCGTCCAGCTCGACTTCGCCCAGGGGCTCAAGGGTCGGCTCCAGCCGATGCACGGTCACGCTCAGGCCGCCGGCGCCGTGGCCCAGGATGATATCCAGCACATGGGTGGTCAGTTGGCCGCTCATGCGGGGACCGCGATGTCCGCCAGGCGCAGCCGCGCAATCAGTCCGATCTGGGTCCGGGGGATGGAGTTGTTCTCCGACACGATCATGATCTGGCCCGGCCCCTCCAGCACGTTCAGGGCGAACTCATTGACCATCATGCCGGGATTGCCGACCGGAAGGCAGCGGGCGGAGCGCTCGCCGACCACCAGGCCATCGGCCACCCGCCGGTTGTCCTGATCGGTCAGGGCCTTGGCGGCCGGGGTCAGGGGCAGGTCCTTGGGGAACTGCTGCGGATTGATGACCATCCACAGTCCGCTGATGCCGTGATTGGGGGCGGGCTCGGCCGCCCGCGCCGCGCCTGCGATGAGGGCCGCGCCGAGCGTCAGGGCGAGTATGGAGCGGTTCATCGCGTCTCATCCGTGCAGTTGTCCGGACAAAAACTACGCCTGAAGCACGGCCCCTGGTTTCAAATAGACCTTGAAGAAGCCGCTCGCGCCGCGAGGTCCGCAAATCCTGTCTTCGCGCGCCGCCCGGTTTCGTCCAGATTGCCGGCGCATCCTGTCCGCGCCCAGAGGAACCAACATGGGAACATCCATCACCGGCATCTCATCCATGGCCACGCGCCTGATCCTCGGCGAGCTGACCAAGCGCTATCAGGCGACCTCCGGGACAGAGGTGGCGATCAAGGCGATGGGCGGCGTGGACGCGGCCGCGCTGGTGCGCACCGGGGCGGCGACCGACATCGTGATCCTGGCTTCCGGCCCGATGGCCAAGCTGGAAGCCGAAGGTCACATCGTGAAGGGCAGCATCAAGGGCTTCGCCCGGTCGGGCATGGCCATCGCGGTCAAGTCGGGCGGGCACAAGCCCGAGATCGGCGACGAGGAGGCCGTGCGCCGGGCGGTGTTCGCGGCCAAGACGGTCGGCTATTCCACGGGACCCAGCGGCGATCACCTGCTGGCGCTGTGCGAGAAATGGGGTCTGCCGGCGCAGCACGAGCGCCTGCTCAAGGCGCCTCCCGGCGTGCCGGTCGGCTCGCTGGTGGCGCAGGGTCAGGCGGAGTTGGGCTTCCAGCAGCTCAGTGAACTGATCAACGAGCCGGGCATCGAGGTGCTGGGCCCTCTGCCAGCGGCCATTCAGGCGGTGACGGTGTTCGCCGCCGGGGTCGCCGCCGCCTCCAAGCAGCCGCAGGAGACCGCCGCCCTGATCGCCTATCTGACCTCGCCGGAAACCGCCGGGGTGAAGCAGGCCCAGGGCATGGAGCAGGCCTGAATCCGGGCCTGTTGCGAGGTCATTGAAATCGCAGGGAGGATCACTCTAGAATCAGAGTGCGTCATCCCAGGGGGCTGGTCTTGAGTATTTCCGTTCGGGCCTTGGCCCTGTCCGTGGCCCTAGCCGGCCTTTCCTCGGCGGCTCATGCAGAGACCCCGCCGTGGGACGCCAACCGCGGCTCGCCGATCTCGACCGCCGGACCCGCGCCCGCGCCTCAGGCCCCGGCCCCGATCCCAGCAGCGGGCGCCGCTCCCGGCGCCGCGCCCTCCAGCGCCGATTCCGCCCTGATGACGCCCCACTTCGCCGGCGGCATCCATGTCGGCTCCAACGGCATCGGCATCAACGGCTCCTACCTGGTCAACGCCTACTTCACCGTCCGGGCCAGCCTGGACTGGGCGCCTCTGAACTACGGCTACACGCAGGATCAACTGAGCTACCGGGCCCGGGCCAAATGGTTCTCGGCGGGCGCGTTCGCCGACTTCCATCCGTTCCAGAACGGCTGGCTGATCTCCGCCGGGGTGCTGACCGGGCAGCGCCGGGTCGAGGTATCGGCCACGCCGGCCACGTCGCGGGTCATAAACGGCGTCACCTACACCCCGGCTCAGATCGGCAGCGTCACCGGCAAGGTGGACCTGGGCGGCGCCACGCCGGTGGTCGGCGTCGGCTACGACAGCAGCGTGCGGGTCCGCCACGGCCTGACGTACCGCTTCCTGGCCGGGGCCATGTTCAACAACCCGACCGCCAGCCTGACGGCGACCGGCACGGCGGCCACGACCGCGAACCTGACCAACTACCTGCAGCAGCAGCAGGACCTGCTGCGCCACAACGTCCAGGTCGTGAAGGTCTACCCGATGCTCGAAGGCGGGCTGGGCTATAGCTTCTAGCCCGGGTTAGCCCTTGGAGGGGTAGTCCACGTACTTCAGGCCCTTGGCGGCTAGGCGGTCGCGGAAGCCGTAGATGTCGAGGCCCAGTTCGCCGGCTTCCAGACGGGCGCGCACGCCGGCTTCCTTCTCTTCACGGGCCTTGGACTTGGCCAGGATGTCGGCGGCCTTCTCGCGCGGCACCACGACCACGCCGTCGTCGTCGGCGACGATGATGTCACCCGGATTGACCAGGGCCCCGGCGCAGACGATCGGGGTGTTCACGTTGGCGATGGTCTCCTTGACCGTGCCTTGCGAATAGATGGCCTTGGACCAGACGGGGAAGCCCATCTGAGCCAGGGTCGAGGCGTCACGGACGCCGGCGTTCATGATCAGGCCGCGCACGCCGCGCGACATCAGGGAGGCGGCCAGCAGGTCGCCGAAGTAGCCGTCCTCGCAGGCGCTGGTGGGGGTGACCACCAGGATGTCGCCGGGCTGGCACTGCTCGACCGCCACGTGGATCATCCAGTTGTCGCCGGGAGCGACCTCGCAGGTCACCGCGGAGCCCGAGATGTGAGCCGGGCGGTAGATGGGGCGCATGTAGGAGGCCAGCAGGCCGACGCGGCCCTGGGCTTCGTGAACGGTGGCCACGCCATAGGAGGCGAAAGCGTCGACGGTGGCCTTGTCGGCGCGGGGGGTGTTGCGGACCACGATGCTCATGCTGCGAATTCCTCGGTGTCGACGTCCAGCTGATTGGCCGCGTTGTAGCGCGGTCCGTGGACGGTGTTCTGGTTGATGATGGCGCCGATGCGGGCGGCGGTGGCGGGATCGAGACGGACGTCGGCGGCGCCGGCGTTTTCAATAAGGTGGTCGAGCTTGCCCGTGCCGGGGATGGGAATGATGTGGTCCCCCTGGGCCAGGAGCCAGGCCATGGACAGCTGGCCCAGAGTGCAGTTCAGGTCCTCGGCGATCACCGTCAGGGGCTTCAGCAGCTCGAGGTTGGCCGGGTAGTTGGCCGCGTCGAAGCGGGGCATGAAACGGCGGATGTCCTTGGGCTCCAGCTGCTCGCCCGGATCGGTCAGGCGGCCGGTGAGGTAGCCGCGCGCCAGGGGGCTGAAGGCGACGAACGCGATGCCCAAATCCTTGCAGGTCTGCAGCACCGAGATTTCGGGATTGCGGGTCCACAGCGAATATTCGGTCTGCAGCGCCGTCATCGGATGAGCCGCGTGGGCGCGGCGGACGGTCTCGGACCCGGCTTCGGACAGGCCATAGCCGCCGATCTTGCCCTCGGCGATGAAGTCGGCGAAGGCCCCGACTGTCTCCTCGATGGGCAGGGTGAAGTCGACGCGGTGCAGGTAGTAGAGGTCGATGTGGTCGGTCTGCAGGCGGCGCAGGCTGTCTTCGAGGGTCTTGCGCAGCGAGGCCGGGCGGCCGTCGATGATCCGCTTGCCGTCGGGCGTCAGCCACAGGCCGCATTTGGAGGCGAGGTGGAATTCCTTGCGCCTCTTGCCCAGCACCTCGCCGACCACGGTCTCATTATGGCCGAGGCCATAGAGGGACGCGGTGTCCAGGTGGGTGTGGCCGACTTCCAGCGCCTTGTGCAGCACCGCCTCGCCGGTGGCCCGGTCGGGACGGTCGCCGTAGGCGTGGGACAGGCTCATGCAGCCGAACCCGATCTCGGAGACCTGGGCTTTGCCGAGTGTCCGCGTCCGCATGGGCCTGCTCCTCAGTTCAGTCTGGAGCGGTCTAAAGCAGGCTCCGCTCGATGGTGTCCAGAGTCTTCATCGCGGTCAGGCACTGTTCCAGGCTGGAATTGGGCTCGCGCTTCTCGCGGATGGCGGAGATGAACTCGCGGTCCTGCAGCTCGATGCCGTTGTTCGACACCGCCACGCCCGACAGGTCGATCTTGTTGTCGTGACCGTCGTAGAGGTCGTCGTAGCGGGCGATGTAGGTGCCGTTGTCGCAGATGTAGCGGAAGGTGGTGCCCAGCGGGCCGTCGTTGTTGAATGACAGCGACAGGGTGCAGATCGGGCCGGACGGGACCTTCATCTGAATCGACATGTCCATGGCGATCTGCAGGTTGATGTGGTGCGGACCTTCGACGCCGCGCGCCACCGAGCAGAGTTCGCCGGTCTGGTACTGGAACAGGTCCACCGTGTGGCAGGCGTGGTGCCACAGCAGGTGGTCGGTCCAGGAGCGCGGGAAGCCCGCCGCGTTGATGTTGGTGCGGCGGAAGAAGTAGGTCTGCACGTCCATCTGCTGGATCTTCAGCTCACCGGCCTTGATCTTGTTATGGATCCACTGGTGGCTGGGATTGAAGCGGCGGGTGTGGCCGGCCATGGCAATGACGCCGGCCTTCTTCTGGGCGGCGACCAGGGCTTCGGAGTCCGCCAGGCTGTCGGCCATCGGGATCTCGATCTCGACGTGCTTGCCCGCTTCCATGCACATGATGCCCTGCTTGGCGTGCATGCCGGTGGGGGTGGTCAGGATGCAGGCTTCGACGCCCGGCTGCTTCAGGCCCTCGGCCAGATCCGTGGTCCAGTGCGGAATGTTCCACTTCTCGGCCACCGCCTTGGTGGTGTCGGGGCTGCCGCCCACCAGGGACACGACTTCCACGTCGGGAATCTTGGCCAGGCCTTCGAGGTGCTTGATGCCGAATGCGCCTTGGCCGGCGAGCAGGATTTTCACGTCTTCGATCCTCGTGTCTGGTCTGTCGGTATGGGGGGGAAGCGGCCTAACTAGGCGGCTTTGTTCTTCAGGATGATGTGGCCCACGGCGGTGTTGGAGGCGGGCACGGTGTAGAAGCGGTGCAGCTGCTCCACCTCGTCGTCCAGCGCCCCGCGCATGATCAGCCACATGACCAGTTCGATACCCTCGGAGCCCGCCTCGCGCATGTAGTCGAGGTGCGGAATCTTGGCCAGGCTCTCGGGATCCTGGACCAGCCCGTCGAGGAAGGCGTTGTCGAACTCGGAGTTGATCAGGCCGGCGCGCGGACCCTGCAGTTGGTGCGACATGCCGCCGGTGCCGAAGATCATCACCTTGAGGTCCTTGTCGAAGGACTCCACGGCCTTGCGGATCGCCTTGCCCAGATTGTAGCAGCGGTTGCCGGTGGGGGGCGGATACTGGACCACGTTCACCGCCAGCGGGATGACCGGGCAAGGCCAGGCTTCCGGTTGGCCGAACATCAGCGACATGGGCACGGTCAGGCCGTGGTCCACATCCATCTTGTTGACGATGGTCAGGTCGAATTCGTCCAGGATCACCGACTGGATGATGTGCGAGGCCAGTTCCGGGTGGCCCTTGACCACCGGCACCGGGCGCGGGCCCCAGCCTTCATCGGCGGGCTTGAACTCGGCGGCGGCGCCGATGGCGAAGGTCGGGATCAGCTCCAGCGAGAAGGCCGTGGCGTGGTCGTTGAAGACCAGGATAACGACGTCCGGCTTTTCTTCGGCGATCCACTTCTTGGAGAATTCGAAGCCGTCGAACACGCGCTTCCAATAGGGCTCGGCGGTCTTGCCGAGATCGAGCGCCGCGCCAATGGCGGGGACGTGGGAGCTGCCGACGCCGGCTGTGATCCTGGCCATGTCTACTTCTTCTCCGTCTTGGAGCGGTTGCCTTCGACCGACCGGCCGCCGGCCAGCATCATGGCGGCGTATTCCGGCTGGGTGGTGCCGCTCATCAGGGCGGCGATATGCTGGAAGGACAGGGCGTCGGTGGCCGCGATCTTGGCGGTGAAATAGATGTTGCCGCCTTCGCGCAGCATGCCGTTCCAGTCACGCTTGAGGATGGCCTGCCGCTGGGCCTCGTTCATCGGCCACTTGTCCAGATACTTGGGCTCGTCGGCGCGGAATTCCTGGCGGTTCTCGTCCTTCATCAGGGACATGCAGAACTGGTTCAGCCAGTAGCCCTGACGCGACCGTTCGGCGTCGAACACGATGGTGCCGGGGATGTCGTCGTAGGGTTGAGGATGGGACTCGCTCATGGCGGCCTCCGTATGGGTGATCCTGGGTCTTGTATACAACTAGATAGGGCCTGGGGCGATCAACGCCAGTAGAGCCTCATCGGGTTGTCGACCAGCAGCTTGCGCTGCTGCTCGGCGGTCACGGCGATCTTGGGTATCATATCCACCAGCTTGCCGTCGTCGGGCATGTGGGTGCGCATGTTGGGGTGCGGCCAGTCGGTGCCCCACAGGACCCGGTCCGGAATGGCCTCGGCCACGCGGCGGGCGTAGGGAACGAAGTCGTCGTAGGGCGGGCCCTGCTTGGAAATCCGCTCGGGGCAGGTGACCTTGACCACGAAGCGGTCGTCCTCGGACACCAGCTTCACGAAGGCGTCGAAATCGGGATTGGAGTCCATGGGCTTCGACACATCCGGCACGCCCAGGTGGTCGACCACGATGGGCAGGTCGAAGGTCTTGAACAGCGGCGTCAGGCGAGCCAACTCCGAAGCTTCAAAGTAGACCACCAACTGCCAGTCCAGCTTGCGGATGCGCGCGACGATGGCGCGGTAGAACTCCGGGGTTTCCTCGTCGGCCAGGCGCGGGACGAAGTTGAAGCGTACGCCCTTCACCCCGGCCTCGTTCAGCTCGTGCAGCTCCTTGTCGGTGACGTCGCCGTCCACCACGGCGATGCCCTTGGCCTTGTCGTTGGAGGCTTTCAGGGCGTCGACCAGAGCGCGGTTATCCGGCCCGTGGCAGGAGGCCTGGACGATCACGTTGCGCTCGAAGCCGAGGAAGTCGCGCCGGGCGAACAGGGTCTCCTTGGGCGCGTCGCAGGGGGTGTATTTGCGGGTCGGGTGGTAGGGGAAGATCTCGCCCGGGCCGAACACATGGCAGTGGGCGTCCACCGCGCCCGCCGGGACCGTGAAGGTCGGCTTGGACGGGTTGGGATGAAACGGCATGTAGTTCGGATCCATCCCTGGAACTCCCTGAATTGGGCGGGCGAGATTTCCGCCGCCGATTTCCGCCTGCTGGGATTTTGTCCCGACGGCTGATTAGGATGGTGTCTAAGCCCACCGCCGCCTTGCTCGTCAAGCGGGGTTGAGGCCAGATGGGCGCTTACAAGGGCCGGGCCGGGCAAGGCCGCGGCGAAAAGGGGTGGAAATGGCGCGTCTGGCGGGCAAGCTCTGGTTCCAGGTGCTGGTGGGAATGCTGCTGGGCATCCTGGTCGGCTTCTATTGGCCCAATGCCGGCGCCGCCATGAAGCCGCTGGGCGACGGCTTCATCGCCCTGATCCGCATGCTGATCGGGCCGGTGATCTTCTGCACGGTGGTCAACGGCATCGCCGGGATGAACGACATGCGCCGCGTCGGCCGGGTCGCGTTCAAGGCCATCCTCTATTTCGAGGTGGTCACCACCCTGGCTTTGATCGTGGCCCTGGTCGGCGTCAATCTGTGGCGGCCGGGCGCGGGCATGAACATCGACCTGAAGGCGCTGGACGCCAAGGCGGTGGCCGGCTTCGTCGCCCAGTCGCATCAGCAGACCGTGCAGGACTATCTGCTGCACATCATCCCCTCGACCTTCACCGCCGCCTTCACCACGCCCGAGGTGCTGCCGGTGCTGTTCGTGTCGGTGCTGTTCGCCTTTGCCCTGGTGGCGGTGGGCGAGCGGGGCCGTCCGGTGCTGGGCCTGATCGAGGGCGCCTCGCAGGTCTTCTTCCGCATCGTCGGCCTGGTGATGTGGGCCGCCCCGATCGGGGCCTTCGGCGCCATCGCCTTCGTGGTCGGCAAGTTCGGCTGGAGCTCGCTGGTGCAGCTGGGCTCGCTGATCGCGGAATTCTACGTCGTATGTGCAGTGTTCACGGTTGTGGTGTTCGGCCTGATCGCCCGCGCCGTCGGGGTCAGCCTGTGGCGGCTGATGGCGTATATCCGAGAGGAACTGCTGGTCACCGCGGCCACCACCTCGTCTGAGACGGTGCTGCCGGCCCTGATGGGCAAGATGCGCGATGTCGGCTGCGAGGAATCCGTGGTCGGACTGGTGGTGCCCACGGGCTACAGCTTCAACCTCGACGGCACCTGCCTCTATCTGGCCAGCGCCGCCGTATTTCTAGCTCAAGCCACCAACACGCCGTTGGACCTGCCGCAGCAACTGGGGCTGATGGCGGTGCTGCTGCTGACCTCCAAGGGCGCGGCGGGGGTGGCGGGCGCCGCCTTCGTGGTTCTGGCCGCGACGCTGGGATCGGTGGGCGGCGTGCCGGTGGCCAGCGTGGCCCTGGTGCTGGGCATTCACCGGCTGATGGCCGAGGCCCTGACCTTCGTCAACGTGGTGGGCAATGCGCTGGCCGCCATCGTCATCTCGCGCTGGGAAGGCGCGGTCGATCTGGAGCTGCTGCAGGCGAAAATCGGCCTGAAGCGCGCCGCCCTTTCCCCGCAAGCCCAGCCTCGCTAAACAGACCCCAACCTTCAGTTCTCAACCCGCGACGAGACGTCATGATCATCGATTGCCACGGCCACTACACCACCGCCCCCGAGCCGCATAACATCTGGCGCGACCTGCAGAAGCAGAACTTCAAGGCGGGCCTGAACCCCGATCCGGCCTATCCCGACATCTCCGACGACGAGATTGTCGAGAGCATCGAGCAGAACCAGCTGCGGCTGATCAAGGAGCGCCACGCGGACCTGACCGTGTTCTCGCCCCGCGCCTCGACCATGGCCCACCACGTCGGCGACGAGAAGGTCAGCCAGGCCTGGACGCGCCGCTGCAACGACCTGATCAAGCGGGTGGTCGACCTGTTCCCGGAAAGCTTCATCGGGGTCTGCCAGCTGCCGCAGTCGCCGGGCGTGCCGATCAGCCACTCGATCGCCGAGCTGGAGCGCTGCGTGAACGAGTTCGGCTTCATCGGCTGTAACCTGAACCCCGACCCGTCCGGCGGCCACTGGACCGCGCCGCCGCTGACCGACAAGGCCTGGTACCCCTTCTACGAGAAGATGGTCGAGCTGGACGTGCCGGCGATGGTCCACGTCTCGGGCTCCTGTAACCCGAACTTCCACGCCACCGGCGCCCACTACATCAACGCCGACACCACCGCCTTCATGCAGTTCCTAGAAGGCGACCTGTTCAAGGACTTCCCGCAGCTGCGCTTCATCATCCCGCACGGCGGCGGGGCGGTGCCCTACCACTGGGGCCGCTACCGGGGTCTGGCCGACATGATGAAGAAGCCGCACCTGCGCGAGCATGTGATGAAGAACGTCTTCTTCGACACCTGCGTCTATCACCAGCCGGGCATCGACCTGCTGTTCCGGGTGATCGACGTGGAGAACATCCTGTTCGGCTCGGAAATGATCGGCGCGGTGCGCGGCATCGATCCGGAGACCGGCAACTTCTTCGACGACACCAAGCGCTACATCGACGCCCTGCCGATCTCGGACGCCGACAAGGCCAAGGTGTTCTCGGGCAACGCCCGCCGGGTCTATCCGCGCCTGGACGCGAACCTGAAGGCGCGCGGCCTCTAGGCTGTGGCCTCCGCGGTGTGGGCGGCGGGATCTCCGCCGTCCAGCGCCCGCTTGAGCTGAGCGGTATCCAGCTCGCCTTCCCACTTGGCGATGACCACGGTGGCGACGCCGTTGCCGATCAGGTTGGTGATGGCGCGGCACTGACTCATGAAGCGGTCCACGCCCAGGATCATCGCCAGCGAGGCGATGGGGATCTGCGGCACGATGGCCAGGGTCGCGGCCAGGGTGATGAAGCCCGCGCCGGTAACGCCGGACGCGCCCTTCGAGGTCAGCATGGCGATGGCGACGATGGTCAGCTCCTGAGCGAAGGTCAGCGGCGTGTTGGTCGCCTGGGCCAGGAAGATGATCGACAGCGTCATGTAGATGTTGGTGCCGTCGAGGTTGAAGCTGTAGCCGGTGGGCACCACCAGGCCGACCACGGGCTCTGACGCCCCCGCCTTCTCCATCTTGCGCATCAGGCTGGGCAGGACGGTCTCCGAGGAGGCGGTGCCGAGCACGATCAGGATCTCGTCGCGGATGTAGGCGAGGAACTTCAGGATGCGGAAGCCGTGCAGGCGCGCCACGGAACCCAGGACGAGCAGCACGAACAGGACGGCGGTCAGATAGAAGGACCCCACCAGCTGGGCCAGGTTGATCAGGGCGCGCGGACCGAACGCGCCCACGGTGTAGGCCATGGCGCCCAGGGCGCCGATCGGGGCAACCGTGACGATGATGGCGATGATGCGGAAGAAAACGTCGCTGAACGCCTCCACCGCTTCCAGCACCTTGGCGCCGCCGGCGCCCGCGTGGGGGATGGCCACGCCGGTTAGGATCGAGACCAGCAGAACCTGCAGCAGGTCGCCCTTGGCGAAGGCGTCCACGAAGGTCGTGGGAATGATGTTGAGCAGGTGCTGCACCACGCCGTCGGCATGGGCCTTTTCGACGAAGCCGCCGATCGCCTTCAGTCCCGCCGCCGCCGGCTGGGCGACGAAGCCGACGCCGGGGTGCAGCAGATGGCCCGCGAGCAGACCGATACAGAGGGCGAAGGTGGAGACCACCTCAAAATAGAGCAGGGCCTTCAGGCCGATGCGGCCCGCCTTCTTCAGGTCGCCCATCGAGGCGATGCCGTGGACCACGGTGCAGAAGATCACTGGACCGATCAGCATACGGATCAGAGAGATGAAACCGTCGCCCAGCGGCTTCAGCTGCACGCCCAGCGCGGGGTTCAGCCAGCCCAGCACCGCGCCCGCGGCGATGGCCACCAGCACCTGCAGCCAAAGCTGGCGCCATAGAGGTGTTTTGGCGGGCGTCTTTTTGGACTGATCGGCGGCCGTGGCCATAGGTTTCCCCCACGGCCCTCGCGCGGAGCCTCGCTTGTTTATGGCGTAGGAAACGCGGCGGCGGCAACCGACCTTGGGGGGTGCGTCAAAGAGAGCCGAACGTTTTGCGCGATTTTTTGCACCCAAATCCTGGCGACGGTGTTTACCAGGACCCACTTGGGCGCTAGACGACCACCGTTAATCGCCGCCTGCTTGGTGCGCGCGGTTCAATCCATGATCCCTTGAAGAATTCGTCCCTTTGAAAAAACTCAAAACCAGCTTTGGCGACCGCCTCGAGAATGCCGCCGAGGCCAAGAAGGCGATGTTGGCGAAGTTCAAACCGAAGCCTACGGTGACGGACCCCAACTTCGAGCAGCGCGAACTCGAGCGTGAAGCCGAGCGTGAGGCGATCCGCGCCGGGCGCGCCGCCGAGAAGCAGGCCAAGAAGGACGCCCTGGCCCACGCCGAACAGGCCCGCCTCGACGCCGAGGCCAAGGTCCGCGAAGAAGCCGACTCGCAACGCAAGACCTCTCAGCGCGCCGAGCTGATGGCGCTCTACGGTCGCAAGCGCCGCTGATCGTCATCCCAAGGCTTGTCCTTGGGACCCAGCCGCGAAGACCTCAGCGCTGCTATGCCCTCGGCCCGTGAGCTGGGCGGATCACGATGACCTTGGGCCGGCCCAGGCCCATGACGAAGCCGAAGGCGACGCCGGCGATGGCCGCCAGGGCGGCGGCGAAATAAGGACGTTCGGTGACGAAGGCGTCGACCTGATCGAAGGTCTCTTCCGCCGTATCGCGCGCATTGCCGTAGACGCTCTGGACCCGGCCGACCAACTGATCGGCCTTGCCGCGCAGCTTCATTTCGAGATCGTCGGTGGCCTCGCCGATAATGCTTTCCGCGCGGCCCAGGCCGCCCCGCAGTTCACCCTGGATCATGTCTTCGTTCATGGCGCGCTCCTCTTCCCTCCGCACAATGGGCAGGGAGGGGCGACGGTTCCCGCAGGGCCAGTGCTCACGCAGTGCGGAGCCCGGTAGCGCAAACGAAATCCTGTATCGTTCGAGCAGCCCGAAGCGCGGTAGCGCAAAAGAATCCCGCTCATCCGGCGTCCCGATGCGCTTCCAGATAGGCCAGGGCGGCGGGGGTCAGTTCGAAGGTCGGTTCGTCGATGGGCGGGGCTTCGACCACGGCCAGGTGGCTGCGGCCCGGGGCGCTGTCGATGATGCGGAAGATCTGGTCCTCGCGCTCGTCCCAGATCACCGAGATGTCGGATAGGCGGCCGGCTTCGCGGCCCAGCGGCTTGCGGATCACCGGATCAGTGAGGCGCTCCTCGCTCATGCGCAGCATGATCTTCCCCCCGCCCATGTCGATCTGGATGTCGGCGTAGGCCAGGACGGCGTTGATCAGGGCGCCCGAGGCGGCCTGGACGATGGGCGCGGCGGGGGTGGACGGCGGACGGCCCTTGCGGGGGCGGCGCGAGCTGTAGGCGTACACGGACATCGCTTCTCTCCAGGCTTATCCGGGGCGTTGCGCCCCCGGGGTGACCAGGGCAATGTGCAGGCCTGATGCGTCAGAATCGGACGTAGGTTTATGAGACATGACAAAGCGGGCGGACTGCTCAGCCTGGCGCGGTCCCTGGCGGCGAGCGCCGAGGGCCTGACGCTGGAGGAAATGGCGCGCGAGGCCGGGGTCGGCCGGCGCACCGCTGAGCGGATGCGCGATGCGCTCTGGACCCTGTTCCCGCAGATGGAGGAGGTCGCCGATCCGCCCTCCAAGCGCTTCCGCATCCCGCACGGGCTGGATGGTCTGTTCCAGAGTCCCAACGCCGAGGAGCTGGTGGAGCTGGCCAAGGCGTCAGATCAGCTGGCCGCCAGCGGCGCTCCGGCGCGGGCCGAGGCCTTGCGCGCGCTTGAGAAGAAGATCCGCTCGGCCATGCGCAGCGGCGCCCTGCGGCGGCTTGGGCCGGACGTGGAAGCCTTGGCTCGTGCCGAAACCATCGCCGTGCAGGCCGGGCCGCGTCCCGCCGAGGATCCCCTGATCATCGGCGCCATCCGCCAGGCGGTGATGGCGATGCGCGCCATCCGCTTCCGCTACAGCGGCGGCTCGCGCCAGGGCGAGGTGAGAGACGTGGCGCCCTACGGCATCATGTTCGGCCGGGCCAACTATCTGGTGGGCGCGGAGCTGGGTTCAGGCCCGGGAGAACCGCGCAACTACCGGCTGGACCGGATCGAAGCGCTGGAGGTTCTGGAGCAAACGGCTTCGCCGCCGCCCGCCTTCAACCTGCAGGACTACGCCAGCCGCTCGTTCGGAATCTACCAGGGCGAGGTCGAGGAGATCGTGCTTCGGGTGACCAGCGAGTCTGCCGCGGATGCGCTGGGCTGGCGCTTCCATCCGAGCCAGGTTGTCGAAGCTCAGGCTGATGGGTCGGTGATCGTGCGCTTCTGGGCCACGGGCCTGCTGGAGCTGGCCTGGCACCTGTTCACCTGGGGCGACCGGGTCGAGGTGATCGCGCCGGACGCCCTGCGCGCCGTCCTGGTGGAGGAGCTGGAACGGGCCCTGGTCCGGCACAGAGGGCCTGCGCCGCTTTAGCGGGACGTCTGGCCGGTCCACTCCCAGTGCCAGGGCTCGAACGGATAGTTGACGAACCCGAACCTGGCGGCGTTGGCCACCAGCCAGCGGTAGGCGGCGGAGCGCGACTGGAACAGACGGTTGGGATCAGCGGAGGATTCCGGCGGATAGCCGGGCGCCGCGCCCAGATACATGTCCATAGCCAGACCCGTGCGGTGGGCCGAGCAGTTGGCCTTGGCGATGGTCCCGCAGTTGCCGTCGCGGGCGCAGGCGGCGGCGTCCGATACCGGATCGCGGTAGCCGGAGAAGATGGTCAGCTGGCGCTTGTCCGCAGCGATGGCCGAGACCTCCGAGCGGGCGGCGGCGGTCATGGCGCGGTAGGCGGCCAGGGCCTGGGGCTGCAGCTGGATCGGCTTGCCGGAATAGCCTTCGTCCTTGGCGGCAGACACCAGTTGGCCGGGGGCGGGCGGGGGCGGACAGACGGTGGTCGACGAGGCGCCGACGAAGGTGCGCCGGTGCAGCCAGACCAGCCTGAGCGCGGTCAGGGTCGGGGCGTCCATGACACCGGTGGCCGGCAGTTGGTGAGCCCCCTGCCAGGCGGCCAGGGATTTGGCGAAACCGGAGATCTGCGGCGGACAGCCGGCTCCGATCTCATGGGCGGTCATCGGCTCATAGATTTCCCAGCCGGTCTCGAGCCGCCCGAACACCGACCAGACGGCGCTCTGCAGGGAGATGGTGTTGCGGTCGGCGGCGGCTTCGAACTGCGGCGCCGGCGTGCAGCCGACCAGGGTGGCGGGGGCTGCAATCCCGGGCTGGACAGGCGAGGGCGCCGCCAGGACCGAGGGGGGCGCGGTGAAGGCCACGGTCGGCGCGGCGGGCGCGGGCTTGGAGCCGTTGAACGCCACATGCCAGCCGAACTGGATGAAGGCATAGATCAGAATGACGGCGATGATGGCCGCCGTGACGCGCCAGATCATGATGCGGCCCTCCCACAGCGGCGAGGAACCGCCCCTTCGGCCATGCCTTTCTCCTCAGCGCTCTGCGTCTTCGAGGAAACCGTCATGCCGCCGTCCATCTCCGTCTTGCGTTTCGGCGCCGTGATCGGCGCGGCGGCTTGGCTGGCCGGGTGCTCGCAGCCCTCCGGACCGCAGACCCAGGCGGCTCAGCCGAAACCGCCTGCCTCAAACCCCTCCGGCACGGCGAAGGTTGCGCCGCCGGGACCGATCACGCCGCCGATCGCTCCGACCGCCCTGGCCCTCAACACACCGGACCCCAACCCCGACGCCCTGGAAATTAACGTGCCGGCCCCCGGCGATCTGGCCGTCTCGCCGCCCGAGGGTGCTGTGAAAGACGGCGCGGTGAAAGAGAGCGCGGTGAGGCAGGCCCAGGCCGAGGCCCCCGCCACGGCGCCGGCGGCGAGCGAGGATCAGTCGCCGGTGGTGCGGGCGATCAACCAAGCGTCCGGCGGCAAGGCTCCCGCCGGCTGGAAGATCAAGGGCGCGAATCCCTCCCTGATGCGGCTGGAGACTCTGCTGGACCGGGCCGGTTTCTCGCCTGGCGTGATCGACGGCAAGGATGGCGGCAACCTGAAGCACGCGATCGCGGCCTATGCCGGCGCGCATGGACTGAGCAGCGGTGGCGCCAACTCGGCCTTGATCGACAGTCTAGCCCGGGACGATTCCGCGCCTGCCGCCCAGACCTACGAGATCAGCGCGCAGGATACGGCGGGCCCCTTCATCGGCGATCCGCCCAAGGACTATGAGGCGCTCTCGAAGCTGCCGGCCCTGTCCTATTCGACGCCGCTGCAGCTACTGTCCGAGAAGTTCCACATGGACCCCGGCCTGATCAAGGCGCTGAACCCCGGCGCCGACTTCGGCAGGGCGGGGACCCGAATCGTGGTGGCGGCGCCGCGCATGACGCCGCGCGTCTTCACCGTGGCGCGGATCGAGGTGGACAAGACCCTCGGCGAAGTGCGGGCCTATGACGCCTCGGACAAGCTCGCGGCCTTCTATCCGGCCACGGTGGGCTCCACCGAGCGCCCGGCGCCGAGCGGCGTGTTCAAGGTGACGGCGGTCGCACCGCGTCCGGCCTATTTCTACGATCCCAAGCGGCTGACTTTTCAGCCCGAGGGGGCCAAGGGCAAACTCAAGATCGCGCCAGGCCCCAACAATCCGGTCGGTTCGACCTGGATCGCCATCACCGTGCCGACCTACGGCATCCACGGCTCCCCGGACCCCACCACCATCGGCAAGCGCCAGTCGCACGGCTGCGTTCGCCTGACCAACTGGGACGCGGTGGAGCTGGGCAAGGCGGTGAAGAAGGGCGTGAAGGTCGACTTCATCGGAACCGAGAAGAAGGCCTAGTCGGTAATGAGCTTAGCGCCGGCGACCATGCCCAGGGCGGGCTGGTTGGCGAAGGCCATTTCGAGGTTGCGGGCGGCCAGGCGGGCGTGCTCGCGCATCAGGGCGTCGGCGCGCGAGCCCTCGCGGCGGCGGATGGCGTCGACCACCGAGCGGTGATGGTCCTGCGACAGGGTCAGGATCAGCGGAGCCTGGGGCAGCTGCGACTGAGCCATGACAAAGCTGGACGGGTGGGCGAAGGGCAGGGCGGCGGCGCGCTCGATCTGGCGGGTCAGCACCTTGCCGCCGCAGGCGTCGGCCAGGGCGACGTGGAAGGTCTCGTTCAGCCGTACATACTGAGCGAAATCCTCAAGGCTGAGGGTCGGCTTGAAGATCACCGAGTCGATCTCGGCCAGGATAGCGTCCAGCTTGTCGAGGGTGGCGGCGTCTACCCCGCGTTCGGCGGCCAGACGCGCGGCCAGGCCCTCCAGGGCGCCGCGGATTTCGATGGCCTCGTAGGCGTCCTGCTGGGTGAAGCTCTGCACGGCGTAGCCGCCGGCGGGAATGGCCTCCAGGAAGCCCTCTTCCTCCAGCCGCGCGAGGGCCGCGCGCACCGGGGTCCGCGAGACGCCCAGCCGGTCCACCGCCCAGATCTCGGACACCCGCTGGCCCGCCGCCAGCTCGCCGGTCAGCAGCAGTTCGCGCAGCGACAGCAGGGCCTTCACCGTCTGCGAAGAGCCGCGGGCGTCAGGGGCCTCGATGTCCGTCACTCAGGTCTCCAATCCGTTATGCGGCAAGGCCTCAGCCGCCGACCTTGAGCGAAAGCGAGCCCCGGCGCTCGGTGAATTTCCACTCGCCGCCGATCCGGGCGAAGCGATCGTGGAAGGCGCCGATCAGATAGGCGGGGTCTGCCTTGTGCGGCAGCGGTCCCTGGGCGTCGGAGGCGGTGTGCAGGGCCAGGTAGCTCACGCCCGAGGCGTTGTCCTCGTCCTCCACCGTGATGACCACGCTGGTGATCATGTGGCGGCTGAAGCGGGCCGGACGGCCGGTGTAGAGGGCCAGGATGGCGTCGCGGCCGCGCACGAGGTTCGCCGAGTCGGAGGGGCGGGCGAAGGCGCCGTCCTCGGTGATCAACTCGACCATGGCGGTGAAGTCGCCGGCGTCGTTGAGCATGGAATAGTGGTGGATCAGACGCTCGCACTCCCAGCCGATGGCGGCGCGTTCGACAGTGCTCAGGGTCGTGGTCATGCTCGGGTCAGCCATTGCAGCAGGGCCTGGGTGACGGCCTCGGGCCGCTCGGCGGGCGCCATATGTCCGCAGTCCTCGATCACGGTCAATGTCGAGCCCCCGACCAGGGCCTGCATCTCCACATGCTGCTCGGGCGGGCTCCAGACGTCCTGGCGGCCGGCGACGAAGGCGGTCGGGCAGCGGATTTGGCGAAGCTGTTCGAAGCCGTCCGAGCGCGCGAGCAGAGCGCGGGTCTGACCCTTGAGCGTGGCGACGCTCGAGCGCAGCACCATAGCGGTCATGTCGTCCATCAGGGCCGCGTCGGTCAGGCGGGGCGGCCACATCATCGGCGGCAGCCAGGCGCGCACCACGCCCTCCATGCCCTCGTGGTCGGCGATATCCAGCAGCGGCCGGCGCTTGGCGGCTTCGCCCTCGGCGACCGGGTGGGCGCCGGTGTCCATCAGGCAGACGCGTGCGACGCGCTCGGGCGCGATGGCCGCCATCTGCATCGCCACCCGCCCGCCCATCGAGTGGCCGGCGACGGCGACCGGTCCTGACGCCAGGGCCAGGGCGGCCTCGGCCATGGCTTCGATAGAGTCCAGGGCCGAGAAGTCGGGAACGCGGATGTCCCAGGCGCCGCTGAGGGCCTGGATCTGGCCGCGCCAGATGGCGTCGTCACACATCAGCCCCGGCAGGAGCAGTAAAACGGGCTTGGAGGTCGGCGCCATGAATTCAGGATCTCTGGGGGGAAGTCGCCGCCAGTCTTAGAGCAAGACTCCCGTTCTCTGAAGCAGAGCTAGGTGCGGCGTTTCTCCACATTGGGCAGGAAGGCGGCCAGCAGGCCGATCGCCGGCAGGAAGGCGCAGACGTCGTAGACGAAGGCGATGCCTTTCAGGTCTGCCAGGTGGCCGAGCACCGCCGCGCCGATGCCGCCCAGGCCGAACGACAGGCCGAAGCACAGCCCCGCCACCATGCCGACGTTGCCGGGGGCCAGCTCCTGAGCGAACACCACGATGGCGGGGAAGGCGGAGGCCAGAATCACGCCGATGATGATGGTCAGAGGCAGGGTCCAGACTAGGCCGACGTGGGGCAGGATCAGGGTGAAGGGCAGGCAGCCCAGGATCGAGAACCAGATCACCCGCTTGCGCCCCAGCTTGTCGCCCAGCGGCCCGCCGAGGACCGTCCCCGCCGCCACCGCCGCCAGGAAGGCGAACAGATGCATCTGGGCGTTCTGCACCGACAGGCCGAACTTCTGGATCAGGTAGAAGGTGAAGTAGCTGGTGATGCTGGCCAGGTAGACGAACTTGGAAAAGATCAGGGTCATCAGGATCAGCAGGCCCTTGGCCGCCGCGCCCTTGGGCAGTTCGACGTGATCGCCCTTCTTCTTGGCCATCGCCTTCAGCCGCTCAAGCCCGTGGTGCTGATACCAGCGGCCGACGTTCCACAGGATGGCGCAGGAGAGCAGCGCCAACAGGGCGAAGAAGTGCAGGCTGGACTGGCCGTAGCGGACCACGAACACCGCCGCCGCCAGCGGCCCCAGCGCCTGACCGGTGTTGCCGCCGACCTGGAACAGGGCCTGGGCCAGACCCGGGCGCGGTCCCGCCGCCATCCGCGCCACCCGCGAGGACTCCGGGTGGAACACCGAGGAGCCCATGCCCAGCAGCGAAGCCCCGATCAGGATAATCGGATAGCTGTGGGCCATCGACAGCACCGTCAGCCCGGCTAGCGAGAAGAGGGTGCCGCCGGGCAGGGCCATGGGCGTCGGATGCTTGTCGGCGTAAAGGCCGATCAGCGGCTGCAGGATCGAGGCGGTGATCTGGTAGCAGAGGGTGACGAGGCCGATCTGTCCGAAGGTCAGGCCGAAGTTGGCCTTGAAGTCCGGATAGATGGCCGGCAGCAACGACTGCATCATATCGTTGAGGCCGTGGCAGACGCTGATCGCGACGATGATGGCGAACACGGTCTCGCCGGCCTGCTTGCCTGCCGGCGCTTTAGGTTCGCTCGCCATCGCCTGATCGGTCATGCCACGCCTCCTGCAACTGGCGTCCGCTTAAACCGGTTGGCGCCGGCCCGCCACCCTCAGAACGACCCGCTAGGCCGTCGCCAGGAAGTCCTTCTTGCCGACCTCCACGCCATTGTGGCGCAGGATGGCGTAGGCGGTGGTGACGTGGAACCAGAAGTTCGGCAGGGCCTGTTCCAGCAGATAGGCCTGGCCCTTGAACACATGGGTTTCGCCCCGGCGCACCAGGCTGATGTCCTTGTCTTCAGAGCCGTCGATGGCCTTGGCGTCGAGGCTGGAGATGTAGGCGATGGTCTTGTCCACCCGCGCTTTGATCTCGGCGAAGCTGGTTTCGGTATCCTCGAAGGCCGGCATGTCGGCGGAGGCCAGGCGGGCCGCCGCGCCCTTGGCGAAGTCGCAGGCGATCTGAACCTGGCGGATCAGCGGGAACATGTCGGGGTAGAGGCGCGCCTGAAGGTAGGCGTTGGGATCGATCTTCCGGGCCTCGGCCTGGGCGGCCGCCTTGTCCAGAACGCCGGCGAGGCCCTTCAGGCCCTGCAGGAAGACGGGGCAGGAGGCTTGGGACATGGACAGGGTCATGGGAGCTCCGAGGATTGGATTGGCGATCAGATTTGCTGACTCGATGCGGGGCTTATAGCGCGACTAAAACCGATTCCGTATCGCAAGACGCCGTGTCATGGTCGCGGCCGCGCCGCGCCCTGACGAAGCCGTGGCCATACCGTCATAGGGAGTTCCAGATGCGCGCTTACAAGATCGCTCTAGCCGCCGGCGCGGCTATTCTGCTCACGGCCGGCCTGGCGGTGGCTCAACCGAACGTCCACGCCCCCAAGCCGTCGCCGGTGGTGATGGCGGCCGCCGCCGACAAGGGGCGCCCGGCGGAAGACACCGCGCGCGACGAAAACCGCAAGCCCGCCGAAGTGGTGGCCGTATCGGGCCTGAAGCCGGGTCAATCCATCATCGAGCTGGGCTCGGCGAACGGCTACTACACCCGCGTCCTGGCCAAGGTGCTGGGGCCGAAGGGCAAGCTCTATGCCCTGGTCAACGCCGCCCGTCCGCAGAGCGGCGATCTGGTGAAGGCCCTGGCCCCCGAATATCCCAACGTCACCCTCGTCACCGACGACTACACCAAGATCACCGCGGTGCCCGAAAAGGTCGACATGGTCTGGACCACCGACAACTACCACGACTATCACAACGCCCTGGACATGGCGGCGTTCGACAAGGCGGTGTTCGACGCCCTGAAGCCCGGCGGCATCTTCTTCGTCGAGGACCATGCGTCGGCGCCCGGCGCCGGGCTCAGCGTGACCCGAACCCTTCACCGCATCGAACCGAGCGTCCTGAAGGCCGAGGTCCTGGCCGCCGGCTTCAAACTGATCCGCACGTCCGACGTGCTGGCCCACCCCGAAGACGATCACCTGAAACAGAACGCCGAGACCTCGATCCGGGGCCATACCGACCGCTTCATCATGGTCTTCCAAAAGCCGTAGGGCGCGTCCGCGATGGAGCAAGACCCGGGCGCCCCGCGTTAAGGGCGCCCCGGAGCCGAGTGGAGGACTAAGGGCATGAGCTGGAAGCCGATCGATCTGGCCCCGCGCGACGGTTCATCCATCGTGGTCGCCTACCGTTCTCCCCTGACCAGCGAAGTGGTGGTGGCGGTGTCGCGCTGCCTGCGCGGCGGCTGGGTGCGCCAGTCCGTGGCCGGCGACGAGATCGAGGCGAGCGGCGACGTCGCCTTCGCCTGGGTCCCGCTGCCGGACAAGGAGCTCTAGGTCGTCTCTCTACTTGGTGTGCTGGCGGACGAAGGCCAGGACCGGGCCGGACACCGACTCGTCGGCGGTATTGACCGCGTAGCTCTCCGACATGTGGCCGTGCTTGGCCGCCACCAGGAAGGTGTGGGCTTTGCCCGCCTTGGTCAGGGCGGCGTCCATGGCGTGGGCCTGATCGACCATGCCCGGGGGATCAAGCTCGGCGCAGATCACGAACAGGGGCGTTGCGGTCTTCAGCAGACCGGCTGTGGATGACCGCTCGCCCAGGCCTGCGGCGGGACCGAAGTAGACGTGATCCTTGGGCGAGGCCAGGTCGTAGGTCCCCGAGCTCATGATCGCGGCCTGAACCGGCGTCTTGGCGTCGGCGATGTCGGCGTAGGTTTCCGGGTGGGCCAGGAAGCTGCCGAGGTGGGCGGCGCCCGCCGAGTGGCCCCACAGGATGATCTGCTTGGGATCGCCGCCGAACGAGGCCGCGTTCTTGCGCGCCCACGCCACCACTTCGGCGATGTCGTGCTGCACCTCCGGATAGGTCGCCTTGGGCGCGGTCTGGTAGTTCATGTTGACCCCGACCATGCCGTGGCCGAGCGCCCACAGCATCATGTTGTCGTAGAAGGGGCTGGGCTTGCCGTCCGGGTAGGCGTTCTTGTCGCCGCCGACATAGGCGCCGCCGTGGATGAAGATCATGATCGGCTTCGGCGCGGCTTTCGCCTCGGTCGTGAAGACGTCCAGCGTGTCCTTGGGGCCGGGGCCGAAGGCGATGTCGCGGGTCACCTTCACGCCGGGCTGGGGCATGACCTTCTGGATCGGGGCGTAGATCTTGGCGGTGTTCGGCGGATCGACCACGCGGCCGATGGCGGCGATGCGGGCGGCGATGTCGGGGGGCACCTGGGAGACGGCCGCGCCGGCGATCAAACTGGTCATGAGGCCCGCCATCAGAATCAGCTTCGAAGGTTTGTTCATCGCACGCCCGCTCCCATCCATGATGCGATCGCTCTCGTGAAGACGCGGGGCGACCTGCGCCAGAAGCTATGCCTCAACCGGCCGCTTCCACAAGAGGATGGACGATGAGCGCCGACAGCGCGACACCGCCACACCCGCTGTTGCAATTTTTGCGTTCCGACCACAAAAAGCGCGGACTTAATCCATGCGGTCCGGGATTTATCCGTTGACGCGGATGACCTCTGATCGGCAAAAGTTGAGTCCGCAACTCGGGCGATAATCGATACCCAGGTTCTCCCGAAACCGGCTCACGTCACGCAAGGTTTGGCCCCGATGAACTTCCGACCGGCCCGTGACGCGATCCTGATGCTGCTCGCTTTCAGCCTCGCCGCCTGCGGCAAGAAGGAAAAGCCGACCCCGCCCCTTCCAACGGTGATGGTCTCTGTTCCGCTGCAGAAGGAAGTCACCGACTGGGACGACTTCGTGGGCCGCTTCGAGGCGGAAAACCAGGTCGACATCCGCCCGCGCGTGTCCGGCTATCTGCAGACTATCGGCTTCAAGGACGGCCAGGTGGTGACCAAGGGCCAACTGCTGTTCGTGATCGACCCGCGCCCCTACCAGGCGACCGTCGATCAGGCGAAGGCGCAGGAAGCGCGCGCCCAGGCGACCCTGACCAACGCCAAGACGGCGCTGGACCGCGGCCAATCCCTGCTCACCGCCCGCGCCATCAGCCAGGAGGAGTTCGACACCCGCCAGGCCGCTCAGCGCCAGGCCGCCGCCGACCTCGCCGCCACCCAGGCGAATGTGCGCAACGCCGCGCTGAACCTCGGCTTCACCCGCGTCACCGCGCCGATGGCCGGGCGGGTGTCCGACCGTCGCGTGGCGATCGGCAACCTGATCAACGCCGATAGCACGGTGCTGACCACCATCGTCAGCCTGGATCCGATCCGGTTCGCCTTCGACGGATCAGAAGCCCTCTATCTGAAGTACCAGCGCGACAACCGGGGCGGCGCGCGCAAGTCCTCGCGCGACACGTCCAATCCGGTGCTGATCCGTCTGCAGGACGAGACCCAGTACCGCTGGAAGGGGCGCATGGACTTCGTCGACAACGCGCTCAACACCCAGTCCGGCACCATTCGCGGCCGGGCCGAGGTGGCCAACCCCGGCAACTTCCTGACCCCCGGCATGTTCGGCCATCTGCGCCTCTTGGGCTCGGCGCCTTACAAGGCCTTCCTGGTGCCCGATCAGGCGGTGCTGGCCGACCAGACCGACCAGATCGTCTATGTGCTGGGCGCCGACGGCGTTGTGCAGCAGCGCAAGGTCGATACCGGTCCCGACATCGACGGGTTGCGCGTGATCCGCACCGGCCTGAAACCTGACGACAAGGTGGTGATCGACGGCATGCAGCGGGTGCGGCCCGGCGCCAAGGCCAAGGGCGCGCCGGGCAAGATCGTGCTGAAGCCGGTCGATCCGGCGGCCAACGGCCTGGCCTCCGAGCCGCCGCCGGCCGCCTCGGCCACCGTCAGCGAAACGCGCTAACCCGGTGAAGATCGCCCACTTCTTCATCGACCGCCCGGTGTTCGCGGCGGTCATCTCGATCCTCATCACCATCATGGGGGTCATCGCCTATCCGACCCTGCCGACCGCTCAGTACCCGCAGGTGGCTCCGCCGACCGTGGTGGTCAGCGCCACCTATGCCGGTGCCTCGGCCGAGACCCTGTCCGACACCGTCGCCACCCCGATCGAGCAGCAGATCAACGGCGTGGAGGACATGCTCTACATGTCGTCCCAGGCCACCGGCGACGGCCACCTGACCGTCACCTGCACCTTCAAGCTGGGCGCCGACCTCGATAAGGCCCAGGTGCTGGTGCAGAACCGCGTGGCGGTAGCCACCCCCCGCTTGCCGCAGGCGGTGCGAGACACCGGGGTGACGGTGCGCAAGGCCTCGCCCGACTTCCTGCTGGCGGTCCAGGTCTATTCTCCCGACAACTCCAAGGACTACGCCTACGTCGCCAACTACGCGGCGCTGGAAATCCGCGACCGGCTGCTGCGCATCGAAGGGGTGGGCGATGTGACACTGCGCGGCGCGCGTGACTACGCCATGCGCATCTGGATCGATCCGGACCGGGCGGCGGCGCGCAACCTGACCGCCAGTGACATCACCTCGGCCATCGCCAGCCACAATGTGCAGGTCGCCGCCGGCGCCGTGGGAGCCCCGCCCTTCGCTGCCGGCAGCACGGCTTATCAGCTGAACGTCCAGGCCCTGGGGCGGCTATCCACGCCGAAGCAGTTCGCCGACATCATCGTCAAGCGCGACGCGGACGGACGCATCACCCGCGTCAGCGACATCGCGCGGGTCGAGGTGGGCGCCCAGGACTACACCTCCAGCGCCTATATGAACGAAATCCCGGCGATCAACGTCGGCATCCAGCAGTTGCCCGGCACCAACGCGCTGCAAACCGCCGATGACATCGTCAAGACCATGCGCGACATGGAAAAGGACTTCCCGCCGGGCGTCGGCGACAAGATCATCTACAACCCCACCGAATACATCCGCGCCAGCGTCCAGGAGGTGCAGAAGACCCTCGGCATCGCCCTGCTGCTGGTGGTGCTGGTGATCGTGGTCTTCCTGCAGAGCTGGCGGGCGGCGATCATCCCGATCCTGGCCATCCCGATCTCGCTGATCGGTACGGTGGCGGTGCTCAAGCTGTTCGGCTTCTCAATCAACAACCTCACCCTGTTCGGCCTGATCCTGGCCGTGGGCATCGTGGTCGACGACGCCATCGTGGTGGTGGAAAACATCGAACGCCACATGCGCGAAGGCATGTCCGCCTACGACGCGGCGCACCTGACCATGGATGAGGTCGGCGGGGCCCTGATGGCCATCGCCCTGGTGCTGGCCTCGGTGTTCGTGCCGGCCGCCTTCGTCAGCGGCATCGCGGGCCAGTTCTATCGCCAGTTCGCCCTGACCATCGCCACGGCCACCATCCTGTCGCTGACCGTATCCCTGACTTTGTCGCCTGCTGTGGCGGCGCTGCTGCTGAAGCGGCACGACGGGCATGACGCGCCGGGGCGGCCCGTGGGCCGGGCGATCCGGAATTTCGGCGTCCAGTTCAACCGCCGCTTCGACCAGCTGAGCGACGCCTATGGCCGGCTGACCCACAGGCTGCTGGGCTTGGCCGGGCTGATGCTGGTCATCTATGTGGGCCTGCTGATCCTGACCGGATGGCGGCTGATGGCGACGCCGGGCGGCTTCATCCCGGCGCTGGACCAGGGCAACTTCGTCGTCTCCGCGACCCTGCCTCCCGCATCGTCGCTGCAGCGGACCGAGGCCGTCGCCAAGCAGCTGAACGAGGACTTGAAGCAGACCCCCGGGGTCCTGGCCTCGGTGCTGGTCGTCGGCGCGGACGCCACTAGCGGCACTCTGGCCTCCAACGCCATCCAGATCTTCGCCGTGGAGAAGGACTTCTCCGAGCGGGTCGGTCACAAGGGTTTGGACCTGGCCAGCATCATGGACGATGTGCGCAAACGCACGGCCAAGGACATCCCGGGCGCCGACATCCGCGTGCTGCAGCAGCCCTCCGTGCGCGGGGTCGGCAGCGCCGGCGGCTTCAAGATGATCATCGAGGACAAGGAAGGCCGCGGGCCCGTGGCGCTCGAGCAGGCCGCCAAGGCAGTCGCCGCCGAGGCGATCAAGACCGGCGCGGTGTCCAACGCCTTCGTCACCTTCAACAACAACACCCCCCGGGTGTTCGCCGACATCGACCGCGACAAGGCCGAGTTCCTGGGCGTGCCCGACAGCGCGGTCTTCTCAACCCTGCAGACCTATCTGGGCGCCAGCTACGTCAGCGACTTCAACTTCGTGGGCCACAATTTCCAGGTCCAGGCCCAGGCTGACAGCCCCTATCGCCAGGACGAGGCGTCCATCGCCCAGCTGGAGACGCGCTCCACCAGCGGGCGGATGGTGCCGCTGGGTTCGGTGGTCAATGTGCACCGCACGCTCGGGCCCTACCGGGTGCTGCGCTACAACCTCTATCCCTCCGCCGAAATCCAGGGTGATCCCGGCCCGGGCAAATCCTCGGGCCAGGCCCTGCAGGCGATGCAGGACACCGCCAACCGCGTCCTGCCCCAGGGCTTCGGCTGGGAGTGGACCGAGCTGGCCTATCAGCAGCAACTGGCCGGCGGCTCGTCCGGCGCGGTGTTCGTGCTGGCGGTGGTGTTCGTCTTCCTGCTGCTGGCGGCGCTGTATGAAAGCGTGACCCTGCCGCTGGCGGTGATCCTGATCGTGCCGATGTGTCTTCTGGGCGCGGTGACCGGGGTCAATCTGCGCGGCATGGACAACAACATCCTGACCCAGATCGGCTTCATCGTGCTGATCGGTCTGGCCGCCAAGAACGCCATCCTGATCGTCGAGTTCGCCCGTCAGGGCGAGATGGAGAAGGGGCTGGGCCGCTGGGACGCCGCCATCGCCGCCGCCCGCACCCGTCTGCGCCCGATCCTGATGACCTCGTTCGCCTTCATCCTCGGCGTCGCGCCCCTGGCCTTCGCCAGCGGGGCGGGGGCGGAGATGCGTCAGGCGCTGGGCACGGCGGTCTTCTTCGGAATGATCGGGGTGACCTTCTTCGGCCTGATCTTCACGCCGATCTTCTACGTGGTCTGCCGGTCCCTGTCCGACCGGCTGCCCAAACCCAAGGCCAGGCCGGCCCATGCGGAGGCGGGCCGATGACGCGGATGCTGAAACCGCTCCTTACCTCTGCCGCGCTCACGGCCCTAAGCGCCTGCGCGGTCGGCCCCAACTACGAGGCGCCCAAGCCCACGGGCCTTGAGACCGGCGCCTTCGTCTCCCAGACCCCGGCGGCCTCACCTGCGACCCCGCTACCCGCCCAGTGGTGGCGGCTCTACAACGACCCGGTGCTGGACGGACTGGTGCAGCAGGCGCTGACCCAGAACACCGACCTGCAGGTCGCCGCCGCCAACCTGGCCCAGGCGCGGGCTCTTCTGAGCCAATCCCAGGCGGGGCTGTTCCCGTCCACCCGTCTCTCCGCCGGTGATGCGTTCGGGCGCAGCGCCTCGGCGGACGCGGCCGCTGCCGCCCTGGGCCGCCGGGCGCCGGATGTGTGGACCTACACCGCCGGGCTGGACGTCTCCTACGAGGTCGACCTGTTCGGCCGGGTGCGCCGCTCGCTGGAATCGGCCCGGGCAAACGCCCAGGCCCTGGCCGCCGCTCAGGATTTCGTGCGCGTCACCGTGGCGGCGGAGACCACCCGCGCCTACGCCAACGCCTGCGCCTTCGGCGAGCAGGTGGACGTCGCCCGCCGCTCGCTCGACATCGTGCAGCAGGGCTACGACATCACCGTGCGCCAGCGCGACGCAGGAGGCCTGTCGGACTTCGACGTGTCGCGCTCCGCCGTGCTTCTGGCCCAGACCAAGGCCGCCATCGCTCCGCTGGAAGGTCAGCGCCGCTCGTCCCTGTTCCAGCTGGCGGTGCTGACCGGGCGTCCGCCCGAAACGGTGCTGGCCCAGGCCGACGCCTGCCGCAGCCCGCCCCAGCTGACCCAGCCCGTGCCGGTCGGGGATGGCGCGGGGCTGCTGCGCCGCCGTCCCGACGTGCGCCAGGCCGAACGGACCCTGGGCGCCGCCACCGCCCGCATCGGCGTGGCCGTCGCCAACCTTTACCCGACCGTGACCCTGGGCGGCTCGGTCGCCTCCGCCGCGCCCACGGTGAACGGTCTCGGCCGCTATCAGGCGGTCGCTTTCGGGGTGGGTCCGCTGATCAGCTGGAGCTTCCCCAATACCCTGGTGGCCCAGGCCCAGATCGCCCAGGCCCGCGCTCAGGCGTCGGGCGCCCTGGCCGGCTTCAATGGCGTGGTGCTGAACGCGCTGAAGGAGACCGAGCAGGCCCTGACCGCCTACGGCGCCGAGCTCGACCATCACGCCGCCCTGCTCACCGCCCGCGATCAGGCCGCCGAGGCCCAGCGCTTCGCCCAGATCCGCTTCCAGGCGGGCCGGGCCAGCTTCCTGGACGTGCTGGACGCCCAGCGCACCCTGGTGGGCGCCGACGCGGCCCTGTCGGCTTCCGACGCGGCCCTGGTCAGCGATCAGGTGACGGTGTTCAAGACCCTGGGCGGCGGCTGGGAAGACAGCCCCGCGATCGCGGCTCCGGCGGTCGGCGGATAACACGCCTGCCCGGTGGCTTCCGTCGCCGAGGCGTTGCAGAGTGGATCTAGAGCGCGCCAGTCGAGACCGGAGGCCACCCATGCGACGTCTATTGGCGAGTTTGGTTCTTTCAACCGCCGCGATGGCGTCGGCGGCGCCGGCCCAGACCCCGGCTTCGGGCCCTTACCGGATATTGAAGACGGTCAAGGTGGGCGGCGACGGCGGGTTCGACTATGTCCACGCCGACAGCGCCGGCCGCAAACTGTACATCCCGCGCGGAGGCCCCACTGGCCGGGTGATGGTGCTCGACCTCGACACCCTGGCCCCGCTGGCGGAACTTCCGGCGACCAACGGGCATGGGGCGGTGGTCGACCCGAAATCGGGCCACGGTTTCTCAAGCAGCAGGCCCATCGTCATGTGGGACGCCAAGACCCTGGCCGTGATCAAGACCATCGAGGCCCAAGGCAGCCCGGACGGTATCCTGGGCGACCCGGCGAACCAGAAGGTCTACGTCCTCAGCCACAGCGCCCCCAACGTGACGGTGATCGACGCGGCTGCCGGCGCGGTGGCCGGAACCATCGATCTGGGCGGCGCACCTGAGGAGGCGGCGACCGACGGCAAAGGCCATCTTTACATCGACCTGGAAGACAAGGATCAAGTCGCCGTGGTCGACACCGTCGGCATGAAGATGACCGGGGTCTATGGTTTGGAAGGCAAGTGCGGCACGCCGGCGGGCCTCGCCTTCGACGCCCGCAACCACGTCCTGTTCGTGGCCTGCCGCAATCCGGCGACCATGACCATGCTGAACGCCCATACGGGCAAGATTCTGGGTTCGATCCCGATCGGCGCGGGGGTGGACGGTGCGGTGTTCAACCCGGCCACGATGGAAGCCTTCGCCTCGGCGGGCGACGGCGCCCTGACGGTGGTCAAGGAAACCAGCCCCACCACCTTCGCGCTGGAGCAGACCGTGACGACGCCCGTCGGGGCCAAGACCCTGACGCTGGATGCCAAGACCGGGCGCGTCCTGCTGATCACCGCCGAGTTCGGACCGCCCTCAGCGCCTGTCCCCGGTGCGCCCGCCGGTGCGCCTGGGCGAGCCCGACGCGGTCCGATGCTGCCGGGCTCGTTTTCGGTGGTCGTCGTCGGGAAGTGACGGGACGGCCCGTTCGAGCCATCTAGATTTTGGCCAGCGCCTCTTCGGCCAATTTCCGCGTCAGCTCGCCGGCCGGCAACCGAGGCGACAGGGCGGCCGCCTGGCCCGACCACAGGCTGGAGAAGTCCCCGACGCCCCCCGCTTCCGCCTTGGTCTTGAGCGGCAGCAGCGGCCCGCCAGCCGTCGGGAAGGCGGGGGCCAGCGGCGACAGGGGTCCGGCTTCCCGCATCAGGCGGTTGATCAGCCCCCGCGCCGGACGTCCGGTGAAGACGTTGGTGATCTGCGTGCCCTCGTCAGTGGCGGCTTCCAGGGCCTTGCGGTGGGCGGCGGTGACCCTGGCTTCGGGACAGAACAGGTAGGCAGTGCCGATCTGGACGGCGGCGGCGCCCAGCGCCAGGGCCGCCACGATACCCCGCGCGTCGGCGATCCCGCCCGCCGCGATCACCGGCAGGCTCACGGCGTCCGCGACCTGCGGGACTAGGGCGAAGGTCCCCGGCTGGGCGGCCATGTCGGTGGTCAGGAAGCTGCCGCGATGGCCGCCGGCCTCATAGCCCATGGCGATGACGGCGTCGGCGCCGTGCTGCTCCAGCCAGACCGCTTCGGCGACCGTGGTGGCGGAGGACAGCACCTTGGCGCCCGTCGCCCTGACCCTATCCAGCAGGCGCGGTTCGGGCAGGCCGAAGTGGAAGCTGACGATCTCGGGCCGCTCGTTTTCCACCAGGGCGCAGAAGGTCTCGTCGAACGGGATGCGGTTGGCGGTCGGCGGCGGAGCGTCGGGGTCCAGGCCGTATTCCAGATAGTAGGCGCGCAGGCTTTTGTGCCAGGCCGCCATGACGGCGGGATTGGGCTGCGGCGGGCGGTGGCAGAAGAAGTTGAGGTTGACCGGGCCGGGCGCGTCCCTGCGGAAGGCGGCCAGGGCGTCCTTCGCCTGTTCCAGGGTCAGCTGGGCGCAGGCCAGGGAGCCGAGCCCTCCGGCGCGGCTGACCGCCACCGCCATCTCCACGGTGCTGAAACCCGACATCGGAGCCTGGATGATCGGCGCCTCGACGCCCAGCAGCTTCAGAATCGACCGATCAGGCCATTGCCCCATGCCGCTTCTCCGCGTTCTACTCCGGCGAGACTAGGCCCATAGGGATGCGGAATCGATGACCGAGACTGAGGTTCTGATCGTCGGGGCCGGACCCACGGGGCTGGTGCTGGCCCTGTGGCTGACCAAGCTCGGCGTCAGCGTCCGCATCGTCGATAAGACCAAGGGGCCGGGGACCACCTCGCGCGCCCTGGCGGTGCAGGCCCGCACCCTGGAATTCTACCGCTCGATCGGCATCGCCGACGCGGTGGTGAAGGCGGGGCATAAGGTCGGGGCGATGAACCTGTGGGTCAACGCCAAGCGCGCCGCCCATGTCGACCTGCACGAGATCGGCAAGGGGCTGGGCCCCTACGACTACATGTTCATCTTCCCCCAGGACGAGCACGAGAAGCTGCTGGTCGAGACCCTGGCCGGGCTGGGAGTCACCGTGGAGCGGCGCACCGAGCTGATGGGCTTCACCGACGACGGCGATGTGATCCGCGCGGTGCTGCAGAACAGTGACGGCGTGCAGGACATGTGCGAGGCGCGCTACCTGGCGGGCTGCGACGGGGCCAAGTCGACCGTGCGCGGGGCGCTTGGGACAGGCTTCCCCGGCGGCACCTACGATCAGATGTTCTATGTGGCGGACGTGGAGGCCAGCGGGCAGACGGTCGACGGCAACCTCAATATCGACCTGGACGAAGCCGACTTCCTGGCTGTGTTCCCGCTGACGGCGAAAGGCCATGTCCGGCTGATCGGGACGGTGCGCGGCGAGCGTGCGGCCAAGGGCGACGCCCTGACCTTCGACGACGTCTCCGACCGGGCCATCGAACATCTGGGCCTGAAGATCGCCAAGGTGAACTGGTTCTCGACCTACCATGTGCATCACCGCGTCAGCCTGAAGTTCAGGAAGGGCCGCGCCTTCCTGCTGGGCGACGCCGCCCACATCCACAGCCCGGCCGGCGGCCAGGGCATGAACACCGGCATCGGCGACGCGGTGAACCTGGCGTGGAAGCTGGCGGGGGTGCTGCAGGGCCGCGCGCCGGCGACCCTGCTCGACGCCTACGAACCCGAGCGGATCGGCTTCGCCAAGCGGCTGGTGGCCACGACCGACCGGATCTTCTCGGCCGCCTCCAACCCCAGCAAGCTGGCCGAGCGGTTGCGCACCACGATTTTCCCCTATCTGGCGCCGGGGCTGTTCGGGCTGGAGCCAGTCCGCAAATTCGCCTTCCGCACCGTGTCGCAGATGGTGGTCAACTACCGGCACGGTCCACTGAGCGCCGGGGCGGCGGGGGACCTGTGGGGCGGCGACCGGCTGCCGTGGGTGGAGCTGGACGGAGGCGGCGACAACTTCGAACCCCTGCAGTCGCTGGACTGGCAGGTGCATGTCTACGGCGATGCGACGCCGGGCGTCGCCAAGCTGTGCGCCGCCCGCAAGCTCGTCCTGCACGCCTTCGACTGGCAACCCCGGTTCCGCAAGGCGGGCCTGAAACGCGGCGCCGTCTACCTGATCCGCCCGGACGGCTACATCGGGCTGGCGGACCCGATTGGCGATGCGGACCGGCTGATCGAATATCTGGACGAGCGGGGCCTGTCGCCCGCCTAGCCGCCGTTGACCGCTGTCCCCGCGCCTGTAGTGTTGCGCAGTCAATCATAACAAGAGCTGTGCTCGCCGATGGCCGAGCCGGAGGAAACATGAAGACCCAATTCGCGGCCGCGCTGGCCCTGACCACCCTGCTGATGGCCAGCTCCGCCTTCGCCCAGGCGGAGTCTTCGGCGGCCCCCGCCGCTCCCGCCGCGCCGCGCGCGCCGCCTCCGCCCATGACCATCATGGAGGTCAAGCCGAACCTCTATTTCATTGTCGGCGGCGGCGGCAATTCGGAGCTGCTGGTCACGCCCAACGGCGCCCTGCTGGTCGACACCAAGAACCTCAACGACAAGGACTACGGCGACCTGATGATGCTGATCGGGTCGGTGACCAAGGAGCCGGTCAAGGTGGTGGTCGATACCCATCACCACGCCGACCATTCGGGCAACAACGAGAAGTTCATCGCCGCCGGGGCCAAGGTCATCGGCCAGGAGAACATGCCCAAGATTTTCGAGCACTATACGACCCGTCTGGCGCCCCACACGCCGGCCTCGCCGACCACCCTCTACAAGAAATTCTTGCGGGTGCGCATGGGCCGCCATACCGACGCGCGCCTCTACCATTTCGGGCCCGGCCACACCGGCGCCGACACCATCGTCTATTTCGGCAAGCAGAAGGCCATCGCCTTCGGCGACCTGCTGGTCGAGGACCCGACCGTGCCCAACTACGACTCCGGCAACGCCCAGGGCTCGCTGCTGGGCCTGCAGCATTCGCTCGCGGAAGGGCTGAAGCTGCGCTGGGACGTCGCCTTTCCCGGTCACGGCGGCAAGCCGCTGACCCACGCCGAAGTGGCCGCCTACAAGGCCAAGATCGACACCCTGATCAGCCGCATCCAGGCGTCCATCGCGGCGGGCACGCCCAAGGACAAGCTGATCGAGTCGCTCGACACCGCCGACCTCGGTTGGAAGATCGGCGGCCAGTTCTGGGCCCCGCCCGAGCGGGTCGACGCCCTGGTGGCGGAGCTGTCCAAGAAGTAGCGGGCTAGACGCCCTTCATGGTGGCGACCTGACCGCATAGCCGCTTGGCCTCGGCGAGGTTCTCGGGCGCCGCGCACCATTTGCGCATGGCGTCGTGAGCGTCCTTGCCGTTGAACACGATGTTGGTGGCCAGGCCCAGGACCGTGGCCAGCTTGGCGTGATCGGTCTTCAAGGCGAACAAGTCCTTGGCATTGAAGTCGAGCGCGTAGAGCGGCAGGTGGGCCTGGGCCTTGCCGGTGCGGTCCGTGCCCTTGGTCGCCGCCAGCACCCGCACTTGGGTCACCGCATCGGAGTCCTCGCTGACCCCCGCCTGCAGGGCCTTGGCGATCTCGCGCACCAGCAGGCCGGTCTCGTCCACCAGCGCCGCAGGCTCGCCCGGGTTCTTGACGCTGGCCTCGACGGTCAGGCGGTTGAGCTCGGCCAGGGCGCGCTCGATGGTCAGGTCGGGCGAGGCCACCGCGTTGATCAGGGACGGGCCCTGATTGGGCTCGCGGTGCGGCCGGTCGGACGAGGCCGAGGCCTGCGCCGCCGGGGCGGGGCGCTGCGAACCTACATAGCCGATAAAGGGCAGAGGGCCGCCCGTGGCCACGCGCAAGGCGGCGGCGATGACCACGGTCGCGAGGGTCCAGTGCCACCACTTCAGATCGGACAGTTTCATGGGCGCGAGACTCTAAAAAACGCTCGGCTAGTGGAACACGCCGGCGCCGGCGCGGGCCACGTCTTCGTCCGCTCCGCCGGTTTCGCCGATGGCGCCGATCACCTTGCCGTCCTTCACGATCGGCACGCCGCCGCCGAAGGGATAGGCGTCCGGCACAGAGAGGGCGGTGGCCACGCCGGCGGCCAGGCGCGCGGCGTCATAGCTGGAGGGACGGCGGTTGCGCACCGCCGATATCGCCTTCTTGACGGCGAAGGTTTCGGCAACGCCGGCGGCGTTGGTGGCCTTCTGGAAATAGACCAGGGCGCCGCCCGTATCGACGATGGCGATGGTGCCGGTCAACTTGCGCTTGGTGGCTTCGGCGTTGGCGGCGGAGACCACCTGCAGGGCTTCCTCAAGCGTGATGTTGGGGCCGTACAGCAGGGCCGGGGGCGGGGGCGGCATCGGGCCCAGGGCAGGGGCCTGGGCGTTCGCCAAGGTGGCGGTCATCAGGCCGACGGCGGCCGCCGCGATCATTGCCATGCGCTTCATGGGTCTTCCTCCGGGGTGTTTTTCACAATTGAGTCTTGGCCACATACAGCGCTGGCGGCGGGCAAAAGAAAAGGCCCGCGGAACAGATCCGCGGGCCCGATCTCAGATCACGGCTTCAGAGCTTAGGCGGGCAGGACGCCGTTGGCCTTGGCGATGAAGGTCGCGATGTAGTCCATCAGGCCGGGCGACAGGCAGTCGTACGGCGGCAGCTTCAGCTCGTTCAGGCGGGCGCGCACGCCATCCATCTCTTCCGGCTTGGCCGCGCCGACTTCGATGATCGAAGAGACGAAGGCGGCGAAGGTCGGGCCGTCGGCGCCGGCTTCGGTGAACAGTTCCGGGTGGATGAAGGTCAGGCCCGTGAAGGGGTGGGCCGGCTTCTCGACCGGGCCGTGCAGGTGAACGCCGCAGACCTTGCAGGCGTAGCGCTGGATCAGGGCGCTCTTGTCGACCACGGCCAGCTTGTCGCCGTTTTCCTTGACGGAAACCTTGTCGGACGGAACGACCGCCACGACGGAGAACTTGGCGCCGTCCGGCTTCCAGCACTTGGAGCAGCCGCAGGCGTGGTTGTGCAGGACCTGGCTGGAGATAGCCACCTTTACCGGCTTGTCCTTGCACTTGCAGACGAGCGTGCCGCCCGTGAAGCTGGACGAGCCTTGCTTGACGCCGCCGTCGACGGACGGATGGATCGAAACGGTCATTGGTTTACTCGCCTTCTTTTTGAAAAAGTTGAACATTTTCTAGTTTCCTCTCCTAGAACACGACGACGGATCGGATGGATTCGCCGCTATGCATGAGGTCAAACGCTTCGTTGATACGCTCGAGGGGGAGGGTGTGGGTGATCATGGGATCGATCTGGATCTTGCCGTCCATGTACCAGTCCACGATGCGCGGT
>CAIYVC010000038.1 GCA_903929535.1 uncultured Caulobacteraceae bacterium | reverse complement strand
GACGGCAGGGCATGATATATGAACGTCTGGTGGCGCGTGGCCGCCGCTTTCTCGACGGACGCTGCATGCAAAGCCCCGCCCGCCGCCTCGCGCTTCTGATTGCCGCCGGGGCCCTTGCACTGACCAGCCTGGCCGAGCCTGCTCAAGCCCGCACGCATCATCACCGGCTGAAGGTCCCTGCCTTCCTTCAGTTCACGTCGCAGCCGAAGTACGCCGCCATCGTCGTCGACGCCAAGTCCGGCGAGGTGCTGTACGAACAGTCCCCCGACGCCCACCGCTATCCCGCGTCGATCACCAAGATCATGACGATGTATCTGGCGTTCGAGGAGCTGTCGGAGAACAAGCTCTCGCTGGACGACCGGATCGTGGTCTCGCCGCATGCCGCGGCTCAGGCGCCGTCCAAGGTGGGGCTGCGCGCCGGCCAGACCATCACGGTGCGCGACGCCATGACCGCCATCGCCGTGCTGTCGGCCAACGACATGGCCGTGGCCATGGCCGAGAAGATGGGCGGCTCGGAAAGCCACTTCGCCGAGATGATGACCGCCAAGGCCAAGAGCCTGGGTATGAACAACACCCAGTACGTCAACGCCAACGGCCTGCCGGACAATCGCCAGCTGTCCACGGCGCGGGACATCGCGACCCTGTCGCGGGCGGTGCTGCGCGACTACCCGCAGTACTACACCTTCTTCGGCACGCGGCAGTTCACCTACCTCGGCCGCACGACCCGCAACCACAACCACCTGCTGGGCCAGATGCCCGGCGTGGACGGGATCAAGACCGGCTTCACCAACGCCTCCGGCTTCAACCTCGCCGCCTCCGCCATGCGCGACAACCGCCGCCTGATCGCGGTGGTGATGGGCGGCTCTTCGACCGCTTCGCGCGACTCCCACGTGGCCGATCTGCTGGACGCCGGCTTCACCGTCATGCACCGCCGCGAGGCGGGCCAGATGACCACCATCGCCCAGAACCTGCATGAGCCCGCCCCGGTCGGCGTGGTCGATCGCCCGTCCGTCGAACAGGGCGACGGCGATCAGGACGGGGTCCACATCGTGGTCGACGGCGCGCCCAAGGCCGCCACCAAGCAGAACGCCAAGGCCGCCGCTTCGGACCAGATGTCCTGCAAGCGCGTGATGCGCCACCACAAGCGCGTCACCCGTTGCGTCAAGCTTGTCGTCAACGACAACGTCACGGTCGGCAAGGGCAAGAAGGGCAAGAAGGTCGTTGCTCAGAAGGCCGCCGCCGAGAAGACCGAGACGGCCGCCGCCGGCGAGTGGCAGGTGCAGCTGGGCGCCTACAAGAACCCCACCCAAGCGCGCCAGCAGCTGGCCAAGCTGAACAGCAAGTTCGCCGAAGAACTGGCCGCCTCGCAGGGCCACGTGGATCATTCCTCGGGCAACTATCGGGTGCGCTTCGCCGGCCTGTCCGCCGACCAGGCCAAGGGCGCCTGCGCCAGCATCAAGGCCCAGGGCCAGGACTGCATGGCGCTGCGCCCCTAAGGCGCTTCTCTACCCTTTGAGCAATCGGTCCCGCGCCGCGTTGAGCTGCGCGGCCAGCCCCACGCTGCCGCCCTTGTCGGGGTGGGCGCGCTGCATCAGGCGGGTGTAGGCGGCGCGGATATCTTCCACCGACGCCTCGGGTCCGACCCCCAGGATCGAGCGGGCCTCCGTCGCGCTCATGCCGTCTCGTGGACGCTCGGGCGCAGGCCCCGAAGCCGGCCGGAAGGCGCCCCGGTTCATCCGCCCGCCCGCCGCCGTGCCCAACGCCAGCAGCAGCATCGGCAGGCCCACGAACCAGTCGCCTCGGATCGACAGGGCGATACCCACGACGACCATTACCAGGGAGAAGAGCCCGGCGAAGATGCGCCAGCCGCCGCGCCGGACCATCTCGGAGCGCGACCACAGCCAGATCATGATGAGGCCGGCGATGACCGCCAGGCTGAGAATGTTCATGCCGCGAACAAGCCGCGATCAGGACGCCTTGTCGAGTTCTTCCATGCCGGATTCGGTTTCCTGCCCGGCGATCTCGTCCTCGGCGTCGTCCGAAAGGCCCACCGCCTGCATCAGAGCGCGCAGCTCCTGGCGGGCGGCGACGTGGGACAGAGACACCGGCACCGGGCGCACGCCGGGGCCGAGGTCGGCGATGGTCAGGCCGAAGGGGAACAGCTCGCGGTAGATCACCCGGTCGCGCAGGCCCGGTCCGACGCGGAACCCGACCCGGCGACTCAGCGCCTCGATCCGCTCTTCCAGCCGTTTGCGGTTGCGCGCCTCGGTGGGGGCCAGGCGGTTGCGCAGCACCAGCCAGTCGGTCATGCGGCGGGTGGCGGATGCGCGGACCTTGCGCGCCTCCCAGACCGATTCCGAATAGAGGCTGGGCTTCTTCAGCTCCAGGGTGACGGGGTCCACCTGCCCCAGCATGTCGAAGTCGACGAAGCTGTCGTTGAGCGGGGTGATGATCACGTCGGCGCTCTGGTGCGCCTTGCGCGACAGGGCGGTGTCGGCGCCGGGGGTGTCCACCAGGATGAAGTCGGCGAGGCCGGCGGCCTGGCCCATCACGTCCTCGAAGCGCGCGATCTGATCTTCGACCGGCGCCCGCACCAGGATCTCGCCCGCCTGCCCGGAGGGCGTCAGGGGTGTGGGCAGCACCGCGCCGGACGAGGCCATCCAGGTACGGCGGCTGTCGAAGAAGCGGTTCAGCGACTGCTGGCGCAGATCCAGGTCGACCACCGCCACACGCGCCCCGGCATGCATGATGGCGGTCGCCATATGGATGGCGATGGTGGACTTGCCCGCCCCGCCCTTCTCGTTGCCGACAACGATCACGCGCGCTTCGGACATGGAACACCTCACTCAAGCCGACCGGCCGAATCGGCCACCCAGTTCCCCGATCAGACCCCCGCCCCGCCGGGCCCGTCAACGCGCGCCGACGAGTCGTAAACAGCTAGCGCGGCGCGGCGCGCGGCGGCATAAGCCCGGGCCATGAGTTTAGCGTCGCCCCCTGCCCTGCCCGTCGCCCGCACCGTGGCCGATCTGCGGTGGCAGGTGTTCGCCTGGCGCGCCGAGGGCCTGAAGGTGGGGCTGGTCCCGACCATGGGCGCCCTGCACGAGGGGCATCTGTCGCTGGTCAGGCTGGCGCTGCAGAGCGCCGACCGGGTGGTGGTCAGCCTGTTCGTCAACCCGGCCCAGTTCGCGCCCCATGAGGACTTCGCCAGCTATCCGCGCGGCGAGGACCAAGACGCGGCGCTGCTGGCTGAGGCCGGCTGCCATCTGCTCTACGCGCCGGACGCCTCGGAAATCTATCCGCCTGGCTTCGCGACCACCGTCACTGTGTCTGGCGTCTCGGCGCCGCTGGAGGGCGAGCGGCGGCCGCAGTTCTTCGGCGGAGTCGCCACGGTGGTGGCCAAGCTGCTGATCCAGTCGTCTCCCGACGTCGCGGTGTTCGGCGAGAAGGACTACCAACAGCTGCAGGTGATCCGGCGCATGGTGCGCGACCTCGACCTGCCGGTTGAGATCATCGGCGCCCCGACCCGTCGGGCGGACGACGGCTTGGCCCTGTCCTCGCGCAACGCCTACCTGAGCGCAGAGCAGCGGGTCACGGCCGGGCGGCTGAATGTGATCATGGCCGAGATGGCCCGGACCCTGGCGGCGGGCGGCGCGGTCAACACCGCCGAGGCCGGGGCCATGGACGCCTTGGCGGCAGCCGGCTTCAACAGCATCGACTACATCGAGGTGCGTCACGCCGAGACGTTGGCGGCGCTGGGTCCAGGACCTATCGGCGAAGCGCCCGCGCGGGTGCTGGCGGCGGCGTGGCTGGGCAAGACCCGGTTGATCGACAACGTGGCGGTTTAGGGCGCTACCAGACGCCCAGTTCGCGCAGCTTGCCGGCCAGCTCCTGGGGCACCGACACCGCCCCGGTCTCGCCGTGCAGGCCCAGATCCTCGGGCGCGTCCTTGGCCTCGAAGTAGCGCCAGCCCTGGAACGGACGGCGCGGCAGGGGCGCCACGAGCATGACCTGAGGATCGAGGGTGACTTCGCAGCGTTTTGCTTGGCCGTCGCCCACCGTGTCCACCTGAAGGATGCGCTGGCGGCAGAGCACCACGCCCTTGAACACGCGGAACACTGAGCCCCCATCCACCAGCTCCTCGGCCCGCTTGGGCGTCTGGCGGGTGCGCAGAATCCACGGCTGACCGGCCCGCTCGGCGGCGTGCCACGCCACCAGTTCGTCGACCGTGTCGCAACCGACGCAGAGCTTGATGAGATGCAGGGGCATGTCCCCCGAAATAGCCTACGCCTGACGGCCTGCCCAGCCCGGCGTGCGGCCCTTGGCGGCGGCTTCGAGACCCGCTCGCCCCTCCTCACTGAAGCGGCTCCTGGCGAAGCGCTTGGCGGTCTCTTCCATCATCGCGCGATCGAGCGGGCGGCCCCAGACTTCCCAGACCATCCGCTTGGCCTCGTGCATGGCTGCAGGCCCGTTGGCGAGCGCTTCGGCGGTCAGGCGCTGGATCGCCGCGTCCATGCCCCCCACGCCGGCGATCTCCTGGATCAGGCCGATGCGCAGAGCCTCATCGGCGTCGATGGCGCGGCCGGTCATGAACAGGCTCTTGGCTTGGCGCGGGCCGATGGCGTTGACCACATAGGGCGCGGCCATGGCCGGAACGGCGCCGGTGACGACCTCGGGAAAGGCGAAGCGCGCATCAGGAGCGGATACGGCTATGTCGCAGGCAGCGACCAACCCCGCGCCGACGCCCGAGGCTTCCCCTTCGATCAGGGCCACCGTCAGGGCCGGGACATGGGTCAGGGCGTACAGCATGTGGGCGACGATCATCGCTTCGTCGCGCAGGTTGGCGTCGGTCCATTCGGTGGAGGCGGTGCGCATCCACGGGGCCAGCGGGCCACTGAAGAAGGTCCCCGACCGGTCGCGCAGGAAGACCACATGCACATGGTCGGCGGCGTGCAGCGTCTCGAAGGTTTCGCGCAGGGCCCCGGCCACCTCTCCGTCCAGCGCATTGCCGGGATGGTTGAGGGTGACGGTCACCGCGCCCCGCATGTCGGAGTCGATGCTCACCATCCCCTGCAGGTCGCTGGAAACGACGTTCTCGACGAGGGGATCGGCGATGGAATTGATCATGACTCACTCCTGCGGGGGTTGCCGGAGTGGAACGTGCGAGCGCGCCGAAGGATCAGCGCGCCAGGCTGACGCTATTTCGGGATGCGGGCGTCGATCTCGATTTCCAGCTTCATCCGCTCGTCGACCAGGCCGCAGACCAAGGCCGTGGCCGCCGGGCGCACGTCGCTGAAGAACTCGCCGAACACCGGAGCCAGCTCGCCGAACTGCTCGGGCTTGGTCAGCAGATAGCGCACCCGCACCACATGGCTGAGATCGCCGCCGGCCTCGCCCAGCACCTTGGCGATGGTGGCGAAGCACTGGCGGGTCTGGGCCGCCTGATCGTCCTCGATGGTCATGGTCGCGTAGTTGAAACCAGTGACGCCCGAGATCAGGACTTCCTTGAAGTCGGCGTGCTCGACGACGATGGCCCGGGAGTAGCCGGCAACCGCTTCGAAGCTGGAGCCGGAGGAGATGCGAGAGGTTTTCATGGGCGCCCTTGAAGCCGAAACCCGGCTGGGTCTTCAAGCGAAAAATTGGGCAAGATCAGTCGGCGCTGGAGCCGAGCCTGTTCAGCAGGAAATAGATCGAGCTGGCGGCCAGGGCCATGCCGACCAGCCCCAGCACCCAGCCGGTGGTCAGAGGATCGACCGGGATCGGCAGGCGCTCGGCCGCCTTGGCGTTGAAGCCCCAGAACAGACCGGCCGCGAACACCCCAAGGCCGATCAGGCCGACCATGGCCAGCACCGGCTCAGGCGGGCTCATCCGCTTCTTGCGGGTCTTGGCCAGCGACGCGCTCAGCATGCTGAAGGCGATCGGATTGACCTCGTCGGAGGGCGCGGCGGCCTCGGCCGGTGCCTCCATCACACGAGGGGCGGCTGTCGCAGCGGCAGCGGGAGCGGCGGCGGGGGTTGCAGGAGCCGCCTCGACTACCTGGGGCAGAGGCGCAGTGGCGATCGGCTCGTCGTCCTGCAGCAGGGCGTTGAGGCGCTGGGACACGGCCTCAAGCGCGGCCAGGCCGGCGGAGGGCATCGCCTCGTCATCGCGATAGATCTTGGCCAGCTGGTCTTCCAGCGTCGTCTTGACCGCCGCCGATTGCAGCGGCACGGCGCGGGCCGCCTCGTCATCCACACGCGGCATGACGATCAGCGACGGCACCGGGATGTGGCCCTCCGCCGGGGTCAGAAACAGAGCCATCTCGGCGGAGCGCCGGCGCACCAGGGCGTCGATGACGATCCGCTCGCCCTCGAAATCGGCGGTGCGCCACATCTCCATGGCGCAGGCCGCCTGCAGGTGCTGGCCCTCGTTCAGGCGGCGCAGAACGGAGGAGCGGCGGAAGTTGGTCAGGCCGATGTTGAAGGCGAAGGCCACCAGGGCGTCGAACTGGTTCTGGGTCAGGGGGCTGTAGACCCACTCGTTGACCGCCGTGATCACCGAAGCCACGTCATAGATCAGCAGGGCGTCGGCGTCGGCCTCGGTGATGGCCGCTCCGGCCCGCGCCGTGCGCGTATGGCCATAGCCGATGGTCCAGGCCCCGTCCTGCAGCATGGCCGCACGGCGACGGAAGCCCTCGAAGCGCTTGATCAGCTCAATGGCCTGCCGGGTGGCTTGGTGGCGCAGCTTCATGGACTTGAACAGGATCCGGTCTTGAGTCGCCCACGGATGCGGGCTGCCTCATCACAGCAAATTCAGGCCGCCGCTGGAACCCCCGATGATTCGGAAGCTGTGGGCTAAAGCAGCAGCAGGGTGGCCAGGCCGAGGAAGCTGAAGAAGCCCACGCAGTCGGTCACCGTGGTCAGGAAGATCACCGAGGAGACCGCCGGGTCGTAGCCCATCTTCTCCAGGGCGATGGGGATCAGGATGCCGGCCAGGGCGGCGGCGAACAGGTTGATGATCATGGCCAGGCCGATCACCAGGCCCAGCACGGCGCCGTGGAACCACAGGCCGGCGACCACCCCCATCAGCACGGCGAAGGCGCAGCCGTTGAGCAGTCCCACGGCCGTCTCGCGCCAGACGATGCGCAGGACGTTGGCCGAGCTCATCTCCTTGGTGGCCATGGCGCGCACGGCCACGGTGACGGTCTGGGTGCCGGCGTTGCCGCCCATCGAGGGCACGATCGGGGCCAGCACGGCCAAGGCGACGATCTTGTCGATCTGCCCCTCGAACAGGGAAATAACCCCGGAGGCCAGCAGGGCCGTGCCCAGGTTGATGAACAGCCACCAGAAGCGCGACTTGGTGATCTCCATGATCGAGGCGTCCCGGCCGACGTCGGACACACCGGCCAGGGCCAGGGTGTCTTCTTCGCTTTCTTCCCGGATGATGCCGACGATATCGTCGACCGTGATCTGGCCGACCAGCCGCCCGCCCGCGTCCACTACCGGGGCGGAGATCAGGCGGTACTTTTCGAAGGCGTAGGCCACCTCCTCCTGATCCATGTCGACGGTGAGCTCGATCACCGGCTCCATGATCTGGGTCATGAGGGTTTCAGGCTTGGCGGTGACCAGGCGGCTGACCGGCGCCGCGCCCAAGGGCCGGAATGACGGATCGACCACAGAGACGTCGAAGAACAGTTCGGGCAGGTCGCTGGACTGGCGGACATGCTCCAGGGCCTGACCCACGGTCCAGAACTGCGGCGAGGCGATCACCTCGCGCTGCATCAGGCGGCCGGCGGTCTCGTCTTTGTAGCCCAGGCTGGTCTGGATGGCGTGCCGGTCGACCTCGGACATGGCGGCCAACACCGCGTCCCGCTTGTCGTCCTCCAGGTCGTCGACGACGTCGGCGGCGTCATCGGAATCCAGATCGCCCAGGGCCGTGGCCAGGGCGTCGGTGGAGACAGACTCCAGCACCTCCTCGCGGATTTCGGTGTCCAGCTCGGCCAGGATGTCGGCCAGCTCGGCCGGCGCCAGCAGCGGCACCAAGGCCTCGCGATAGGCCGGCGACAGGAAGCCCATCAGGTCGGCCACGTCGGCGGGGTGCAGCGCCTCGACCAGTTCGCGCAGATGCTCGTCGTCACCGCGGTCCGCGGCGTCGATCACCCGTTCGACATATTCAGGATTGAGGCCGTAGTCGTCCTGGAGGGCCAGATCCTCCAGGTCTTCCGGAACGGCGACGTCCTTGTCGAGCTCCAGCGCGGTCGTGTCGGGCCCTGTCGCCATCGAACGCTCCGGTTAGTGCTCTACGACAAATGTCGCCTCAGCCTAGTGAATCCAAACTCACTGGTGCGGTCGAGAAGACTCGAACTTCCACGGGTTGCCCCACAGCGACCTCAACGCTGCGCGTCTACCAATTCCGCCACGACCGCACGCAGTGAGCGGCGGGGAGTAGCAAAGGAAGGAAGGCTTGTGAAGGGCGCGCGGACGCGGCTTAAGATCCGCCGCCGGCCATGTAGTCGAAGACGTCGGCGGCGCGGGTCACGGCGATGCAGATCTTGTCTTCGTTGATCTGGATTTCGCCGCGGGCCACGGGGTGGTTGTTTGCCAGGATCCAGACCTCGTCGTTGGTCTTGGCGTCCAGCGGAATCACCGCGCCCCGGCCCATGCGCAGGAGCTGTTGCATCGGCAGAGTGCTGCGCCCCAGCAGGACGGCGATCTCGACATTGACTGCATCAACCTGGCCCGACAAACGCTGCTCTCCACCAAAACGGCCAAACGCCGGCCGTGTAAAAAACGAGTCGGGGCCTTGCGAACCCGCCCGCATAGCCACATTGAGCAAACATGCTGAACCAGGTGTTAAACAGCAGCGCTTCTTTGCTTATGCCGAGGCCCGACGGCGCGCCGGCCGGCTGGGCGGTCTCCACCGCGCCGGTCCCCTACCCCGAAGCGGTGGCGGCGATGCAGGCCCGCGTGGAAGCGATCCTCGAGGGCAAGGCCGGGGAACTGATCTGGCTGCTGGAGCACCCGCCCCTCTACACCGCCGGCGTCTCGGCCAAGACGGGCGACCTGCTGGAGCCCAATCGTTTCCCGGTGTTCCAGACCGAACGGGGCGGCCAGTTCACCTATCACGGGCCCGGCCAGCGGGTGGCCTATGTCATGCTCGACCTGCGCGAGCGCGGGCGGGACGTGCGCAAGTTCGTCCAGTCCTTGGAAGCCTGGGTGATCGACGCCCTGGCCGCCTTCAATATCGAGGGTGAGCTGCGCGACGGCCGGGTCGGGGTCTGGGTCGAGCGCAAGGTCTCCGGCGCCCCGCCCCGTGAGGACAAGATCGCCGCCCTGGGCGTGAAGCTGCGCCGCTGGGTGTCGTTTCACGGCATCAGCCTGAATGTGGAGCCCGACCTGTCGCATTTCAGCGGCATCGTGCCCTGCGGCGTCACCGAGCACGGCGTCACCAGCCTGGTGGACCTGGGCCGTCCGGTGAGCATGGACGACGCCGACGCGGCGCTGAAGGCGGGGTTCGAGCGGCTGTTCGGGCCGGTCGTCGAGGAACGGCCGCCGCTTTAGGCCGGCCTCAGGCTGGGCCCGAACCGATTGCCGGCCCGCTGACCCGGAACCAGCCCCAGATACATGAAGGTCGCGGCCAGGATGACGAACGGCGGGACCTGGGCCAGGTCGTGGGGCGGAGACCAGGCGACCCAAAGGGCCCAGACCGGCAGGAAGGCCCACCAGCCTCTGTTTCCCCGGTCGTGCAGCCGCTTGCTGAGAATGCAGGCCCAGCAGAACATCAGGGCCGCATAGAATATCCAGCCGATCCAGCCCGGCGCGCGGTCCCCGGTCATCGATTCAAAGGCCACAGCCAAAACCAGCAGCAATGTGGTCAGGCCGAGGAAGCCGGTGCGTCCCAACCGTCCGGTCGATGAAAACAGCAGCTCAGTCCAGTCGATACGCGTCACAGTCAGGGTCAGTCCTTCGGGCCGGGTGGAGTCGACAATCTAGGCAGCTGAGTTGGTCAACAAAAGGACCGGCTTGAACCTTCGTGCGACCGGCCTGTTGAAACCCCATATAGGCGCCGTAGGTTTCTTTGCCGCCCTTCCACCAGGAGATCGCCATGTCCGACCCGAGCGCCCACCATGACAGCCGCTCCGCTTCCGGTTTCGATCTGGCCCCGCCGACGGCGGAGCAGCGCGGGGCGCTGGAGGCTTCGCTCAGCCGCGACGAGGCGCGGGTGCTCCTGCACCACGGCACCGAAGCGCCCTTCTGCGGCGGCCTTCTGGAGAACAAGCAGGAGGGGGTCTACGCCTGCCGCCTGTGCGGCCTGCCCCTGTTCCGCTCGGTGACCAAGTTCGAGTCCGGCACCGGCTGGCCCAGCTTCTACGCGCCCTTCGACCCGACCCATACCAAGGCGGTGCGCGACATGAGCCACGGCATGATCCGGGTGGAGACGCGCTGCGCCCGCTGCGACAGCCACCAGGGCCACCTGTTCCCCGACGGCCCGCCGCCGACCCGCGACCGCTACTGCATCAATTCTGTGTCGCTGCAGTTCATTCCCGCAGCCGAGCCCCTGCCCGACCGGCTGGAACGCGGCGCGCCCGAGGGCAAGCCTCTGATCGGCTAAGCTTACAAGGCCCGAAACCACCGCTCCAGCATCCGCGCCTCGGCCAGCATGTTGGCGGTGCGTTCAGCGGCTTCCTCGTCCACGCCCCACTGCTCCTGCTGATACGCCTCGTCCAGGCGCGACAACTGCAGGGCCTCCTCGCCGCTGAACTGGTCGCGCCGCAGGGCGAAGGCCAAGACGGCTGAGCCGAACAGAGAGGTGGCGTGGGCCAGGGCCGCGAGGCCGAAGTCGCCCTCCTCCTCCGCCAGCTTGGCCGCGCGCAGCAGAGTTTCCACCGGCTGGTCGCGATAGGTGATGCCCTCCGCGCGCAGGAAATGCAGGCCTAGCTCCGTCTGGACCCATTCCAGCACGGGGACCCACTGCTGCACCTGCCGCTCCAGCAGGGCCTTAGGCGCTTCGGCGAAATAGCAGAGGGCGTCCGAGCCGGCGTATCGGGCGACTTCGGCCGCCACGGCGGTGCGGGCGTCGGGGATGAAGTCGATGGCGGTGAAGGCCAGGCGCACGGCGGCCATCGTGCTCATGTCGATGTGGGTGGCCTGGGCGTCCCATTCCGCCGCCAGCATCTGAGCCAGGGCCAGGGTCGGGGCTGTCAGGGGCGCACCCTTGGGCGTGCGTACGGGCTTGCCGTCGAGCAGCACGTTCAGGCGGGGTTCATCACCGGCGGTCCCTACTGTGACCTGCTTGTAGAAGCGCCGTGGCAATTCGACAGGCGGCGCAAGTTTTCCGGCCAAGGTACGGTCTCCAAATCGGCGTAATCTTCAGGCCTTATCGGCCAGTGCAGTAACCCCCTCAACGCTTTCCGACAAAGTCCGGAGCATCAGTGGCCCTGCCCAACCCATCCGACCTCGACGCCGCCATCGCGGCGACCCGCTTCGGCCTCGGCGCCCGCCCGGGCGAGATCGAGGCGGCCCGCGCCGACCCGCGCGGCTTCCTCAAGGCCCAGATCCGCCCCGAGGGCGCCGACCAGCCCCAGGGCGATCTCGGCAATTCGGCCCGCAACCTCACCGTCTTCGAAAGCCTGCGGAAAGAGCGCAAGGAACTGAAGGCCGAGGACGCCGCCGCCGAGCTGAAGCAGGTGCAGGGCCAGATCCGCGAGATGGCGATCGAGGAGATGGCCGCCCGGGGCCGCCTGGCCGCCGCCACTCCCGCTGCCTTCCGCGAGCGCTGGACGCTGTTCTGGGCCAACCATTTCACCGTCTCGGCCGCCAAGGGCGTCGTGGCCCCCATCGCCGGCGCCTTCGAGCGCGAGGCGATCCGGCCCTATGTGTTCAGCCGTTTCGAGACCCTGCTGCTGGCCTCGTCTCAGCACCCGGCCATGCTGCTCTATCTGGATCAGGCGCCCTCGGTCGGTCCCAACAGCCGGGCAGGCGCCAGCGCCCAGGGCCAGCGGCGCGGCGTCGGCCTCAACGAGAACCTCGCCCGCGAGATCATGGAGCTGCACACCGTCGGCGTGGACGGCGGCTACAGCCAGGCCGACGTCACCGAATTCGCCCGCGCCCTGACCGGCTGGAGCGTCGCCCGAGGCCAGGGCGGAGCCGGTGGTGGCGGGTTCAGGAGCCAAGATCGGGGCCAGCCAGGGACCTTCATGTTCCGCCCCTTAGCCCACGAACCCGGCGTGCGCCGGGTGCTCGGACGGACCTACGCCCAGGACGGCCAGCTGCAGGCTTGGACGGTGCTGAAGGACCTGGCGGCTAACCGGGCCACCGCCCGCCACATCGCGCGCAAGCTGGCCATCCACTTCGTCGCCGACGACCCGCCGCCCGCGCTCGTGGAGCGTCTGCAGCAGAGCTACCTGTCGTCAGGCGGACGCCTCGACAGGCTGGCCGAGACCCTGATCGACTCCCCCGAGGCCTGGTCGCCCACCGCCGCCAAGTTCAAGACGCCTTACGAGTTCCTGGTGTCCAGCTGGCGGGTCTCGGGCGCGACGCCCGACCTCGACAATCCGCGCAAGTTCGCCGGCTCGATGACCGCGCTCGGCCAGCGGCCGTTCTCGGCCCCCTCGCCTAAAGGCTGGGCCGACGACGCCGCCGAATGGGCCTCGCCGGACGGGCTGGTCAAGCGCATGGCCTGGTCGGAGGCCGCAGGCAAGGTCATGGCCCAGGGCATGGACCCTGTTCAGGCCGCCCAATCGGCGCTCGGCGCCCGGCTCAGTCCCGAATCCGCCACCGCCATCGCTCGGGCCGAGACCCGCCCCGAAGCCTTTGCCGTCCTGCTGATGTCGCCGGAGTTCCAGCGCCGATGAACCGTCAAGATCAACCCACCCGCCGCTCCGCCCTGGCCACCGCCGCCGCGCTCGGCGTCTCGGTCAGCTTCCTCGGCCGCACGGCCTACGCCGCCGCCGACGGCGCCCTGGCCAAAAAGAAGCTGATCGTCATCATCTGTCGGGGAGCGATGGACGGCCTATCGGTCTCTCCGCCGGTGGGCGATCCCAATTACGCGGCCCTGCGCGGCCGGATCGCCATCGCCCCGTTCGGCGAGAAGGACGGCGCGCTGAAGCTGGACTCCACCTTCGGCCTGCACCCGGCCCTGGCCTCGGTGCATCGGCTCGCCCTGGCCGGTCAGGCCCGCATCGCCCCCGCCGTCGCCACGCCCGACCGGGCCCGCTCGCACTTCGAAGCGCAAGACGTGCTGGAGAGCGGCGGGGTGGCGGCTTACGGCGTCTCCTCCGGCTGGCTCAACCGCACGCTTCAGGCAATGGCGCCGGCGCGCAAGATCGAGGCCCTGTCGGTGGGAACCCAGGCGCCGCTGATCCTGCGCGGACCGGTCCAGGCAGCCTCCTGGTCGCCCGGCGGGCTGGAGGGACGCGACGAGCGCCTGCCCCGTATCCTGGCCGATCTCTACGCCAAGGACCCCTTGCTCGGCCCGGCGCTGGCCAGCGGCCTGCAGACCCAGGGGATGGCCCACGCCGCCGCCGCTCTGGCCAAGGCTCAGGCCGCCGAGGCTCAGCCCATGACCGGCGCCGGCGCGGCGCAGTCGGATGCGATGGTCGCCGCCGCCTCGGCCCAGGGCCCCGCCAACCCCCGCGCCAATGCCGACGCCGCCCACAGCATGGGCGCCACGGTGGCCAGGTTCATGACCGGGGCCAACGGCCCGCAGGTGGTGGCCATCTCGGTCGACAACTTCGACACCCACGCCAATCAGGGCGCCGGCACGGGCCTTCTGGCCGGACGCCTCTCCGCGCTCGACAGTCTGATCGACGGCCTGTCCACCGGCCTCGGGACCGAATGGGCCAATACGGTAATCGTCGTCTCCACCGAGTTCGGCCGCACCGCGCGGGTCAACGGCACCGGCGGCACCGACCACGGCACCGCCTCCACCGCGCTCGTGCTCGGGGGCGGAATGAAGCGCGGCGGCATCATCGGCGACTGGCCGACGCTGCAGCAGGCCAAGCTGTTCGAGAACCGCGACACCGCCCCGACCCTGGACATGCGCTCGCTGTTCAAGGGGGTGCTGTCCGAGCATCTGGGCGTCGAGCGTCAGGCGCTGGACGGCTCGATCTTCCCCGACAGCCAGGTCGCCCAGGTGGCTATGGGCGTGACCGCCTAGGCTGAAATCGTCTCAGCAAACAGGTCCAATTGCCTGTTCAGTCTTGAGAAATCGTCCGCCACATGATCCGCCCCGCCGGCCAGCACCTCGGCGGCGGTGTGGAAGCCCCAGCTGACGCCCTGAGCGTAGACTCCGGCGGACTTGGCCATGCGCATGTCGTGGGCTGTGTCGCCGATCATGATGGTCTGGGCGGGGGTGCAGCCTAGCGCCCGCATCGCCTCCAGCAGCATGGCCGGATGCGGCTTTCCCGGCCCGTCATCGGCGCAGTGGATGGAGTCGAACAGGTCGGCCCAGCCATGCATCTTGATGATGGTGTCCACGCCCCGGCGGCTCTTGCCCGTGGCCATGGCGATCAGCCAGCCGTCCTGCTTCAGCCGCTCCAAGCACTCCGCCGCGCCGTCGTAGAGCGGCTCCTGAAATCCCGGGCGGCGATGCAGGTCCTGGAAGGCTTCCTTATAGCCCGCCACGGCCCTGTCGATGGCTTCCGGCGGCATCAGGGGCAGCAGCTGGCGCAGGCCCACGGCCAGGCTCAGCCCGACGATCTGGCGCACGTCGTTATAGTCCGGCGTCGGCAGCCCCATGAAGTCGAACACCGACTTGGCGGCCTCGTAGATCACCGCCCGGCTGTCCACCAGGGTGCCGTCGACGTCCCATACCGCCAGCTTGAGGCCAGTCGGTTCGGGGCTGCTCATCGGTGATGGCGGCGGGGGATTAGATGGAAGGGCTCGGCCTCGGCCTCATGCTGGTCGAAGCCGAAGCGGTCGAAACCGGCCTTCATCTCCGGGCTGATCGGGGCCTCGATGACCATCATGCCGCCGCCCGGATGCGGCAGCACCAAACGGCGCGCGTGCAACTGGAGCTGTAGCCCCTTCGACAGCTCAGCGGCCTTCTCGTCGCTATATTTGGGGTCGCCCAGGATGGGGTGGCCGATGGCCTTCATGTGGGCGCGCAGCTGGTGTGTACGGCCGGTCAGGGGGCGTAGGGCCATCCAGGTGGCGCGGTGGGCGGCGCGGCTGATGCTGACGAACTCGGTCTCGGCGGGCTGGGCGCCGAATTCCTTGGGCTCGGCGGGCACCACCATCTCACGGTCCCCCACCCCCTTCTTGACCAGGGGCATCTCGATCAGCCCGTGCTGGGGGTGCGGATTGCCGGCCACGATGGCCCAGTAGGTCTTCAAGGCCTTGCGCCGGGCGAAGGCGCCGGAGAGGCGCGCCGCGGCGGCGGGGCTCTTGCCCAGCAGCAGGACGCCGGACGTATCGCGATCCAGCCGGTGCACCAGACGCGGACGCTCCATCCCCTCGCCCCAGGCGCTCAGCAGCCGGTCGACGTGCTTGGTGGTCTTGGTGCCGCCCTGCACGGCCAGGCCGTGGGGCTTGTTCAGCGCCAGCACCTCGTCGTCCTCATAGATGACCAGGGAGCGGGCATAGGCGATGTCGCGGTCCGACAGCCCTTCGCGCTTCTCGCCGGGCTCCGGCGCATCCGGGAGCGGCGGCACGCGCACCTGGGCGCCGGCGGTCAGGCGGGTGTCGGGCTTGGCCCGGGCGCCGTCGACGCGAATCTGGCCCGAGCGGGTCAACTTGTTCAGCTGCACATGATTCAGGTGCGGCCAGCGGCGCTTGAACCAGCGGTCCAGGCGAACGCCGTCCTCGCCTTCGGCGACGTGCAGGGTGAGGACTTCCTTCATCAGAAGGCTGGCTTACGCGAAAATGCGCCGCGCCGCGAGCAGTCCCAGGAACAGCGCGCCGATGGCCAGGGCCACCGAGGCCGCGACATAGCCCGCCGCCGTCCCCCAATCGCGCCGCTCGATCATCAGGGCGGTCTCCAGCGAGAAGGCCGAGAAGGTGGTGAAGCCGCCTAGCACGCCCACGCCCAGCAGGATTCGCCAGCGCTCCTGATCCGCGCCGCCGCGCAGCGCCAGCCATCCGGCGAGCACGCCCATCAGCAGGCCGCCGACGACATTCACGGTGAAGGTGCCATAGGGCCAGCCGGGACCGATCGTCTTGATCGCGGCCACGCCCACCAGATAGCGGCACATCGAGCCGAAGCCGCCGGCCAGGAAAACCATAACGACCTTGTCCATGGCGTCCGTCGAACCTTGCGAAGCACTCCCGCAATGCGGGAAAACATCTTGACCGCAAAAGGCTTAGCTGGCGCCCTGCGGAGCGGCAAGTCAGGGGCGTACCGGTTTCGAGAACGATGGACAGCAACCATCCCCCATTCACACGCAAATCCCCTCCTGGGTCACAGGGCGTCGATCCCGGCGAGATGGCCTTCGTGGTGCTCGATGGCATGGCCGAGGCGGCCTATGTCCTGGATAGCGATTGGCGAATCGTCTTCGGCAATCAGGCCTTCGTGCAGCACATGGGGCGGCCCCGGTCCGAGCTGATCGGCCAGACCATCTGGGACGTGATCGCGCCGCAGCAGCATGACCTTCTGAGATCCGCCTTCGCCCGGATGCGCGATAGCGGCGGGGTGGAGAACTTCACCCAGACGTCGGTCGTGCATACGGGCCGCACCGTCGATGTCCGTGTCTTTCCGGTGCTCGACGGCCTGGCCGTGGTGTTCCGTGACATCACCCGCAAGATCGCCAACGAGCAGGCCCTGGCCACCAGCGAGGCCCATCTGCGTCTGGCCCTGGACGGCGCCCGCATGGGCGACTGGGCCTGGAACGCGGCAACCGACGTCATGACCCTGTCGGACCGCGCCCTGTCGCTCTACGGCCTGAAGCCGGAAGACCAGGGCATCACGCGCACCGAGCTGCGCCGGCGGCTGCTGCATCCGGACGATGTCGAGGCCATGAGGGTGGCGGCCGATCAGGCCTATAGCGAACGGAGCCTGTACGACTTCGAATACCGCGTCCGCTACGGCGACGACTGGCGCTGGATGCGGGTGATGGGCGGCCCCTATGTCGTGGACGGCGCCGTCGTCGGCGTGCACGGGCTGGTGCAGGACATCGACAAGCGCAAACGCGACAGCGACCGCCTCCAGGCCGAGATCGAAGAGCGCGAGAAGTCGCAACAGCGCCAGCAGCTGCTGATCCACGAGCTGAACCACCGGGTGAAGAACATTCTGGCCATGGTCCAGGCCATGGCCGCCCAGACCCTGTCGACCGCCGCCACGCCCCAGGCGGCCCGCGCCGCGCTGGAGTCGCGCCTGATCGCCCTGGCCCAGGCGCACGACGTGCTGACCCGCGAAAGCTGGGACGGGGCGGAGCTGCTGGACATCATCACCGGCGCGGTGGCCCCGCATGAGCTGCAAACCGGCTTCCGCTTCCGCATCGAAGGCCCCCGCGTACGGCTGGAGCCCAAGACGGCGGTTTCCCTGGCCATGGCGCTGCATGAACTGGCCACCAACGCGATCAAGTACGGCGCCCTGTCCAGCAACGATGGCTGGGTGGAGATCAACTGGACCGTCCAGCCGGTCGCCGCCGGCATCGACCTCAGGCTGTCCTGGGTGGAAAGGGACGGCCCCGAGGTCAAGGCGCCCGATCACAAGGGCTTCGGCAGCCGCCTGATCGCCCGCAGTCTGGCGTCGGAGGGGGGCGTGGCCGAGCTCAGCTACCCGCCCGAAGGCGCGCGCTGCCAGATCAATGTGGTGTTGCCCGCCCTCTAGCCCAGCTTGATGGGCTTGGGCGGCGCGCCCATCCGGGAGCCCTGCTCCACCAGCCATTCGGTGAACCGGTCCAGCGCCGGATTGGGCCGCGCCGTGGGCCGGCTCAAGGTCAGACGCCCGGGCAGTTTGATGAAGCCCAGCGGCGCCGCCAGCTTGCCCGCCTCCAGGTCGTCGGCGACGAACACCCAGGGCGTCATGGCCACGCCCAGACCCGCCGCGGCGGCTTCCAACGCGTGCGAGAAGTGATCAAAGCTGCGCTCAACGTCCGGCGCCGGCAGAGCGACCTTGGCGCCCTTGGCCCAGTTGGCCCAGGCCTGGGGCCAGGTGCGGGTGTGCAGGCGCGGTTCCAGAAGCAGCCGGGCCGGATCGGCCTTCAGAGTCGCAGCGCGGGCGGGCGAGACCACCGGGCCGTAGAAGTTGCCCAGGAACGGCGTCTCGTTCATGCCCGCGACACTGCCGCTGCGCAGCATCATGGCCGCATCGACCCCCGCCGCCTCCAGGTCGAGCGCATCGCCGGACATCTCGCGCAACTGCAGGCGGATATCGGGGTGGCGTTCCACGAAATCAGGCAGACGCGGGATCAGCCAGCGCATGGCGAAGGTGTTGTAGCAGGCCAGCCGGAGGTCCCTGCCCTCGGTCGGGGCCCGGGCCGCAGCCTCCTCGATCATGTCGAAGGCGGCGCTTGCGGCGCCCAGCAGGCGCTTGGCCTCCCGGGTCAGGGTCAGCTGCGTCTTGGGGCCCTCGGTCAGGGGAAAGGCCAGCCAGAGCTCAAGTTGGCGGATCTGGCGGCTGACCGCGCCGTGGGTGACGAACAGCTCGTCCGCCGCCTTGGTCATCCGGCCCAGCCGGCCGAACGCCTCGAAGGCGCGCAGGGCGTTCAGGGGCGGCAAAGCGCGGCGGCCAGGCATTGTGCGAAAACCTCACGGATCTGCGCATTTATATCGTTTGTCGGCGCGGGGCCAGCCCGAGCATATGCGCCATGGAAAAGCAGAACGAAGACAAGAGGATGAGTCGGAACCAGCAGGGCGGCGCCATGGGGGCAAAGGCTGATCCGGCCTATGGACTGACGGCGGCGATCCTGTGGGCCCTGGTCTTCTACAGCCTCTCGCCGATGAGCCGTTCGGCTCCGGCGGGCATGGCGGCCAGGAATTGCCCGACCTCACCCATGACGCTGTCCCAATCCCCAGGCGTCGGCTGACGCAAAAGCCGCACAGTCGGATACCAGGGGCTGTCGGCGCGATCGAGCATCCAGCGCCAGCAGGCGTCGAACCGGCTCAGGATCAGGACCGGCTTGCCCAGGGCCCCGGCGAGGTGGGCGGTGGACGTATCGACGCTGATCACCAGATCGAGCGCCTCGATGACGGCCGCCGTGTCGCGGAAATCCCCGATCTCAGGCGCCAGGTCGATGATCGGCGGTCCCGCCCAACCCTGAGCCAGGGCCGTTCGCAGCTCTCTCTCGCCCGGTTCGCCCTTCTGCAGGCTGTAGAAGTCGGCATCCACGCCCTTCAGCGCCATCAGCTTGGCCAGAGGCAGGTTGCGGCGGGCGTTGACCGGCCATAGCTCCGGCTGATCGGGCCTGTGCCCTCCGGACCAGACCAGGCCGACCTTGGGCCTGCCGGTCGGCTTGAGCTTCAGGCGCCAAGCCGCGGCCGCAGCGGGATCGGCGCGCAGATAGGGGACATCGGCGGGGATCGTCTCCAGCCGAGTATGGAAGGCGGCGGGGAGGCTCATCAGGGGGCAGTGCAGGTCGAAGGGCGGCAGGTCCTCGCCCCGCGCCACGAGCACGTCAGGCCCCTCCAGGCTGCCCAGCAGCCCGATCAGCGAACGGTCCGCCTCCAGGATCACCCGGGCCCCGCGCACCTTGACCAGGGTGGCGTATCGGCAGAACTGCAGGGTGTCGCCGTGGCCTTGCTCGCCGTAGAGCAGGATGGTCCTGCCCTCCAGCGGCTGATCGCCGGTCCACAGGGGCTGGGTAAATGCCCTGGCCATCAGCCAGCCGAAACCGCTCCCCTCCCGCCACCGCCACTCGCTGAGCTCCAGCCCCTTGCCGAAGTCGCCCAGCGCCAGGTGCGTATAGCCGGCCACCACACGGATATCGGCCCGGTCGGGAAACAGGGCCATGGCCCGCTCCAGGTCGCGCAGGGCTTCGGCGTGACGGTTCATCCGGCGCAGAACATTGGCCCGGTTGGGCAGGACCCAGGTGGTTTCGGGATGGGCGGTCAGGATCGCGTCATAGACCGCCAGGGCCTCATCCAGACGGTCGAGGTCGGCCAGGGTGCAGGCGCGCACGACCTTGGCGTTGAGAAAGCCGGGGTCGAGCGCCAGGCCGCGATCCGCGCTCTGTAGCGCCTCCTGCAGTTGACCGTCGTCACGCAGGGCGTTGGCCAGGTTGCCGTAGGCGGCGGGGCTGGCGGGATCGAGCGCTATGGAGCGGCGGATGTGGCTGATGGCGTCCTGGCGCTGGCCAGCCTGCAGGAGGGTCAGCCCCATCATGTGCCAGGCCGCGGCGTTGGACGGCTCGCTCGTCAGGATATCCCGAAAGACGGCCCAGGCTTCCTGCAGCTGGCCCTGGCGCAGGAAGGCCACGCCACTATCCAGGCGCGAACTCATATTCCCTGTGACGCGGCGCGGCGCTGCATCGGCGCGGACCCTCATGATATCCGCGTTATCTAGGCAGCTTTGAAACGGAGGCGCTAGGCCTTGGCGAACAGCCGCTCGGCCAGCAGGCGCATGTCGTCCGGCTCCGGCGCCTCAATCCGCCGGACCCCGCCCTCGGGATGCGGAAACTCCAGCGCCGCGGCGTGCAGCATCAGCCGCGCGACCGGCTCCCCCGCCAACATCAGAGCGCCGCCGTAGCGAGCGTCTCCGGCGATCGGGCGGCCGATGGAGGCCAGGTGGACGCGTAGCTGATGCATCCGCCCGGTATGGGGCTGCAGCTCCAGCAAGGCCGCCTCGGGAGATTGCGCCACGGTGCGATACAGGGTCTTGGCGGTTTCGGCGTCGGGATGGTCCGGCTCGCAGATGCGCATGAAGGCCTCCCGGCCCTGTTCGTCGCGGCGTAGAGGCGTCTCGATGGTTCCCGTCGGCGGCTGCGGCGCGCCGGGCGCGACGATGGCCCGATAGGTCTTTTTGAAACGACGGCCCATCAGCGCCTTGCCGAGGAACCCCGCCGCCGGCTTGGTTTTGCCGGTCAAGATGACGCCGGAGGTGTCGCGGTCCAGCCGGTGCACCAGACGCGGACGGTTGCCGCTCGACTTGGCGAAGGCCCACATCAGCTCGTCCAGCGTATGGACCTGGCCCCGTCCGCCCTGGCTCGACAACCCCGAGGGCTTGTTCAGGACCAGGATGTGCTCGTCCTCATAGATCACCATGCCCCGTACCCAGGCGATCTCCTCGGCGGACAGGACGGCGGCGGGCTTGGAAGCCTTCAGCTTGGGGGCCATCACCCTCCCCGCTTGGCGCGAAGCTCGGCCCAGCGGTCCAGCCGCTCCTTGACCCGGCCTTCGGAGCCCTCGCCCTTGGGCCGGTAGAACTGGCGGCGCTCCATCCCGTCAGGGAAGTAGTTCTGGCCCGAGAAGCCGTCCTCGGCGTCGTGGTCGTAGTTGTAGCCCTTGCCGTAGCCGATCTGCTTCATCAGCTTGGTCGGGGCGTTGAGGATATGGCTGGGCGGCGTCAGGGAGCCGGTCTCCTTGGCCGCGCGGCGCGCCTCGTTATAGGCGACATAGACGGCGTTGGACTTGGGCGCGGCGGCCATGTGCACGCACACCTGAGCCAGGGCCAGTTCGCCCTCGGGAGAGCCTAGGAAGTCGTAGGTGTCCTTGGCGGCGTTGGCGAGCAGCAACGACAGCGGATCGGCCTCGCCGATATCCTCGGCGGCCATGCGCACCAGACGCCGGGCGATGAAAAGCGGGTTCTCGCCGCCCTCCAGCATGCGCGCCAGCCAATACAGAGCCGCGTCGGGATCGGAGCCGCGCACCGACTTATGCAGGGCGCTGATGAGGTTGTAGTGCTCCTCGCGGTCCTTGTCGTAGGCGGGGCTGCGCTTCTGCAGCACCTGGCTCAGCTGCTTGGTATCCATCGGCTCGGCAGACCCGATGTTGAACAGCACCTCGGCCAGGGTCAGCAGATAGCGGCCATCGCCGTCGGCCATGGCGATCAGGGCGTGGCGGGCGTCCGCGTCCAGCGGCAGGGGGCGGCCCTCGAAGCCCTCGGCCTTGTCCAGCAGAGACTCCAGCGCCTCGTCGTTCAGCCGCTTCAGCACATAGACCTGACAGCGCGACAGCAGCGCGCCGTTCAACTCAAAGGACGGGTTTTCGGTGGTGGCGCCCACCAGGGTCACGATCCCCTCCTCCACGAAGGGCAGGAAGCCGTCCTGCTGGGCGCGGTTGAAGCGGTGGATCTCGTCGACGAACAGCAGGGTGGCGTGGCCCGAGGCGCGGCGCGCGCGGGCAGCCTCGAACGCCTTCTTCAGATCGGCGACGCCCGAGAAGACGGCGGACAGCTGCTGGAACTCGTAGCCGGCCGCCTTGGCCAGCAGGCGGGCGATGGTGGTCTTGCCGGTTCCCGGCGGTCCCCACAGGATCATCGACGACAGCCGTCTGGCCGCCGCCATGCGGGCGATTGGACCATCCGACCCCAGCAGATGGTCCTGTCCGACCACCTCGCCCAGAGCCTGGGGCCGCAGCCGGTCAGCCAGGGGACGCGGGGTCTCCGGCGCCAGGCCCGCCGCTTCGAATAGATCGGTCATGAGGTCAGGGTACCCCGGCGCGCGGCGCGAACCTAGGTGTTGAAGTTCGCCTGAATCTGCTGGCCGCCGCGGTCGATCACCACGCTCCACTGCCGCCCGCCCGCCGTCAGGGCCGCGCGCAATTCGGACACCGTGTTGATGGTCTTGCCGTTGACCGCCCGCACGACATCGCCGGGCCGGAAGCCGGCGTTGGCCGAGATGCCGCCGCGGATCTGGGAGATCAGCACGCCCTTGGCGAAGGGATTGCCGCCCAACTCGATGGCCACGGCGGGCGACAGGTTGATGACCACGGCGCCGTCGAAGGGATGGCGGCCCTGCAGCACCTGCTCGTCGCGGGCCGGAATGGCCGAGGGCGGTTCGACAGTCGCCTTGACCGTGCGCACCGCGCCGCCGCGCTGGTAGGTGATGGTCACGCTATCGCCTGCGCGATGGGTGCCGGTACGGAAGCTGAGCGAGGTCTCGTCGTTCACGCCCTGGCCGTCGACGGTCAGGATGGCGTCACCCTGCTTCAAACCGGCATGGTCGGCGGTCGAGCCGGGATAGACATCGGCCACCAGCAGTCCCTGCGGGCGGTCCAGGCCCAGGGTCTTGGCCAGTTCGCTGGTCACCGGCTGGCCTACGATGCCCATCCAGGGCCGCACAACCGCCCTGCCCCCGCCCAGAGCCGTCTCCACGACCTGGCGCACTACGGGGCCGGGAATGGCGAAACCGACACCCGCCGAGCCGCCTGAGCGCGAGATGATGAAGCTGTTCACCCCGATCAGGTCGCCGTCCATGTCCACGAGGGCGCCGCCGGAGTTGCCCGGATTGATGGGGGCGTCGGTCTGGATATAGGAGGACACCGCCCCGGCTCCGACGTCCGAGCGGTTCAGCGCCGAGATGATGCCGTTGGTCACGGTCTGGCCGACGCCGAAGGGATCGCCGATAGCCAGCACAAGGTCGCCGACCTGCTGATCCTCGCCGCGATCGATGGGCAGCACGGGCAGGTCCTTGGCCTCGATCTTCAGCACCGCCAGGTCGGCGCGCGGATCGGCGAGCAGAACCCGGGCGGGGAATTCGCGGCGGTCGGACAGGGAGACAGTGATCTCCTGACCGCCTTCGATGACGTGGTTGTTGGTCACGATCACCCCGTCGGCGCGCACGATCACGCCTGATCCAAGGGAGCCTTCGACCCGTTCGCGCGGCACGCCGGCGCCGAACATCTCCCAGAAGGGATCAACCTGCTGACGGACCACGCGCTTGGACGAGATGTTGACCACGGCGGGGGCGGCCTTGCGCACGATCGGGGCGAAGGACTGCTTCATCGATACCGCATCGGTCGGCGCGCGGCGCGCCGGGTCCGGCAACGGGCCGGCGGCCAGGGTCGGGGTCTTGGGAGCGGGCTGGGCGGAAGAGCGGGCGCTCGGGTCCGAACAGGCGGCCACCAGGCCGAGCAGAAGGACGCAGAGGGCGTTCGCGCGCATACGGGACGTTTCCAGCGGGTTTCTCAGGGGGGCGATCTTCATCAGATGTTCGGGACGCAAAGATGGCGCCCGAAAGAAGCTAGGCAGGCGAGGCCGACGGCAGCTTGGCGAAGCGCAGCGCCAGCAAGAAGGAGCATACCGCCAGTCCCGACGCCATCAATATGCCCAGGCCCGGGATGTGCAGCCCGGCGCCGCCGGTGAGGGCCCAGGCGAAGACCGTGGTGTAGAGGCTGGGGCCGATCAGGCCGGTGATGCTCATGATGCCGCTGGTGGCGCCCTGCAGGCGGCCCTGTTCGGTGGGCGGCACGCGGCGCGACATCAACCCTTGGGACGATGGCTGCACCAGGCCCATCAGGGCGAACACCGGCAGGCCGCACCAGAACAGGGCTGTGGTCGGCGCCAGGGCGTAGATGGCGAAGCCGATCGCGCCGCAGGCCAGGCCGATCAGCATGGCGCCGCGCTCCCCCACCCTCTGCACCACGGGCTTGACCAGGGTGGTCTGCACCAGGATCGAGCCGATGCCGGTGGCGCCCAGGAAGATGCCCATGTCCCGCACGGTCCAGCCGAAGCGGTCGCCGGTATAGAGGACGAAGATCTGCTGCAGGGCCTGATGCCCCAGCATGTAGAGGAAGAAGACGGAGGCTAGGCCGAGCAGGCCCGGATGATCGGCCAGGAGGCGCAGGGAGCCGATCGGATTGGCCTTGCGCCAGCTGAAGTCGGCGCGGCGGTCCTTGGGCAGGGATTCCGGCAGCACGAACAGGCCGTAGCACCAGTTGATCAGGGCCAGTCCCGCCGCCACCCAGAACGGCAGGCGCGGATTGATGCCGCCCAGCAGACCGCCCAGCGACGGCCCGAGCACGAAGCCGACTCCGAAGGCGGCCCCGATCAGGCCAAAGTTCTGGGCGCGCTTCTCCGGCGGGCTGATGTCGGCGATGTAGGCTCCGGCGGTCGAGAAGCTGGCCGAGGTGACGCCCGAGATCAGCCGGCCCACGTAGAGCCAGCCCAGCGTTGGGGCGAACCCCATGATCAGATAGTCGATCCCCAGGCCGAAGATTGAGATCAGCAGCACCGGGCGGCGGCCGAACCGGTCGGACAGGGAGCCGACGATGGGCGAGGCGAAGAACTGCATCACCGCCCAGCTAGTGGAGAAGATCAGCACATAGTGCAGCGCCTCGGTGGTCTGCCCCCCGGCCATCTGCTTGATCAGGTTGGGCAGCACCGGAATGATGATCCCCAGCGCGATCACGTCCATCAGGGCCGTGGCGAAGATGAAGCCCAGGGCGGCGGGGCGCGCGGCCCGGCCCGTGGCCACGGGCTTGGCGTCCTGCGTATCGATGATGTCGCCTTCGGGCACTTGGGCGGCTCCTGGTTGGACCCTGTTTAGGGCCGAATCCGCTCCTGGCTCAATGCGGCGTGATCGCCCCTGGGCGGCGGCAAGAAAAAAGCCCCGAGGGTGACCCCGGGGCTTTGAATTCTGGACTGGGCTAGACCCTAGTCTTCGACGTGCATGACAGGACCGGAGTCCTTGCCCTTTTCGGAGGGGTCACGGTCGACGAACTCGATCACGGCCATGGCGGCGTTGTCGCCGTGGCGGAAGCCGGCCTTGAGCACGCGGATGTAGCCGCCGTT
>CAIYVC010000037.1 GCA_903929535.1 uncultured Caulobacteraceae bacterium | reverse complement strand
TCGACCGCCGCTTTCGCGCAAGCCAAGCCCAACGCCAACGCCCTGGAAGAAGTGGTCGTCACCGCGACCCGCCAGACCTCCACCGTCAACAAGGTCGCCCTGTCGGTGTCGGCCGTGACACAGAAGTCGCTGGACCAGCAAGGCATCCGCAACGTGCAGGACCTGTCGCAACAGGTTCCCGGCTTCACCTTCCGGGTCTCCGGCGCGGACAATAACCCGCAGCTGACCATGCGCGGCATCGGCGGCAACGCCCTGAACGGCACCTCCGGTTCGGCCCCGACCACCGGCGTCTATATCGACGACATCGCCTTCCAGAAGCGTAACGCCAACGGCCTGGAAACCGGCTCCGGTTCTCCCGTCCCGCTGCTCTATGATCTGGACCGCGTCGAAGTTCTGCGCGGCCCGCAAGGCACCCTGTACGGCGGCTCGTCGGAAGGCGGCACCCTGCGCTTCATCACCCCGCAGCCCAGCCTGACCACCTACACCGGCACCGCCCGCATCGGCATCTCGACCGTCCAGGGCGGCGGTCTGGGCAACGAAGAAGGCATCGCGCTGGGCGGCCCGCTGATCCGCGACAAGGTCGGCTTCCGCGTTTCGGCCTTCCGTCAGGACCGTCCGGGCTGGGTCAACGGCTATTCGGAATACGACGGCCACCAGTTCTCGTCGCAGAACAACAAGGGCAGCGACTATGCCCTGAACGCCAAGCTGCTGTTCCAGCTGACCCCCAACTTCAAGGCGACCATCGGCGTCATCAACCAGTCGGTCTACGATCAGGACACCTCGGTGATCCGTGGTCCCTCGGGCGCCGTCGTGGCCCCGCGTCAGACCATCTCCAACGCCGGCACCGTCAACGGCGTGAAGTACTCCTTCCCGGCCACCACCTTCGGCGGCTACACCATCCCGGCCCAGACTTGGTTCTCCAGCCTGAACGCCGTGCCGAACGGCCTGTATCTGTCGGCCACCAACGTCCAGTACGTGCCGTCTCCGCGCCGTACGATCTTCACGACGCCGAGCGTGACCCTGGACTACAACTGGCACGACAAGCTGAACTTCAAGTCGATCACCTCCTACACCTCCGACACCACCGGCGGCTGGACCTTCACCGGCGGCGTCGCCGTGCAGAAGTCGGTCGTTCCGTTCGTGGTCGGGGCCTGCCCCACCGGCGTCGGCCAAGTCACGCCGATCCTGCAGGGCCTCAACACCTGCACCATCAACCCGCAGTACACCCAGCCCGACGGCACCGTCGGCCCGGCGAACACCCACTACTACTACCTGTTCAACAACCGCCGCGGTCAGGTCACCCAGGAATTCCGGGTGTCGACCATCGACCCGTCCTCACGCCTGCAGTTCGTGGCCGGCCTGTTCGTCGAGCATGAGAACAACCACGTCAACGTGGGCTCCAACTGGAACCAGTTCGTGTTCGCCAACATCATCCGGGGCACCGACGACGGCTACGCCGGCGGCGGTTCGACCGAAGTTCCGTTCCAGCTGACCCCCGGCAACAATGCCGTGGACCTGTCGGGCCGTAACATCGACATCCTGGAAGACGAACTGTCGGGCTTCGGTGAAGCCAGCTTCCAGGTGACCTCCAAGCTGAAGATCACCGCGGGCCTGCGCGCCACCAGCTATCAGCAGAAGTACAGCCAGATCGCCGGCGGCGTCGTCATCGGCGCTCCGAACGGCTTCGTCGGCACCTCCGACACCGGCGCCATCGAAACCAACCCGAAGTCGCTGACGCCGTTCCCGACCAACTACGCGGCCTGCCCGACGGATCCCTACTCCGCCGCCGGCGCCGCGGGCATCCCCTACGCCGCCGCGGGCTGCCCCTATCAGTACAGCGCCGGTCTGCTGAAAGAGAACCCCATCACCCCGAAGCTGGGCGCTTCGTATCAGCTGAACGCCTCTGACCTGCTCTATGTCACCTACGCTGAAGGCCAGCGTCCGGGCGGTATCAACCCGCCGGTCCCGCCGGTCCCCTGCGCCGGCGACATCGCCATCCTCGGCACCACGTCGCTGACCTACCAGCATGACTCGGTGAAGAGCACGGAAGTGGGCGGCAAGTTCCGGCTGTTCGACGGCCAGGCCCAGGTCAACGCCTCGGCCTTCCACATCGCCTGGGACAACGTCCAGTTCGTGGTGCCGTTCGTCTCCTGCTCCTTCTCCTACGTCGCCAACGCCGCCACCGCGGCTTCGGACGGCGCTGAAATCCAGGCGACCGGCCGCTGGAACGGCTTCACGGTCAACACCAACATCGCCTACGACAAGGCGCAGTACACCGCGACCGTCAAAGGCCCGTTCGTGCCCGGCAAGACCCAGGCTACCCTGGTGTTCAAGGGCGACCCGCTGGGCGTTCCGGACGTGACGGCCAACATGGGCGTGCAATACGACTGGCACACCCTCGACTTCCCGTCCTACGCCCGCCTGGATGCCGCCTATTCGAGCCGCTACAAGCGCGGCACGAGCCCGGGCACTTCCAGCTTCGACGTGACCCGTACGCCGAACTACATCAACGGGGACTCCACCCTGGCGATCAACGGCCGCATCGGCGCCTACTACAAGGACCTGGAAATCGCGTTCTACGTGAAGAACCTGGCCAACGAGCAACACTGGCTGACCCAGAACCAGGCCGTTTCGACCTACTGGATCGCCGGCATCATCGAAACGCCGCGCGTTATCGGGATGCAGATGAACTACCGCTTCTAGTCGTCAAGAACCGAAGCGTCTGAACTGGGGCGGGCGCGCAAGCGTCCGCCCTTTTTCATGCCCAAAATCAGAGAGCGGGGATCAGCGTCAGCGCCGCGTCCTGCAGCTGGTCGAAGCGGTCGATCAGGATGTCGCGGTCCAGGTCCTGCACCGGGATCTCGGTGTAGCCGAAGCTGACCAGGACGATCGGCACGCCGGCGTTGCGGGCGGCCAGGACGTCGTTGTTGCTGTCGCCGACCATCAGGGCCCGGCTGGGCGTTCCGCCCGCCATTTCAATGGCCAGCAGCAGGTGGCTGGCGTCCGGCTTGGGCTTGGGCGCCATGTCGGCGCCGACGATGGCCTTGAAGCGCTTGGTCAGATCCAGGGCGTCGAGCAGCGCGCGCGACAGGTCTGTGCGCTTGTTGGTGCAGACCACCAGGACCGCCCCTTCGGCCTCCAGCGCGTCCAGCGCCGCGTCCATACCCTCGAACGGGCGGCTCTCCTCGGCGATGCGGCTGAGATAAAGCGTGATGTAGCGGTCGAACAGCAGCGAGGCCCGCTCGGAATCCAGACTCTTGCCCGCCACCGCGAAGCCGCGCTCGATCATGATCTTGGCCCCGCGTCCCACCAGCGAGCCGGCCGCGCTCAGCGGCAGGGGCGGCAGGCCCTCCTGCTCCAGCAGGATGTTGAGCGTGGCCATCAGGTCCGGGGCGGTGTCCACCAGGGTGCCGTCCAGATCGAAAGCGACGACCACGCCGGCGAGGCGGCCGTTGGCGGGGGAAGGCGGGGAGGGGGGCAAGGTCTCAACTCCAGTCGAAAGCGTCCGCCGTTTCGGCTAAATCGACATCCAGCGCAACGGTCGAGTCGACGCTTCCGCATTATGAGGTCAGCTTGGTCGCCCCAACGCCGCAGTTGAACGAGGACGCCGCATGACTCGACGCGCCGCCGTAATCATGGCCGCCGGCCAGGGCACCCGTATGAAGTCGCCCACGGCCAAGGTGCTGCACCGGGTCGGCGGCCGCGCCATGCTGGACCGCGCCATCGACGCCGCCCAGGAGCTCGGCTGCGACAGGATCGTGGTGGTCGTCGGGCTGCACAGCCCGGCGGTGGGCGAGCACGCCAAGGCGCGTCTGGGCGAGAGCGCCATCGCCGTGCAGGAGCCGCAGCTGGGCACCGCCCACGCCGTGCTGTGCGCCGAGAGCGCGCTGGCGGGTTTCGAGGGCGATGTCCTGGTCACCAACGCCGACTGCCCCCTGCTCAGCGCCGCCACCATCGAGCCTCTGTTCGATCTGCGCGATACCGGCGCGGATCTGGCCCTGCTGGGCTTCGACGCCGCCGACCCGCACGGCTACGGCCGCCTGATCGCCGACGCCGAGGGCGCGGTCTCCAAGATCGTCGAACATAAGGACGCCAGCGAGGCCGAGCAGGCCGTCACCGCCTGCTATTCGGGTCTGGTGGTGGCCGAGGCGACGACGCTGTTCAGCCTGCTGCACGCGGTCGGCAACGCCAATTCCAAGGGCGAATACTATCTCACCGATATCGTCGGCCTGGGGGTCAAGGCCGGCAAGACGGTGCTGGCCACCTTCGCTCCGGAAGAGGCGGTGATGGGGGTCAATTCGCAGGCCGAGCTGGCTGTCGCCGAACTGGCCTTCCAGGTCCACCGCCGCCAGACCCTGATGACCGACGGTGTGACCATGCCCGCGCCCCACACCGTCCACCTGGCCTGGGACACCCACATCGCGGCGGGCGTCACGGTGGAGCAGTACGTCGTGTTCGGCCCCGGCGTGACCATCGAGGCCGGCGCCCACATCCGCGCCTTCAGCCACATCGAACAGGCCATCGTGCGGCCCGGCGCCATCGTCGGCCCCTACGCCCGCCTGCGCCCCGGCGCCGATATCGGAGCGGGCGCTCACATCGGCAACTTCTGCGAGGTCAAGAACGTCAAGGTCGGCGAGGGGGCCAAGGTCAACCATCTGAGCTACGTCGGCGACGGCAGCATCGGCGCCCGCGCCAACCTCGGCGCCGGGACTATCTTCTGCAACTACGACGGCGTCGACAAACATCAGACCCACGTCGGCGCGGACGCCTTCATCGGCTCCAACACCGCCCTGGTGGCCCCGGTCACGGTCGGCGACGGCGCCTTCACCGGCTCCGGCTCTGTCATCACCGAGGACGTCGAACCTAACGCCCTGGCCCTGGCGCGCGGACGCCAGGTCAACAAGCCCGGCTGGGCCGACGCCTTCCGCGCCCTCAAACGCGCCAACCGGAAGCCCAAATGAGTGACATCGACGCCCAGAAGCAGGCCGCCGGGGAGGCCGCCGCCAAGCTGGTGGAAAGCGGCATGACCGTGGGTCTGGGCACCGGCTCGACCGCCGTCTTCTTCGTCAAGGCCCTGGGCGCGCGGGCCGCCGCCGAGGGCATGGCCCTCAAGTGCGTGGCCACCTCCAAGGCCACCGCCGAGCTGGCGACGTCGGTGGGGCTGAAGGTGATCGACCTGGACAAGGCCGGGACCATCGACCTGACCGTGGACGGCGCCGACGAGATCGGGCCGGAGCTGATGCTGATCAAGGGCGGCGGGGCGGCCCTGCTGCGCGAAAAGCTGGTGTGGGAGGCGTCGCTGCGCTGCGTGGTGATCGCCGACGCGGCCAAGTCGGTGAAGATGCTCGGGCGCTTCTCCCTGCCCATCGAGGTGGTCGCCTTCGGGCACACCACCACCGCCGGCCGCATCGACGACGCCCTGGCCTGGTGCGGCATCGCGGCGGAGGCCAAGCTGCGGGTCAAGGACGGCTCGGCGGTCAAGACCGACGCCGGCAACTACATCTACGACGCGGCCTGCAAGAAGATCCCCGACCCGGAACTGCTGGCCGAGGCCCTCAAGAGCCTGACCGGCGTGGTTGAACACGGCCTGTTCCTGGGCCTCGCGGATGAAGCCCTGATCGGAACGGACTCAGGCGTGGAGCGGCGGGCGCGCTAGGCGCCCGCCATAGTCGTTAGCCCTTCTTCTTGGCCGACGGCGTCACGCCGGTTTTGCCGTCCGCGGCCACGTTGCGGTTGTTGTCCTCGCAGGCGTACTCGAGGATGTCCCAGTCGGGCTTGCGGTCGTAGGAGCGGGTGACCGTCCAGGGCTTGGTGAAGGCCACCGGATCGGTGATCGTGATCACGTCTTCCCAGATGTCCTTGGTGCGCAGCCGGATGCGTTCATGCAGGGTCATCTGGTCGCTGTGCGGGGCGCCGGTCCGGTCGAAATTGGTGTCGCCGCGCAGGTACTTGGTGTCCACGACCAGTGTGTCGCCTTCCCAGTGGCCGACCGAGAAGCCGTTGAAGGTCGCATCCGGGGCGTTGTCGCCTTCGGGCATCTTGCGGTTGATGAAGATGCGCCGGACGATGGTCTGGGTTTCTTTGATGATCAGCACCTCTTTGGGGGTGACGATGATCTCCTGGGCGCGCGGATTGGCCAGGATGCGCGGCATGCCGCCGGGCAGGCAGGAGGCGGTCGGGTCGTTGTTCACGCCCGCCTTGGTCTGGGCATAGATGGCCGCGTAGCGGGCTTCCCACTCGGGCTTATAGGGCGGGTATTCGCGGTCCAGGTTCGGGTTCAGCCGACCGCGGCTGTTGTCGAACATGTTGTTCTCGCGCGGCTCCCAGGCGCTATTCCAGTCGTCGTGGGGCACGACGCCCGAGGCCTTGCCCCAGCCGGGCGTGTCCTGCAGCTTCACGGCGGCGGTCTTCTTGGCTGTGGCGGCGAGGGTGGGGGTGGCCGCCAGGAGGGCGGACGCAGCCAGCAGGCTCAGCATCAAGCGCATCTTGTTTTCTCCCGTCCGCGCGGGTCGATGCCCGTCCGCAGATCAATTGTCTTATTCATCTTCCTGCCGGCCCGATCGGCGCCGGGTGGCTGGCGGCCGCGCTTTTGACTAAGATCATCGGCGCAACACCTAGACGTTTTGATCGGCATAACCGGAAGCTACGGAGTTCTCATGGCCAAGCTCGACGGCAAGATTGTCCTCGTCACCGGCGGCACCAGCGGCATAGGCGCGGTGACCGCCAAGCTGTTCCAGTCCGAGGGCGCCAAGGTGACGGTCACCGGCTCCAGCCAGAAGTCGGTGGATGCGGCCAAGGCCGAACTGCCGGGCATCGAGGTGCTGCTGTCGGACGCCGGCGACGTCGCCGCGGCTCAGGCCCTGGCGGCGCACATGAAGGCCGCGCACGGGCGTATCGACGTGCTGTTCGTCAACGCCGGGGTGGCCGGCTTCACCCCGCTGGAGCAGATCGACGAGGCCTTCTACGACCGCCAGTTCAACATCAATGTTAAGGGCGTCTTCTTCCTGCTGCAGGCGGCTATCCCGGTGATGCCGGACGGCGCCGCGATCGTCCTGACCGCCTCGGTGGCGGGCTCCACCGGCGGGCTGGCGGGCGGCATGGTCTACGGCGCCACCAAGGCGGCCCTGCGCTCGTTCGGGCGCAGCTTCGCCAAGGCGCTTCTGCCGCGCGGCATCCGGGTCAACACCATCAGCCCCGGCCCGGTCACCACGCCCCTGCTCGACAAGGACTTCACCCCCGCCCAGAAGGAGGCCTTCGTCACCGGATCGGCCACCCGCATCCCCATGGGCCGCATGGGCGAGTCAGAGGAAGTCGCCGCCGCCGCCCTCTATCTGGCCGTGGACGCCACCTACACCACGGGCTCCGAACTGTTCGTCGATGGGGGTCTGGTGGAGATCTGACCCGCAGATTTCCAGCTTGGCCGTAGGAACAACGTTCGCCCGGACGCATTTTTTTGCTCAGGAATTCAACCTCCGGGAGCAATCGCCATGAACAAGTTGACCAAGCTTGCCGCTACCGCCCTGCTGGGCCTTACCGGCGCCGCCCTGATCTCCACCGCCGCCTCCGCCGCCGTGGTCTGCAACGCCGAAGGCGCCTGCTGGCACACCAAGCGCGCCTACACCTATCGCCCTGAGTACGGCATCACCGTCCACCCGAACAAATGGGCCTGGGGCGAGCGCGACCACTATCAATGGCGCGAGCACGCCGGCCGTGGCTACTGGCGTAACGGCGTCTGGATGCGCTTCTAGATCCAGGCTCATCGCCATCTGACATCGCGGGCTCCCGGCATTGCCGGGAGCCCGTTTTGCATGCGTGAAGGATTGGGGTTCGCCCGAGACTTTGACTATAGAGTCCTCACACCCCATCTGATCCCCCACGGCCGAGCTGGCCGCCTTCCACCCGGAGCCGGTCATGGCTGAGTACGACTACGACCTGTTTGTCATCGGCGCCGGTTCGGGCGGCGTGCGCGCGGCGCGGCTGGCGGCCCTTTCGGGGGCCAAGGTAGCAGTGGCCGAAGAGGACCGCGTGGGCGGCACCTGCGTGATCCGCGGCTGCGTGCCCAAGAAG
>CAIYVC010000036.1 GCA_903929535.1 uncultured Caulobacteraceae bacterium | reverse complement strand
CCTAGTACGAGAGGACCGGGATGGACTGACCTCTGGTGGACCTGTCGTGGCGCCAGCCGCGCAGCAGGGTAGCTAAGTCGGGAATAGATAACCGCTGAAAGCATCTAAGCGGGAAACTAACCTCAAAACAAGGTCTCGCTGAGAGCCGTGGTAGACCACCACGTTGATAGGCCAGGTGTGGAAGCGCGGTGACGCGTGGAGCTTACTGGTACTAATAGCTCGATCGGCTTGATCGTTCCTCAGCTAAGCTCATGATTGAGCGCTGTGTACTTGCTCTGACATTGATGTCTTCTCAAATCATATCCGTTTCGTTGACCTGGTGGTTTTGCCAGGAAGTCCCCACCCGATCCCATTCCGAACTCGGTCGTTAAGCTTCCTTGGGCCAATGGTACTTCGTCTTAAGGCGCGGGAGAGTAGGTCGCCGCCAGGTCTACCAAACGGATATGATTGTCTTCTCTGACCCTTCATCACGTTATCTATCAAGGCTTCGGCCTTGCCTGCGGAGTTTGCCGCGGGGTGGAGCAGCCCGGTAGCTCGTCAGGCTCATAACCTGAAGGTCACAGGTTCAAATCCTGTCCCCGCACCCAAACTCCAGAACCTAAGAAGCCCCGCCTCGCAGCGGGGCTTTTTGCGTTTGGGCTTTACGCCCGCAACTGCTTCAGGAAGCGCAGCAAAGCGGCCTCCAGCTTGGCCGGGGGACTGTCGGGATCGGGAAAGGCTTCGGCTAACCGGCCCTCGGCGTAGGCGCTGACCACTCCAGGGTGGATGTAGCTTCTGCGGCAGACCGCCGGCGTGTTTCCTAGCCGCTCGGAGACGGTCTTCACGCAGTCGGCGACGATGTGCTTGGCATGGCTTTCGCTGGCGGGGCGCTCGCTTCTGGCCAGGATCTCGGCCGCCAGCAGCGTGGCGGCCCAGGTGCGGAAGTCCTTGGCGGTGAAATGGTCGCCGGCGGCCTGCTGGATGTAGGCGTTGACGTGGCCGGACTCCACCGCGTGGGCGCGGCCCTGGTCGTCGAGATACTGGAACAGCTTCTGACCGCGCAGTTCCTCGCAGCGGCGGATCAGCCGGGCCAGGCGCCGGTCGCGGATGCCGGTCTTGTGCATCTTGCCGCTCTTGCCGCGAAACTCGAAAGCGACGCCGCCACCCGTCACGTCGACATGGCGCTTGCGCAGAGTGGTCAGGCCGAAGCTCTTGTTCTGGCGGGCGTATTCGTCGTTGCCGACGCGGATCAGGGTGAGCTCGAGAAGTCGCACCACCACCGCCAGCACCTTGTCGCGCGGCAGGCCATGACGGGCCAGGTCGGCTTCCACCGCCTTGCGCAGGCGCGGCAGGGCGCGGCCGAAGGCGGCCATCCGATCGTATTTGTCCTCATCCTGATGGGCGCGCCATTGGGGATGATAGCGGTATTGTTTGCGCCCGCGCGCATCGCGCCCCGTGGCCTGGATATGGCCGTCTGGATCGGGGCAGATCCAGACATCAGCGTAGGCCGGCGGAATGACCAGAGCGCGGATGCGCTCTAGCGTCGCCGCGTCCTTCACGGTTGATCCGGACGGATGGTGGTAGGCGAAGCCCTTGCCCGAGGGCGTGCGGCGGATGCCGGGGTCGTGGTCGTTGACGTAGGCGAGCCCGGCCGCCCTGGCCAGAACCGGTCCATCCGCATGGCAATCCAGAGGCATGGCCCGCTCCCCCATCCATTGGCCCTTAGCCTTTCGGCCAGGGGTGCTGTCGGAAGCGAACGTGCTAGATCAGAAGCAAGTTCCGGGAGTGAATCAGTGAATTACCGACACGTCTTCCATGCCGGGAATTTCGCCGATCTTGTGAAGCACGCGGCGATCACCCTGATCATGGATCGGCTGGTCAATCTGCCTGACCCCTTGCTAGTGCTGGATTCCCATGCCGGGGCAGGGGTCTATGACCTCGACAGCGAGATGGCGCGCAAGTCCGGCGAGGCCCAGGCGGGGATCGCCCGGCTGATGGCGGACAATGAGGCCCCCGAAGCCTTCCGTTCCCTGAAGGCCGCGGTGCTCAACGCTAACCGCAAGAGCGGGCTGCAGATCTATCCAGGCTCGCCCATGCTGATTGCCGATCGTCTGCGCCGCCATGACGAATACATCGGGGCCGAGCTGCGTGCGGACGACTTCGAGACCCTGAACCGGACCCTGTCGTCCTCGCGCGGGCATGCGCGGGCGGTTCACAGCGACGGGTTCGACCTGGTTCGCTCGCGGGCGCTGGATAACCGGGCCCTGTTCGTCCTGATCGACCCGCCCTATGAGCAGCCGGACGATTACGCCCGCATCGTTGAGGCGGCGAAGGCCCTGCTGGCGCGGCCGAAGCCCGCCACGGTGCTGATCTGGCTGCCGCTGAAGGATCTGGAAACCTTCGACGCCTTCCTGAGGCGGCTGGAGGCCCTGCGGCCGCCCACGGCTCTGGCGGTGGAGGCGCGGCTGCATCCCTTGAGCGACCCCATGCGGATGAACGGCTGCGCCCTTGTGCTGCTGGGCGCTCCGACGGGCCTGGAGGCCGGGCTGAAGGAAGTCGTGGACTGGGTGGTGACCAACGCCGGCGGTCCGGGCGGGCTTGGAAAGCTCTGGCGGCTGACCCGCTGAACGGCGATTTGCGCCCGCGCTAGAATAATGTATGTTGCACTGCACAATACGCAGGGCCCCTTCGGCGCCCGCAGCGGGAGCCCGTCCATGTCCTGGTTCGAGAGCGTATCCTTCAAGACCCCCGGTTCAGACTCGGCTCAGCCGACGCTGGATGCCGCCGCCATGATGCAGTTGGGAGCCATGTCGCCCCTGTGGATGCTGTTCATGGGCGCTTCGACTGCCGGCATGGCCTACTGGGGCATGACCCGCTGGATGCGGATGGCGACGCCGGAGAAGATGGCCGAAAACGTGGTCAAGCTTCGCCTGGTGAAGCCGGAGCCCAAGCCGGCGCCCGTCGCGGCGCCTGAACCCGTTGTTGCGCCGCAACCCGAACCGGTCGCCGAAGTGAAGGCCGAGCCGGTTGAAGTCCCCGCTTTGGAAGTCGTGGTTCCCGAGCCTGTGGGTGAGGTCGTCAAGGCCGTGGCGCCTGAAGTGGTGAAGGTGGAGCCGATTGCGGCTCCCAAGCCTATCGCCGTGGCCAAGCCGGCCCCGGTCGTGGCCGCCGCTCCTGTAGTCAAGGCTCCCGCCCCCAAGCCCGTCGCCAAGCCGGCCCCGGTTGTGGCCGCTTCGCCTGCGATCAAGCCGCCCGCTCCCAAGGCGCCGCCGGTTAAGAAGCGGGTCGCCAAGCGCCGCGCCAAGAGGGCTGTGGCCAAGGCGGCTTCGGTGAAAGCAGCTCCTGTGGCCAAGGCTGCTCCGGTGAAGGCTGCTCCGGCCAAAGCCAAGGCCGTAGCTCCGGCGAAGGCCGCGCCCGCGGTCAAGGCGCCTGTCAAAGCTGTCGTCGCCAAGGCGCCGGTTAAGGCAAAGCCCAAGAAGCGCGTCGTGGCCAAGAAGCCCGCCGTGAAAGCCAAGCCGAAGGCTTAAGAGGGCGCACCCTGCGCTAGTGCAGGTCGTCCTCGCGCCAGTCGGCTTCGCGGGCTTCGTCGGCCAGTTCAGCGGCCCATTCGGCGCCGTCGTCCTGCTCGTCGTCCTCGCCGCCGCCGTCGGCTTCCAGCAGCGCCTGCCAGACAGGATCGGCGGCGTCGACGTATTCGATGTCGTCGGCGAACACCACGGCGGTGCCGCCGCCGGGCAGCAGCAGGCCTAGAAATTCCAGGGTTCCGTCGTCTTCGGTCTCATGCGCCTCGGCCTGGACCACCAGGGCGGCGAATTCCTCGTCCTCGGCGTACCAGATGACCGGCGCGGGCTTGGCCATCTCAACGGGACGCCCGTTGAAGGTGTCTGCCAGGGCGAAGACCGCCGCCGCGCCCTCGACATCGGCGGGCGTAGCGCAATGGCCGCTGAACACGGGCGCTGACTTCCAGGTCGATACTGTGAATCCGGGGCGCGCGGTCATGAAGGGTCTCCAAGCCTTAGCTCGAAGCAAACGCCCCTGGCGGCGATGGGTCAAGCGATCAGCGGAGCGCCAAAACGGCGAAAGGCCCGGCACGCCTCCCTTCGACGGAGCCATGCCGAGCCCGGCGCCGACCGCATCGCGATGATTTCCGGTCGGTATCCAGTAAACTGGGCGCGAGGGCGTAAGGTTCCCGACGCCAACACGTTTTGCGCCAGGGGCGGCTTGTGATAGCCGAGGCCCTCGGCAAGGCCGTAACGGCGTCATAAACGCGCCGGATTGAGACGCCATT
>CAIYVC010000035.1 GCA_903929535.1 uncultured Caulobacteraceae bacterium | reverse complement strand
CGGCAAGTCGACTCTTCTGCGCAGCCTGACCGGCTTCAATGTGATCGACGCCGACAACGGCACCGTGGAGGTGTTCGGCCAGCCGATGCAGGCCAAGGGCCGGGTCAGCGACAATGTGCGCCAGCTGCGCACCCGCATCGGCTTCATCTTCCAGCAGTTCAACCTGGTCGGGCGACTGACCCTGTACGCCAATGTGGCGCTGGGCATGCTGGGGCGGATCGGCTTCTGGCGCGGCTTCCTCGGCCAGTGGCCGTCGGCGGACAAGGCGGCGGTGATGCAGGCCCTGCACCGCATGGGCATCTCCGAATACGCCGGCCAGAAGGCCTCGACCCTGTCGGGCGGCCAGCAGCAGCGCGGCGCGATCGCCCGCGCCCTGGTGCAGAAGGCCGAGGTGGTGCTGGCCGACGAGCCGGTCGCCTCGCTCGATCCGGTCGCCGCTCGGCGGATCATGGAGCTGCTGCACACCCTCAACCGCGACGACGGCCTGGCGGTGGTGGTCACCCTGCACCAGGTCGATTACGCCATGCGCTATTGCCCGCGCATCGTGGCCCTGAAGGCCGGCAAGGTCGTCTATGACGGCCCCAGCTCCGGACTGGACCGCGCCGCGCTCGTGGATATCTACGGCCCTGAGATCCAAGAGGTCTTTTGGGAAGGAGAAGCCAGATGATCTTCCGACGCACGCCCCCCCTGCTCGCCGCCGGTGCGCTCGGCCTCGCCCTGCTGGCCGGCTGCTCCAAGCCCGCGCCGGTCGCCGCCGACAAGACCATCACCTTCTCGATCCTGTCCGCCGAGGACCAGCAGTCGATGGCCAAGGTCTGGCAGCCGCTGCTGGACGACATGAGCAAGGCCACTGGCCTGACGATCAAAGCCTATTACGCCAACAACTACGCCTCGCTGGTGGAGGCGATGCGCTTCAACCAGAGCCAGGTGGGCTGGTTCGCGGCGCTGTCCGCGCTGGAGGCCACGCGCCGCGCCAACGGCGAGGTGATGACGCGGGTGCTGACCAATGGCCCCAACGGCTCCTACCAGTCGGTGCTGATCGCCAAGAAGGACTCCGGGATCACGCTGGATAAGGTCCTGGCCTGCGGCAAGAAATACAATTTCGGCATCGGCGACGCCAAGTCGACCTCCGGCACCCTGGCGCCCATGGCCTATCTGTTCGTGCCCAAGGGCATCGAGCCGGCCGACTGCTTCAAGACCGTCAAGACGGCCAACCACCAGTCGAACTTCTTCGCCGTGGCCAGCGGCGTGCTGGACGTGTCCACCAACAACACCGTGGGCATGATGTTCTACACCCGCGACCACCCGGACATGGCCGCCAAGCTGAAGACCATCTGGACCAGCCCGGAACTGCCGGAAAGCTCGATCGTGGTGCGCAAGGACCTCGATCCGGCGGTGAAGGAGAAGCTCCGCGCCTTCTTCCTGTCCTATGGCCAGGCGCCGGGACCGACGGGCGACAAGCAGCGCGCGACGCTGAAGATCATGACCTACACCGGCTTCGGAGCGGCCGACGACACCTACCTGGACCCGATCCGCCAGATGGAGGCCGCCACCAACCTGGCTGAGACCAAGCACGCGGGCGATCCGGCCAAGATCGCCGTCGCCCAGAAGGCGTTCGACGAGCTGCAGGCGCAACTGGCGACGCGCACCCCGGCCAACGCTCCGGTCACCGCCGCCCCGCCCGCGAAGGCGCAATGACGGACGGACCGCTCGCAACACCCGTTCCGGGACCGCCGGTCCGCAGCCCCACCGAGCGCGGGCTGGATCTGCTGGTCTGGGGCGGGATCGTGGTTCTGCTGATCGTGTCGTTCCGGCCCGTGGAGATGGGCAAGTTCGGCCTGATCTTCACCAACTCGGCCAATATCCGCGAATTCTCCAAGGACCTGGTGCGGCCCGACTTCGCCCGCTGGCCCCTCTATGTCGCCCAGATGTGGCTGACCGTGCAGATCGCGCTGTGGGGCACCACCCTGGCGGTGATCCTGGCCGTGCCGTTCGGCCTGCTCAGCGCGCGCAACATCGCGCCGCCCTGGATCCAGCAGCCGGTGCGCCGCCTGATGGACCTGCTGCGTTCGATCCCCGATCTGGTGATGGGCATATTGTTCATCACCGCCGTGGGTCTGGGGCCCCTGCCCGGCGTGCTGGCCCTGGCGATCAACACCGGGGCGGTGCTGGCCAAGCTGTTCTCGGAAGCGGTGGAATCCATCGACCCGCGTCCGGTCGAAGGCGTGCGGGCCACCGGCGCCCATCGGCTGCAGGAGATCGCCTGGGGCGTGATCCCCCAGGTCGGGCCGTTGTGGACCTCCTATGCCCTGTACCGCTTCGAATCCAACTCCCGCGCCGCCACGGTGCTGGGGCTGATCGGCGCCGGGGGCATCGGCCAGACCCTGTTCGATTCCATCAACGGCTTTGCCTACCGGGAGACCTCGGCCATCGTCATCATCATCGTGGCGGCCGTGACCCTGATCGACCTCCTGTCCCAGGCGATGCGCACGCGCCTGCTCTAAACCCGCATCTGAGGGTTTACTTTCGCGGGCCCCGCGTTTCATCCTGAGGCCTGTCCGCAAGGCCGCTCCGGCAGAGAGCGCCGCGGCGTTGGGGGACCGTCGGCGTGAGCATATCCAGCCCATTCATCAAGCGGCCCGTGGCCACCTCGCTGATCGCGGCGGTGTGCCTGGTGGTCGGGACCGTCTGCTACTTCCTGCTGCCCGTCTCGGCCCTGCCGCAGGTGGACTTCCCCACCATCCAGGTGACCGCCAACCTGCCGGGCGCCAGCCCCGAGACGATGGCCTCCAACGTGGCGACGCCCCTGGAGCGGCAGTTGTCGCTGATCCCCGGCGTGACCCAGCTGACCTCCACCAGCGTGATCGGGCGCTCGCAGGTGATCCTGCAGTTCGAACTGACCCGCAACATCGACGCCGCCGCCTAGGACGTGCAGGCGGCCATCACCGCCGCCGGCGGCCAGCTGCCCACCAACCTGCCCTCGCCGCCCGACATCCGTAAGGTCAATCCGGCCGACCAGCCGATCATGGTGCTGGAGATGCAGTCCCAGACCCTGCCGATGACCACGGTCAGCGACTATGCCGACACCATCGTCGCCCAGCAGCTGTCGCGTATCGACGGGGTGGGCCAGGCCAATGTGTTGGGGCCGCGCAAGCCGGCCATCCGCATCCAGATCGACCCGCGCCGCGCCGCCGCGCTCGGCCTGAACCTGGACGCGATCCGGGCCGCCATCACCAGCAACACGGTCAACGCTCCCAAGGGCCAGCTGGTCGGTTCCGACAGGAACATGACCATCTACGCCAACGATCAGGCGCTCGATCTGGAAAGCTGGAGCAACCTGATCGTCGGCTACAAGAACGGCGCGCCGGTGCGGGTGAAGGACATCGGCCAGGCGATCCGGGCCGCGGAAAACGTCCAGGCGGGCGGCATCAACTACCCCGGCCTGGCCAACAAGAACCCGCGCCTGATGGCGGGGCAGAACCAGTCGATCGCCATCACCAAGTCGCCCGGCGCCAATGTGATGCGCACGGTGGCCCTGATCAAAAAGGCCCTGCCGACCATCCGCGCCAATGTGCCGTCGAGCATTTCGCTGGAGATCATCCAGGACAAGACCCAGACCATCAACGCCTCGGTCAAGGACGTGGAGATCACCCTGTTGATCACCATCGCCCTGGTGGTGGCGGTGATCTTCCTGTTCCTGCGCAACGTCCGCGCGACCATCATCCCCAGCGCGGTGATCCCCCTCTCCCTGCTGGCCACCACGGCGGTAATGCTGCCGGCGGGCTTCAGCCTGGACAACCTCTCGCTGATGGCGATGACCATCGCGGTCGGCTTCGTGGTCGATGACGCCATCGTCATGGTCGAGGCCATCTGGCGCAGGATCGAGCATGGGGAAAAGCCGTTCCAGGCGGCCCTGAACGGGGCCTCGGAGATCGGCTTCACCATCCTGACCATCGCCATATCGTTGATCGCGGTGTTCACGCCCTTGATGTTCATGGGCGGGGTGGTCGGGCGGCTGATGCGGGAGTTCGCCCTGACCCTCAGCGCCGCCGTGGTGCTGTCGGTGGGCCTGTCGCTGACCTTCACCCCGATGCTGTGCGCCAAATTCCTGAAGGCGCCCGAGCCGCCGAACAATCCGATCATGCGGGGCCTGGAAACCGGCTTCCACAACCTCGAGAAGAGCTACGCGCGCGGGCTGGACGTGGTCATGCGCCACAAGCTGCTGACGCTCGGCGTCTTCGTCGCCACCGCCATCCTGTCCGTGGTGCTCTACGCCACGGCCCAGACCAGCTTCTTCCCACAGCAGGACACCGGCTTCATCCAGGCCAATGTCGTCACCAACCAGGACGCCTCCTATGCTCGGGCCGACGGCAAGGCGCAGGAGGTGGCCCGCATCCTGGCCCAGGATCCGGACGTGACCGAGGCCGGCTACAATATCGGCGGCTCCAGCGTGTCGAACGCCAACATCACCTTCGCCCTGCGCACCCGCGAGGAGGGCCGACGCGCCTCCACCGACGAGATCATCGCCCGTCTGCGGCCCAAGCTGGCGCGCGTGGTGGGCGCGCGGGCGCTGCTGCAGTCGCAACAGGACATCACCGTCGGCAAGGGCGGCCGGGCGCAGTACCAGTACACCCTGTCGGACGGGGACCTGGACGAGCTGAACGCCTGGGCGCCGCGCCTGCTGGCGGCGCTGGAGAAGATTCCGGAGATCAAGGACGTCAATTCCGACCAGGAATCGGACGCCTCATCCGCCACCCTGACCATCGACCGCGATCTGGCCGGGCGCTTCGGCATCTCGCCGGCCGACATCGACGCGGCCCTCTACAACCAGGTCGGCCAACGGCAGGTGGCGCAGTACTTCACCCAGCTCAACAACTACCACGTGGTGATGGAGGCCCCGACGACGCTGCAGTCGGACCAGCAGCTGTTCAGCTCGATCTTCATCAACTCGCCGCGCACCGGAAAGCCCGTGCCCCTGTCGCTGCTGGTCAAGGTGGACATGTCCAAGACCCGCCAGGTGTCGATCAGCCACCAGGGCCAGCTGCCCGCCGCGACCCTGTCGTTCAACCTGGCCCCCGGCGTGGCGCTCGGTCAGGCCACCCAGCTAATCGAACAGGCCAAGGAAGACCTTGGGGCGCCTGAGAGCCTGGTCGGCTCCTTCGCCGGCACCGCCCAGGCGTTCCAGGAGTCGCTGTCCTCGATGCCGATCCTGATCGTGGCGGCGCTGCTGTCGGTCTACATCATCCTGGGGGTGCTCTATGAGAGCTACATCCATCCCCTGACGATCCTGTCGACCCTGCCGTCCGCCGGCGTGGGTGCGCTGCTTGCTCTGCGCCTGTCCGGTCAGGACCTCAACGTCATCGGCATCATCGCCATCATCCTGCTGATCGGGATCGTGAAGAAGAACGGCATCATGATCGTGGATGTGGCGCTGAAGCTGGAGCGGGAAGAGGGCATGGGTCCCGAAGAGGCCGTGGTGGCCGCCTCGCACCAGCGGTTGCGTCCGATCCTGATGACCACCGCCTGCGCCTTCCTGGGCGGGGTGCCGATGATCCTTGGGCAAGGGACGGGCTCGGAGTTCCGCCACCCGCTGGGCTGGGCCATCGTCGGGGGGCTGATCGTGTCGCAGGTGCTGACCCTGTTCTCCACGCCGGTGATCTACGTCTATCTGGACCGGATGCGCCGCCGCTTTGGGGCGGAACAGGCTCCGTCGCCGCCCCGGGGCACCCAAGCCTCCGCGCCCGCCGCCGCGGACGAGGTGACCGTAGGGCAATAAAGCCTGCCGTTGACGCCCAGCCGATCCGGGCTCTCAATGGCGCCGGGCCAAGAACGCTTCAACAGTTCCGCCGGGATGGACCATGACCGACCAGATTTCCCTGACCATCGACGGACACAAGCGGCAGGTCGACGCCGACCCGCGCACGCCGCTGCTCTATGTGCTGCATGACGAGCTGGGGCTGAACAGTCCGCACTTCGGCTGCGGCCTGGGCCAGTGCGGCGCCTGCACGGTGCAGATCGACGGCAAGCCGACCCGGTCCTGCATCACGCCCGCCTCCAACGCGGTCGGCAAGCAGGTGACGACCCTGGCGGGCCTGGGCACGCCGGAAAAACCGCATCCGATCCAGGCGGCCTATATCGAGGAACAGACGCCTCAGTGCGGCTACTGCATCTCTGGGTGGATGATGACCGCCGCGGCCCTGCTGAAGGAGAAGCCGCACCCCACCGACGCCGAGATCCGAAGCGCCCTGAAGGGGCTGAAGTGCCGCTGCGGCACCCATGTGGCCATCATCCGCGCGGTCAAACGCGCCGCCGCGATGAACGCCTAGGGGAGCGGGGAACATGAACGCACTGATCCCCGCCGCCTCCCGCCGCCAGCTGCTGCAGGGCGCCGGCGCCCTGGTGGTGATGGCCTTCGCTCCGCTGGAGGGCGCAAACGCCGCCGAGTCCCTGGCCGACAAGTCGATGCATCCGGCCGAGCTGGACACCTGGCTGGCCATCGGCCGCGACGGACAGATCACCGCCTATCTCGGCAAGCCGGACGTGGCGCAGGGGCTGGAAGTCGCCATCGCCCAGATCGTGGCCGAGGAGCTGGACGTCCCGGTCGAGCGGGTCTCGATCATCATCTCCGACACGGCCCAAACCGTCGACCAGGGCGGGGTGTCCGGCTCAACGGGGGTCCAGCGCGGCGGGGTCACGATGCGCAACGCCGCCGCCGAGGCGCGGCGCCTCCTGGTGGAACAGGCGGCGGTAAAGCTGGGCGCCGATCCCGACCGGCTCAAGGTCGACAACGGGGTGATCTCGGTGATCGGCGCGCCGTCGCGCAAGACGACCTACGCCGCCCTGATCAAGGGCGGGCGGTTCGACGCCAAGCTCGACTGGAACGGGCAGTACGGCAACGGCCTGACCGCCACGGGCAAGGCCAAGCCCAAGTCGCCGGACCAGTACCGGGTGGTGGGGACCTCGCCCAAGCGCCGGGACATTCCGCCCAAGGTGTTCGGCAAATACGCCTACGCCGCCGACTACCGCCCGCCGGGGATGCTGCACGGCCGGGTGATCCGCCCGCCGGTGGCCGGGGCCAAGCCGATGGCCGTGGACGAAGCCAGCATCGCGCGCTTCCCTGGCGCCAAGGTGCTGCGCAAGGCCAACTTCCTGGGGGTGGTGGCGCCGCGCGAGTGGGACGCGGTGCAGGCCGCCCGCGTGCTGAAGGTGACATGGTCGGAGACTCCCGGCGCCTTCGTCACCTCCGAGACCCTGTTCGACCACATCCGCGAGACGCCGGCGCTCAAGCGCGAGGTGGTCAAGACGCAAGGGCAGGTCGACGAGGCGCTGAAGGGCGCCGCCAAGCTGGTGGAGGCCGAATACGAGTGGCCCTATCAGTCGCACGCCAGCCTGGGTCCGGGTTGCGCGGTGGCCGATGTGCGCGCCGACGGCGTGACCCTGTGGAATCCGTCGCAGAAGACCTTCGCCACGGCCTTGGGGATATCCAAGCTGCTGGGCCGGCCGGTGGAGACGATCCGCTCCATCTACTGCCAGGGCCCCGGCTCCTATGGCCGCAACGACGCGGGCGACGCCTGCGCCGACGCGGCTGTCCTGTCATCGCTGTGCGGCAAGCCGGTGCGGGTGCAGGGCATGCGGGCCGACGGGCACGGCTGGGACCCCAAGGGCGCCGCCTCGATCCACCGGGCGCGGGCGGCCATCGGCGCGGACGGCAAGATCGTTGCCTACGACTATCTGTCCAAGGGCTTCACCCGGATGGAGGTCAACACCTTCGAGAACGACCCGTTCGACTTCCTGGCGGGAATGGAGCTGGGCTTCACCCATGAGCCGGCCGCCACCTTCGGCGCGCCCGAGGACGTCTATGTCATCCCCCATCGCCGCATGGCCTGGGAGACGATCCCCCGGATGCTGGCCGGGCCCTCGCCGCTGCGCACCTCGCACCTGCGCGATCCCCTGGGGCCGCAGATCCACTTCGCCAGCGAGTCCTTCATCGACGAATGCGCCCTGGCGGCGGGGGCCGATCCGGTGGCGTTCCGGCTGGCCCATATCGAGGACAAGCGCCACCGGGCTGTGATCGAGGCGGCGGCCAAGGCGGCGGCGTGGAAGCCGGGCCCTCCCGGCGCGCGGCGCGGCGGCTCGGGTGCGACCCTGACCGGCACGGGCTTCGCCTACGCCAACCGGGGCGAGACCATCGTGGCCATCGTGTCGGAGGTCGAGATCGACAGGGCCTCGGGCCGAATCTGGCCGCGCCGGTTCTGGGTCTCCCACGAGTGCGGCCTGGTCATCAATCCGGGCACGCTGAAGCAGGTGATCGAGGGCAATATCGTCCACGGCGCCAGCCGCGCCCTGTTCGAAGAGGTGTCCTTCGATAAGGACAACGTCACCAGCCTGGATTGGAACAGCTATCCGATCCTGGAGATCGAGGACGCGCCGGAATCGATCGAAGTGGTGCTGGTCAACCGCAAGGACCTCCCGCCCTCAGGCGCCGGTGAGCCCTCCACCCGGCCCGTGGCCGCGGCCATCGCCAATGCGGTGTTCGACGCCTCGGGCGTGAGGCTGCGGCGGATTCCCTTCCGCCGCGACCGGTTCAAGGCGGCGCTGGCGAAGTCGGCTTGATTGGAATCTTCGGCTTCCTGCGCAGCCGCGCGATGCGGCGCAGGCGGCGCCAGAACCTGAGCTTCTCCAGCTCCGGATAGGGCTGAAGGTTGCGCACGAACTCCTCGGCGGAGGCGCGCCAGCTGAACCGCTCGGCGTAGGCGCGGGTGGCGGCGCGCGAGCACTCCAGCGCTTCCAGGCAGGCTTCGCGCAGGCCGGTGTCCTGGGTCTTGGCCAAGGCGCCCGCGCCCGATCCGGGGATGATGTCGATCGGCCCCGGCGCCGGGAAGGCGGCCACCGGCGTGCCGCAGGCCATGGCCTCCAGGATCACCAGGCCAAAGGTGTCGGTCAGAGACGGGAAGACGAACACGTCGGCGTCGGAGAAGTACTGGGCCAGCTCGTCGCCGAACTTGGCGCCGAGGAAATGGACCTCGGGATATTTGGGCGTGAGCTCCTCGCGCTGAGGCCCGTCGCCGACCACCACCTTGGAGCCGGGCAGGTCCAGCGCCAGGAAGGCCTCGATGTTCTTCTCCACCGCCACGCGGCCGACGTAGAGAAAGACCGGACGGGGCAGGCCGTCGAACACCTTGGGCAGGTTGGGGCGGAACTGCTCGGTATCGACCCCCCGCGTCCAGGGCGAGATGTTGCGGAAGCCCTGCTTGGCCAGCTCGTCGCGCATGGTCGGTGTGGCCACCATCAGCCGCCCGGACGGCTTGTGGAACCAGCGCATGTAGGCGTAGCCGGCCGACAGGGGCACGGGCAGGCGGGCGGAGACGTATTCGGGGAATTTGGTGTGGTAGCTGGTGGTGAAGGGCAGCTTCCATTCCAGGCAGATGCGGCGCGCGGCGATGCCGATGGGGCCTTCCGTAGCGATGTGGATCGCCTCGGGTTCGAAGGCCTTGAACCGCTCCTGCACCGGCTCATAGGCGCCCAAAGCGAGCTTGATCTCCGGATAGGTCGGCATGGGGAAGGTCTTGAACTGGCCGGGGGAGACCACCTCGACCTCGTGCCCCATCGCACGGCATTCGGCCACCGTGCGGGTGAGGGTGCGCACGACGCCATTGACCTGGGGCTCCCAGGCGTCCGTGGCGATTAATATACGCATTAGTCCGCGGCCTTTTCCCCTTCGGGCTCAAGCACAGCCTGACCCGCCTTGCGGTCGATCACGGACCAGGACCTGAGCTTGGCCCATTCCAGGATCTCGAGTCGACCGTCGGGATGTTCGACCAGGGCGGTACAGCTTTCAACCCAGTCGCCATCGTTGATGTAGGTGACGCCGCCGATATCGCGCATCTCGGCCTTGTGGATGTGGCCGCAGATCACGCCGTCGACCCCGCGCCGGCGCGCCTCGTCGGCGACCGCTGTCTCGAAGTTCTCGATGAACTGCAGGGCGTTCTTCACTTTGACCTTGAGGAAAGCCGAAAGGCTCCAGTAGCCGAACCCCATCTTCCGGCGAACCAGATTGGACCAAGTGTTCAGCATAAGGACGGTTCTATAGGACCAATCCCCGAGGAAGGCGAGCCAGCGGGCGTGCTGCACCACCCCGTCGAACTCATCGCCGTGGGTGACCAGGAAGCGGCGGCCGTCAGCGGTTTCGTGGATGCAGTCGCGGGCGATGATGACGCCGCCGAAATGGACGCCGCAGTAGTCGCGGGCGACCTCGTCGTGATTGCCGGGCACATAGATGACGTTCACGCCCTTGCGGGCCAGGCGCAGAATCTTCTGCACCACGTCGTTGTGGGACTGGGGCCAGTGCCAGCCGCTCTTCAGCTTCCAGCCGTCGATGATGTCGCCGACCAGATAGAGGGTCTCGCACTCTAGATGGCGGATGAAGTCCAGCAGCAGCTCGGCCTGACAGCCGCGCGTGCCCAGATGGATGTCGGAGATGAAGACGGCCCGATAGTGGCGAACGGCGATCTCGGCGCTCATCGGCGTCGGAGCCTTCCATTGCGTAGCCGCCGGTTAGGCTGAGTCCATGTCCGTTTTGTGAAGCGAGCCGGGTAGGCTTCCGCGCGGTGAAGTGGTCTATGG
>CAIYVC010000034.1 GCA_903929535.1 uncultured Caulobacteraceae bacterium | reverse complement strand
CGCCGCGTTGACCGAGCGCGGGCCCGATCGGGGGCGACGGCGTGGCGGAGCCAGCCTTCACCTGCAGCTTGATGTAGCCGAGAATCTTTTTAGCCATCTTCTCCTCTGTGACCGGACGCCCGGTCGGTTGAGCCGTGGTGCGGGGTTACGGTGGCCGCCCCCTCCCACGGATTTGCCCCCCGCCCAGAATGAGCGATGGGGTTAAGCAGCAGCTAGGTCAGGATACTTTTTCGACCTGGCTGTATTCGAGCTCGACCGGAGTGGCGCGTCCGAAGATGGACACCGTCACGCGCAGGCGGGAACGCTCTTCGTCGACCTGTTCGACCACGCCGTTGAAGCTTTGGAACGGGCCGTCGGTGACGCGCACCGTCTCGCCGTTTTCGAAGCGGATGACCGACTTGGGACGCTCCACGCCCTCCTCGATCGCGCCGATGATGCGGGCGACTTCCTTTTCCGACACCGGCATGGGCTTGGAGCCCGAGCCGAGGAAGCCGGTCACCTTTGGGGTGTTCTTGACGAGGTGATAGGCCTCGTCGGTCAGGTCCATCTTCACCAGCACATAGCCCGGGAAGAACTTGCGCTCGGCGTTGATCTTACGGCCCCGGCGGATCTCGATCACGTCTTCGGTCGGCACCAGGATCTCGGAGAATTTGTCGTCCAGGCCCTGGTTGTGGGCCTGCTCGCGGATGCTGTCGGCCACCTTCTTCTCGAAGTTCGAGTAGGCGTGGACGATGTACCACTTGTGGTGCGGGTTCGAGGCGGTTTCGGCGTTCATGTCTGCCTCAGCTTCCAAGCTTGATGATAGCGCCGATACCGAAGCGCAGCACCAGATCGACCACGAACAGGAACAGCGACGCGGTCACCACCATGATCAGCACCATCACCGAAGTGATCCAGGTTTCCTTGCGCGAGGTCCAGGTGACCTTGCGCGCTTCGGCGCGCACTTCGCGGATGAATTGGCTCGGGTTGAACGGCTTCTTCACCGGCGCATCGGCGGCGGCAGCCGCGGGGGCTGCAACCACAGCCGGGGTCGCGGCCGCGGCCTTGGCCACGGTCGTCTTGGATTTCTGCGCTGTCGGGCGGGCGCCCGGGGGTTTGGCCATGATGGCGGCTCTATACTCTCAAAAGGTCGGCCTGAGGCCGGTTATCTTGTCTGACGGTCGGTGGCAGGAGTGGAGGGACTCGAACCCCCGGCCCTCGGTTTTGGAGACCGATGCTCTACCAGCTGAGCTACACTCCTAAACGCATCCCTCCGACCAGCAGCCAGCGCGCCGGAAAGCGGGAGCCTTCGGCGCAATGGAAGGCGAGCCGTTTATCAGTCGCCCGCGCCCTCGGCAAGCAGCGCATTCGCGCCCAGACGACGTGCGGACCATCGGGCGCAAGCACCTATATATAAAGAAGGTTGTCCGAAGTGATCGGCACGGCGCTGCAGGCCCCTGACGAACCCCTTATGCGTAAGGCCGCAAGCACGCATGGATCGCTTGCGGGCTTACGGGTGATGAACGGCCCGCGTTCACCCGCCTCCAACTCAGCCCCGGCCGCGATAGGTCGGCACGCCCTGATCGGGCAGCCACAGCCCCTCCGGGGCGGGACCGGTCTGGTAGAAGACGTCGATCGGGATGCCGCCGCGCGGATACCAGTAGCCGCCGATGCGCAGCCAGCGCGGCTGCGCGATCTCGGCGATCCTGCGGCCGATGGCGACCGTGCAGTCCTCGTGGAAAGCGCCGTGGTTGCGGAACGACGCCAGGTACAGCTTCAGCGACTTGGACTCGATCAGCCAGTCACCCGGCGCGTAGTCGATCACCAGATGGGCGAAGTCCGGCTGGCCGGTGACGGGGCACAGCGAGGTGAACTCCGGCGCGGTGAAACGGGCCAGATAGAGGACCCCGGCTTGCGGATTCGGCACGCGTTCCAGCACGGCGCTTTCGGGATTGTCGAAGCCGGCGGCCAGATGTCCCAGCTGAGTCAGATGCAATTCGGTCATGTCCGACTCGTTAGCCTCACAGGCGAAAGGGGGCAAGCTGGCCGAAAAATGCGCCTAGTTTTTGCACACCCGAGGCGTGTGCCGCCCAATTCATCGGCAGAAACTGGGGGCTTGAGGGCACAAGGCGGGGATTAATTGATGCCCATTCGCTGCGTTGCAAAAGGTTTTCCCAACCTTGGCTGCTTCGACAGCTCAGGCCCGCGCCGCTCCCACAATAGGCGCATCAACAAGGGGATAAGAATGAAGTCTTGGAAAATCATGCTGGGCGCCGCGGCTGCCGCGCTCGCATTCGGTTCGGCTGCTCTGGCTCAAGAAGCGCCTCCGGCCGCAGCTGCTCCGGCCGCCGCGCCCGCCGCGCCGGCGCCGCCCTATACCTTCGCCTTCAACGCCGCCTACTCCACCGACTATCTGTTCCGTGGCATCAGCCAGACCAGCGGTAAGGGCGCGGCTTCGGGCGGCGTCGACTTCACCGCCGGCCAGTTCTACCTGGGCAACTGGGACTCGCAGGTCGACTTCGGGCCGACTACCTTCGACCCGAAGGACGCCACTCAGTTCGAATACGACCTGTACGGCGGCTGGCGCCCCACCCTGGGCAAGCTGAACCTGGACCTGGGCTTCATCCGCTACGGCTATACGAACTCGCCCTCCAAGGCGAACTACGCCTACTACGAAGCCAAGCTGCTGGCGTCCTACGCCTCGGGCCCCAACACCATCGGCGGCGCCTTCTATTATTCGCCGGACAACTTCGGCAAAACCGGCGCTTCCGAGTACTATGAGTTGAACGACGCCCTGGTGCTGTCGAACAAGGCCACCGTCTCCGGCGCCATCGGCTATCAAGCCCTGACCAAGGCCAAGGCCGGCATCAACGGCTACACGACCTGGAACATCGGCGCGACCTACCCGGTGACCGACAAGTTCGGCGTGGACCTGCGCTACTGGGGCACCGACTCCAAGGCGACGTCCTTCTACAGCCGCACCTTCGCCGGTGACCGCATGGTCGCCACCCTGAAGGTCTCCTTCTAGGACTTCCTCCCCGAAGCTGATCGGCTTCAAGAACTGGGCCGCCGCGATCCGTCGCGGCGGCCCTTTTCCGTTCGGGCTTCTTGCTCAAGCCGCCAATACCGCTAGTGTCGCGGCGTTAAAGCGTTGTGCGGCAACAGAAAGACCCCTGGGACCGGATCTGATGCGTCGTCTCGCCAGCCTTCTCGTCGCCGCCTCCGTGCTGACTGCCGGGCCGGCCCTGGCGCAGCAGGCCGCCTCGCGTGCGCCGCCGGTCAAGGCCGCCAAGGACCCCGCCGCCGCCCCCAAGGGCGTCTACATTCTGGATCCAAGTCAGGCGTCGGTGCTGCTGCGGGTCGCCCACGGCGGCGGCTTCTCCTTCACCGTGCTGCGCATGGGCGACGTCTCCGGCGCCCTCAGCTGGGACCCGGCCAACCTCGCCGCCGCCCGGGTCAACATCAAGGTGGCCGCCAGTTCGCTGCAGACCAATGTGCCGGGCTTCGCCGATCAGCTGACCGGGCCGGACTTCCTGAACGCCGCCAAGTTCCCGGACGCCGTCTTCAGATCCAACGCCGCGCGGCGCACCGGCCCGACGACGGGCGAGATCTCGGGCAACTTCACCCTGCATGGCGTGACCATGCCCCTGACCCTGTCGGTGGAGTTGATCGGCGCCGGCCCGGCTTTGCGCGGCTCGGCCCTGGGCTTCCGCGCACGGGGAGCCTTCCACCGCTCCGACTTCGGGGTCGGCCCCATCTCCCCTGTGATCGGCGACGACGTCGAGGTCGACATCGACGTGGAATTCGTCAAGACGCAGTGACGCGATAGGCTGCTGATTTTTCTCGATAATTGATAGCGTCACAAACCGTCATCGATCCGTCGGCAAACTGTCGCCAACCCATGCAATAGCCAAGCTTTTGAAGGCGCCGGCGCCGCGGACGCGAGTCCTTGCGGCGCTTTGAGTACCTAGGGGAAGCTTGAAATGTTGCAGAAGTCCGCGCTCGCGGTGGCGCTCGCCACCACATGCCTCACGTTCGCCGCCCAAGCGAAAGCCGCCGATGCGACGCCCGCGCAGGGCGCGGCAAGCGAAGTCGGGGAAATCGTCGTCATAGCGACGGGCACGACCCGCTCGGTTTCCGCCGTGCAGGCGTCGAACCTGACGGTCCTGCCGCCCGGAACCAGCGCACAGAAGGTATTGAACTTTCTGCCGGGCGTGAGCGCCGGGTCGATCGACGCTCTGGGTGTGAACGAACAGTCCCTGACCCTTCAGGTGCGCGGCTTCAGCTCCACCCACCTCGGCTATACCCTGGACGGCATGCCGCTCGGCGACGGCGCCTACAACAACTACAACGGCCTGACCATCAGCCGCGCCCTGATCTCCGACAACCTCGGCCGCGCCGAACTGGCCACCGGCATCGCCGGCCTCGGCATCGCCTCGACCAGCAACCTCGGCGGCGCGGTGCTCTACACCTCCAGCGATCCGAAAAAGGTATGGGGCCTCAGCGTCAACGCCAGCTACGGCAGCGAAGACGCCAAGCGCTCCTACATCCGCTTCGACACCGGCGAGCACAACGGCTTCTCCGCCTACGCCTCGGGCAGCTTCACCTCGCAGAACCTGTTCGTGAACCAGGGCGCCGGGACCCTGTCCACCGAAGGCCAATTCAACGGCAAGGCCCAGTATGTGTTCAATCGCGGCAAGATCGTCGCCTTCGCCGACATCTCGCGCACCAACCAGGCCGACGACGCCTATCTGTCCAAGGACATCATCTCACGCCGCGGCTGGGACCTGGGCGGCCTCGCGCCCGACTGGCAGACCTACCTGAACCGCAACTACTGCTCGGTGACCGCGCCGACGGCGCCGACCAAGTGCGTCACCTCCGTGCTGCCGGAAAAGCTGGCTGACGTGACCTACACCAACGGCCAGATCCTGCGTGACGACGACCTCTACTACGTCGCCGGCGACTACGACCTCACCCAGTCTCTGAAGGCGCACCTGCAGGTCTACCACCACGCCGACAAGGGCGCGGGCAACAACTTCATCACCGGCTGGTCGACCCAGGGCACGGCCACCACCGCCGACGATGTGCCGGCTCAGATCCGCGACACGCGCTACACCATCGACCGCACCGGCGTGCTCGGAAGCCTGGGCTGGACCATCGGCTTCAACCACATCCAGGGCGGCTTCTGGATCGAGGAAACACCTCCAGCGCCGCGCGCTACATCCGCACCAACGTCACCGCCCCCATCAGCCTGTCACAGTACCTGAGCGGACAACCGGACCTGGCGCAGTGGGTGCAGCAAACCACCTGGCACACCCAGCAGCTCTACCTGCAGGACACCGCGACCTTCCTCAACGACACGCTGAGCATCGATTTCGGCTTCAAGAGCACTGACGCCAAGGACACCGCCGTGGCCCTGCCCGGCGTTTCCAAGACGCCGCCCCCGGCCACCACCCAGTTCGCCAACGGATCGCTGCGGGCCAGGAACGACTTCCTGCCGGAAGCGGGCGTGCGCTGGCGCGT
>CAIYVC010000033.1 GCA_903929535.1 uncultured Caulobacteraceae bacterium | reverse complement strand
GGTCGAGGTCGGCGTGGTCGGCCACCAGACGGCGCGCCATGGAGGTCTTGCCGGCGCCCGAGGGGCTGGACAGCAGAAGCAGCAGGCCCCGGCGGCCCTTGTGCGCGGAAGTGGTCATGTCGCCTCGGTGGCAGCCATAGGGGTCACGGATGGGACGTTTAGCCTTGCTAGCCGGGGAAGCCTAGCGCCCCTTGAGCGACTGGGCGATCTGGCGCCAGCGGGCGACGTTTTTGGTGTGCTCTTCGAAGGTCTCGGCGAAGACGTGCCCGCCCGTGCCGTCGGCGACGAAGAACAGGTCGTTGCTCTGGGCCGGATTGAGCGCCGCGACGATGGCCGCGCGGCCCGGGTTGGCGATCGGCGTCGGCGGCAGGCCGGAGATGGCGTAGGTGTTGTAGGGCGTCGGATCGACCACCTCGGCGTGGGTCAGGCTGCGGCCGAGCGGCCGCCCCTTGGTCAGGCCGTAGATGATGGTCGGGTCGGACTCCAGCCGCATGCCCTTGCGCAGCCGGTTGATATAGACCGCCGCCACATGCGGGCGCTCGGCGGCCAGGGCGGTTTCCTTCTCGACGATCGAGGCCATGGCCAGGGCCTCGCGGGGATTGCGGTAGGGCAGCCCCGGCTTCCTGGCCGGCCATAGCTCGGCGACCAGCTTGTCCTGAGCCGTGACCATCTCCTGCAGCACGTCGTTGCGGTCCTGGCCGCGCTCGACGTCATAGGTCTGGGGCATGACCGAACCTTCCGGCGGCGGCTGCACCTGGCCGGTGAGGACCGGATTGGCGTTGAGCAGGTCGGCGACCTGGGCCGAGGACAGGCCCTCGGCGATGGTCACGAAGTGGTGGACGATCTTGCCGGCGCGGATCATGCCGAGGATGTCGAAGGCGGAAGCGCCGGCCGGGATCGAATATTCCCCGGCTCGCAGATGCTGGGCCCCGCCGGTGGCCTTGGTCAGCAGGGCGAAGGCGAACGGCAGCTTGATCACCCCGGCGTCGGCCAGGGCCTCGGAAATCTGCGGCAGGCCCGAGCCGTGCTTGAGCACGACGGTGGTTTCCGTGCCGCCCTCGCGGGGGCTGGGTCCGGGGCCGAAGCTGAGCCAGGCGAAGGCGCCCGTCGCCAGCACCATCAGCACCAGGAACAGGGTCAGGACGCCGGGCAGGCGGCGGGACGGCGGCAGGGGAGCCGACCGCCCCCCTTTTGGCTGGGGCCGACCCTTGGAGGCAGGTTTGCGCCTGGGGGCGCTCACGGCACCCGCTTGAGGACGAGCGCGGCGTTGGTGCCGCCGAACCCGAAGCTGTTGGACAGGGCCACGTCGATCTTCATCGGCTTGGCCTTGTGCGGCACGAGGTCGATGGGGGTCGAGACCGACGGATTGTCGAGGTTCAGCGTCGGCGGCGCGATCTGGTCGCGGATGGCCAAGGCGGTGAAGGCAGCTTCGATGGCGCCCGCAGCGCCCAGGAGGTGGCCGGTGGCCGACTTGGTGGACGACATGGTGGTCTTGGAGGCGTGCTCGCCCAGCATCCGCTCGACGGCGCCCAGCTCGATCTCGTCGCCGAGCGGCGTGGAGGTGCCGTGGGCGTTGATGTAGTCGATGTCCGAGGGCTGCACCTTGGCGTGCTTCATGGCCATCTGCATGGCGCGGAAGCCGCCGTCGCCGTCCGAAGCGGGCGCGGTGATGTGATAGGCGTCGCCCGACAGGCCGTAGCCCAGCACTTCGGCGTAGATCTTGGCCCCGCGCGCCTTAGCGTGCTCGTATTCCTCCAGAACGAGCACTCCAGCGCCCTCGCCCATGACGAAACCGTCGCGGTCCCTGTCATAGGGGCGCGAAGCCCTTTTCGGCTCGTCGTTGAAGCCGGTGGACAGGGCGCGGCAGGCGATGAAGCCGGCGATGCCGACCTTGACCACCGCCGCCTCGGCCCCACCCGCGATCATCACGTCGGCGTCGCCGTACTGGATCAGGCGGCTGGCGTCGCCGATGGCGTGGGCGCCGGTGGCGCAGGCGGTGACCACCGAGTGGTTGGGGCCCTTGAAGCCGTAGCGGATCGAGACCTGACCGGAGATCAGGTTGATCAGGGACGAGGGAATGAAGAAGGGGCTGACCCGGCGGGGCCCCTTGGCCTCCAGCTCGATGGCGGTGTCGGCGATGGTGCCGAGGCCGCCGATGCCCGAGCCGATGATGACGCCGGTGCGCTCCAGCTCTTCGGGGTCTTCAGGAGTCCAGCCGGCGTCCTTGACCGCCTCGTCGGCGGCGGCGATGCCGTAGAGGATGAAGTCGTCGACCCGCTTGCGGTCCTTGGCCGACATGATGGCGTCGGGGTCCAGCGAGCCGGGAACGTCCGGGCCGCCCTCGCCGCGCCCGTCCACCCGCGGCACTTCGAAGGCGACCTTGCAGGCATAGTCTGTGGGATCGAAGGCGGAGATCCGGTTGGCTCCGGACTTGCCGGCCAGGATTTTCGCCCAGGCCAACTCCGTGCCGCACCCCAGCGGGGTGACGAGGCCGATCCCGGTGATGACGACGCGACGCATGCGGCTACAACTCCAAAAACGACAACGCGGCCGTCACCGAACTGAATCCGGCGGCGGCCGCGCTGGGCAGACTCGAATCAGCTTCAGGCGCCGAGGCGTTCCGCGATGAACTTCACCGCATCGCCAACCGTCTGGATGTGCTCGGCCGCGTCGTCGGGAATTTCGATATCGAATTCTTCTTCGAAGGCCATGACCAGCTCGACATTGTCCAGGCTGTCAGCGCCGAGGTCATCGATGAAGCTAGCCTTTTCGGTGACCTTCTCGGGGTCAGCGTCAAGGTGCTCGATCACGATCTTACGGACGCGTTCGAGAATGTCGGACATACGCAATAGCCCCTTGTTTTCTTCGGCCGCCGCGGCGGCTTGGCAGAGTTGAAAAGAATGGCTTCGATCCTGAGAAGGAGGCCATCAAAAGAGGCGGGCCGCTCTAGGCGTCCGCACCCTTGTACCGATCGTCGGGCCTTGGCTACCACGTTCCTTTTCAGGAGACTAGCACCCCGTCACACGCGGCCCGACACGCGCGTCTAGACCATAACCATCCCGCCGTTGACGTGCATTGTCTGTCCCGTGACGTAGGCGCCCTCATCGCTGGCGAGGTAGACGCAGGCGGCGGCGATCTCGTCGCCCTCGCCCAGGCGCCCGGCGGGAATGCGCCCGAGGATGGCGCCGCGCTGGGTCTCGTTCAGCACATCGGTCATCGGGCTGGAGATGAAGCCGGGGGCCACGCAGTTGACGGTGACGCCGCGGCTGGCGACCTCCTGGGCCAGGGCCTTGGAGAAGCCGATCATGCCGGCCTTGGAGGCGGCATAGTTGGTCTGGCCGGGATTGCCGGTGACGCCGACCACAGAAGTGACCCCGATGATGCGGCCGAAGCGGCGCTTCATCATGCCCCGCATGGCGGCGCGGGAGAGGCGGAAATAGGCCTCTAGATTGACCTTGATGACGGTTTCCCAGTCCTCGTCCTTCATCCGCATCAGCAGGCCGTCGCGGGTCAGGCCGGCGTTGGACACCAGAATATCGACCCCAGCGCCGGCGGCGGTCTCGGCCTGTTCCATCAAGCCGTCCACCGAGGCGGAGTCGCCGAGATTGGCGGTGACCAGGGACGTGCGGGGCCCAAGCTCGGCGGCCAGGGCCTCCAGGGCCTCCAGACGCGTTCCCGACAGCACGACGTGGGCGCCCTGGGCGTGCAGCTTCTGGGCGATGGCCTTGCCGATGCCGCCGGAGGCGCCGGTGACCAGGGCGGTCTTGCCTGACAGATCGAACATGATGCCGGCTCCTTAGAGGCTTTTGGCGAAGGCTTCGAGGTCTTCGGGAGTGTTCAGGGCCGCGCCCTCGGCGTCCGGGGCGATGCGCTTGGCGATGCCGGTCAGCACCTTGCCCGAGCCCAGCTCGGCGAAGCGGGTCACGCCGCCGTCGGCGGCCAGCCATTCGATGCTCTCGCGCCAACGCACGCGGCCGGTGACCTGCTCGACCAGCAGCTTGCGGATCGCTTCCGGGTCCAGGGTCGGGCGGGCGGTGACGTTGGTCACCAGGGGCGTGCGCGGGGCCTGGATGGCGGTGGCGGCCAGGGCGGCGCGCATCTCCTCGGCGGCGGGCGCCATCAGCGGACAGTGGAAGGGCGCCGACACGTTCAGCGGGATGGCCCGCGCGCCCAGCTCCTTGGCCTTCTCGATGGCGCGGTCGACCGCGGCCTTGGTCCCGGAGATGACGACGTTGCCGGCGTTGTTATCGTTGGCCACGACGCAGACGCCCAGTTCGGAGCCGGCCAGGGCGGCGGCTTCGGCCAGGGCCACATCGGCCTTGGGCCCGATCAGGGAAGCCATGGCCCCCTCGCCCACCGGCACGGCCCGCTGCATGGCCTGGCCGCGCAGCTTCAAGAGACGCGCGGTATCGGTCAGGGCGATGGAGTCCACCGCGGCCAGGGCGGAGTATTCGCCAAGGCTGTGGCCGGCGACGAAGGCGGCGAGGGTGATGTCGACGCCGAACTCGGCCTTCAGGGCGCGGACCACCGCCACGCTGACCGCCATCAGGGCGGGCTGGGCGTTCTCGGTCAGGGTCAGGTCGCTCTCGGGGCCCTCGCGCATCAGCTTGAACAGCTTCTGGTTCAGGGCGTCGTCGACTTCCTGAAAGACCTGGCGGGCTGAGGGGAAGGCGTCGGCGAGGGCGGCGCCCATGCCCAGGGCCTGGCTGCCCTGCCCAGGGAAGAGGAAGGCGAGGCTCATGAGCGAGTCTCCTGTTGAATCTGGGGCGGAGGGTTAGGGGATTAGGCCCAGGGGGGCAAGCGCGGCGGGGACTTGCGGACGCACCGGTGCAAGGTCAATGTACCGCCCGATGCGGCCCCGATGCCGCCGCTGGAGGAAATCCGATGAAAGCCCGCGTTCTCGCCCTCGCGACCGCCGCCGCCGTTAGCGTGAGCGGACTGACCGCCATCGCCGCCCACGCCGCCCTGGATCAGGGCGCCAAGGCTCCCGAATTCAAGGCCACCGCCTATCTGGCCGGCGAAAAGTACGACTTCGACCTGGACAAGGAACTGAAGAAGGGCCCGGTCGTGGTCTATTTCTTCCCCGCCGCCTTCACCACCGGCTGCCAGATCGAGGCCCACCTGTTCGCGGAGTCCGCCGACAAGTTCAAGGCCGAGGGCGCCACCATCATCGGCGTGACCGCCGGCAACGTCGACCGGGTCGGTGAGTTCTCCAAGGACACCCGCTACTGCTCGGGCAAGTTCCCGATCGCCGCCGACACCGACGGCTCGATCGCCAAGCTCTACGCCTCGTCCCTGGTGTTCAAGCCGGGCTGGTCGGGCCGCGACAGCTATGTGATCGCCAAGGACCACAAGATCGTCCTGAGCTACTCCAACCTGAAGCCGGATGATCACGTCAGCCAGACCCTGGCGGCGGTGACCAAGATCAAGTCGGGCGGCTAAGACCCGCTCCATCGACGAAAAGTGAAGCGCCGGGGCCCTGCTCCGGCGCTTTTCTCTTGAAAAACGGCGGGTTCGGCCAAATCTATAGGTCTTCCGGGGGCCTGGAGAGACGCAATGAAATCCTTCCTGCTTGGCGGCGCTGTCGCCGCCGCCCTGATCGGCCTGGCCGGCGCGGCATCGGCCGCGACCCCCGACAACCGCCTGGCCTCGCAAAGCTGCTTCCGCACCACCGACTGGCAGGGCTGGCACGCGCCCAACGACAAGACCCTCTATCTGCGGGTCAGGATGCACGACATCTATCGGCTGGACCTGAACTTCAGCTCCTCGATGCTGACGTGGCCGGACTCGCACCTGGTCAATGTGGTGCACGGGCCCGACATCGTCTGCTCGCCCATCGACCTGCAGCTGAGCGTGGCCCAGGGCACGGGGATCGGGCGCGATTTCCTGATGATCAAGACGATCACCAAGCTGACGCCCGAAGAGATCGCGGCCATCCCCAAGAAGGACCTGCCGTAAAGCTGGTCCCGAGAAGGCGCACGGCCTTGCCCTGAAGCGCCTTTTGCCGTATTAGCGCGCCCTCTCTTGGAAGGCGGTCATTCGCGGACCCTTCAAGCTTGGGGACATGCCGTTCCCGACGCCGCGACTGATCCATCGTCCCGGGCCGGATCTTCCGCCAGCCCCGACGCCGCCCTCCGCAACGGAAGAAGGACAGCATGGCGCTTTACGAGCACGTGGTCATTGCGCGGCAGGATATCTCGCCGCAACAGGCCGAAGCCCTCAACGACACCCTCAAGGCCCTCATCGAAGTTGGCGGCGGCACCGTCGCCAAGATCGAATATTGGGGCCTCCGCAACCTGACCTACCGGATCAAGAAGAACCGGAAGGGTCACTATTCCCTCCTCGCCCTGAACTCGCCCGCCGACGCGGTCAAGGAAATGGAGCGCCAGCTGTCGATCAACGAAGACGTGCTGCGCTACCTGACCGTTCGGGTCGAAGAGCTGGACCTGGAACTGTCGCCGGTTCTGGCCCGCCGCGATCGCGACCGCGACCGCAGCGAGCGCCCGGGCCGCGGCTACGACGACATGCCGGTTTAAGGAGCAGACATCATGACCGACGTTACCGCTCCCGAAGAAGCCGGCTCCGCCGCCGGCGGATCGCGCCGCCCCTTCTTCCGCCGCCGCAAGGTTTGCCCGTTCTCGGGCGCCGGCGCTCCGAAGATCGACTACAAGGACGTGAAGCTGCTGCAGCGTTACGTCTCCGAGCGCGGCAAGATCGTGCCCTCGCGCATCACCGCGGTTTCGGCCAAGAAGCAACGCGAACTGGCCAAGGCCATCAAGCGCGCCCGCTTCCTCGCCCTGCTGCCCTATGTCGTGAAATAAGGAGGGCGCAGCCATGAAAGTTATTCTGCTGGAACGCGTCGAGCGCCTTGGCGGCCTCGGCGACACGGTCACTGTGAAGGACGGCTTCGCCCGTAACTTCCTGCTGCCGCGCCACAAGGCGCTGCGGGCGACATCCGCCAACCTGAAGGTCTTCGAAGGCCAGCGCGCCGATATCGAAGTGCGCAACACCAAGGCCAAGGAAGCCGCCGAAGAACAGGCGACGACCCTGGACAACACCTCCTACATCCTGATCCGTCAGGCGGGCGAAAGCGGCCAGCTGTACGGCTCGGTTTCGGGCCGTGACGTGTCCGACGCGGTGGCGGCGGCCGGCGGCAAGCTGGACCGTTCGCAGGTCGTGCTGGACAAGCCGATCAAGACGCTGGGCGTGCACGAGGTGAAGGTCCGCCTTCACCCCGAAGTGACGGTCACCGTCACCATGAACATCGCCCGCTCGCAGGACGAGGCCGAACGTCAGGCCCGCGGCGAGAACGTGATCGCCTCGCAATTCGAGGAAGATCGCGTCGCGGCGGAAGAGGCGGCCTCCGACATGCTCGAAGGCGGCGCCGGTTCGCACGAAGTCGATTTCGGGGCCGACCGGTAAGGCCGGACTTCGATAACGCACTGAAGATCAGGCGGCGCGGGCTCACCCCCTCGCCGCCTTTTCTTTTGTCCGAACGCGGGATTTTATCCCCAGGCGAAGCTTTAGCTGTGGAGGGCGCCGGATGCCCGCGCGCGCCCCGCCGGGCGTTCGTTTATCCTGCCGTCATGACCATAGTTCCAGCCCTCGATCTGCGTGGCGCAGAGCCTCACCCCATGCATGCGCCGGCCAATATCGAGGCCGAGCAGGCGCTGCTGGGCGCGGTGCTTTTCGACAACGCGGCCTATGAGCGGCTGAGCGACCGGCTGAAGGCGCACCACTTCTACGAACCCTTCCACCAGCGTCTGTTCCAGGCGATGGAGGACCATATCCGCAAGGGCCAACTGGCCGAACCCATCGTGCTGATGGAGCGGTTCAAGCGCGATCCGGCGTTCGAGGAGCTGGGCGGACTGCGTTACCTCGCCGACCTGGTGGACCGGGCCCCGCCGGCGGCCAATGCGCCGGACTATGAGCGGGTGGTCTATGACCTCGCTTTGCGCCGCGACCTGATCCGGATCGGCGGGGAGATGTCCAACGCCGCCCAGAGCGACGTCGAGCACGACGCCAAGGACCAGATCGAGGCGGCGGAACAGTCGCTCTACACCCTGGCGGAGACCGGCCAGAGCTCGACCGGATTCGTCAATTTCGCCGACGCCCTGCAGGGCGCGGTGGACATGGCGGCGGAGGCCTTCGGCCGCGACGGGGGCCTGTCGGGCGTCTCCACCGGCCTGATCGATCTGGACCGGATGCTGGGCGGGCTGCACCCCTCCGATCTGATCATCCTGGCCGGACGCCCCTCGATGGGCAAATCAGCCCTGGCGGCCAACATCGCCTTCCACGTGGCCAAGAGCTACGCCTACGACATCCAGCCGGACGGCTCGCGCAAGACCTCGAACGGGGGCGTGGTCGCCTTCTTCTCGCTGGAAATGTCGGCCGAACAGCTGGCTATGCGCGTGCTGGCGGAAACCTCGGGCGTGCCATCGGACCGGCTGCGCAAGGGCGAGATCGACGCCTCGGAATTCGGGCGGGTGCGCGACGCGGCCCTGGAAATCCAGGAAGCCCCCCTGCACTTCGACGACACCGGCGGCCTCTCCATCTCCAAGCTGGCCGCGCGGGCCCGGCGCCTGAAGCGGCAGCAGGGCCTCGATCTGATCGTGATCGACTATCTGCAGTTGCTGACCGGGGCGGAAAACAGCCGCACCGACAACCGGGTGCAGGAAGTCTCGATGATCACCCAGGGGCTGAAGGCCCTGGCCAAGGAGCTGGCGGTGCCGGTGCTGGCCCTGTCGCAGCTGTCGCGTCAGGTCGAGAACCGCGAGGATAAGCGGCCCCAGCTGTCGGACCTGCGCGAATCCGGCTCGATCGAGCAGGACGCCGACATGGTGATGTTCGTCTACCGCGAGGCCTACTACCTCGGCCGCGCCGAACCGCGCGAAGGCAGCCCCGAGCACCTGGCCTGGCAGGAGGACTTGGACAAGATCCAACACGTCGCCGAGGTCATCATCGGCAAGCAGCGCCACGGCCCCATCGGCACGGTGAAGCTGCACTTCAACTCCGACCTGACCAAGTTCAGCAACCTGGCCCGCGAGGGACGGTTCGAGAAGCGGTAGGGGGATGCTCCACCGTGAAACGGAGGAGCTGTCGCGAAGCGACTGAGGGGGCATAGGTTGAGCGCGCCCCCTCCGGCCCTCCGGGCCACCTCCCCCGCTTCGCGGTGGAGGATTTGTACGCTAACACCACCTCATGCCCGCCCAACGCGCCCGTCTGACCGTGGACCTCGACGCCCTAGCGGCCAACTACGCTCTGTTTCGCGCGCAAGCTGCGGGGGCCGAGGTGGGGCCGGTGGTGAAGGCGGACGGGTATGGGCTGGGGGCGGCGGAGGTTTCCCGGCGGCTGTGGGCTGAGGGGGCGCGGAGCTTCTTCGTGGCGCGGCTGGAGGAAGGCGAGGCGTTGCGGGCGGCGCTGGGGCCGGAGCGGCCCGCGGCCATTCATGTGTTCGACGGGGCTACGGGCGGATCGGGGCCCCGGTTGGCGGCCTCAACGCTCATTCCGATTCTGAATAGTCCTGGGCAAGTTGAGGTTTATTCGACCTTTTCCCGCGCGCATGGGAGCGCCCTGCCCTGCGGTCTGCACATCGACACCGGCATGAACCGGCTGGGGTTGCGGCCGGAGGAACTGGAGGCGCTGGCGGCGGCGCCGGACCGGCTGACGGGGCTGGATATCGGCCTGGTGATGAGCCACCTGGCCTGCGCCGACCACGAGGAGCATCCGCTGAACGCGCGTCAGGCCGGGCGTTTCAGGAAGGCGCGCGCCCTCTTCCCCAATGCGCGGGCCAGCCTGTCCAACAGCGCGGGCGTGTTCCTGGGCGCGGACTTCCACCACGAGCTGGTGCGCCCCGGCGTGGGGCTCTATGGCGGCGGGCCGTTTAACCGGCCGGACAAGCGGATCGCGGCGGTGGCGCGGCTGGAGGCGCCGATCCTGGACGTGCGGGCGGTGGCGGCGGGCGAGACGGTGGGCTACGGCGCGGACTTCGAGGCCGACCGGCCCTATCGCGCGGCCATCGTGGCGGCGGGCTATGCCGACGGCGTGCCCCGGGCGGCGTGGCCGGAAGGCAAGGTGTGGTTCGCCGGGGCGCTGCGGCCCGTGCTCGGGCGGGTGTCGATGGATCTGCTGGTGATCGACGTGACGGGCTGCGACGCGGCGGCGCCGGGAGCGATGGTGGAACTGCTGGGCCCGAACCTGCCGCTGGACGATGTGGCCAAGGCGGGCGGGACTATCGCCCACGCCATCCTCACGGGGCTGGGGCGGCGGGCGGAGCGGGTCTATCTGGGCGCCGCCGGCTAGTAACCAGATGAGAACATATATAGAACATTGTCTCGGGTAAGCGGGGCGATGGGCTAACATCGTTCGGGCGACGCTGTGATTCGCCGGATCGGAACACGACCATGGCCAGGGATGGCTCCGCCTACATCTGTCAGATCTGCGGCGCGGTTCACCCAAAGTGGGCGGGCCAGTGCACGGCCTGCAACGCCTGGAACAGTCTGGCGGAGGAACGCTCCGGCGGGCCGCCGGGGGGACTTGCGGTCAGCAAGGCGACCAAGGCGCGGGGGCTGAGCTTCGAGACCCTGCAATCCGAAGAGGTCGCCCTGCCCCGCGTGATCACCGGGGTCGCGGAGTTCGACCGGGTGTGCGGCGGCGGGGTGGCGCCGGGGTCGGCGATCCTGCTGGCGGGCGATCCGGGCGTGGGCAAGTCGACCCTGCTGCTGCAGGTGTGCGCCTCGGCGGCGGCGCGGGGCGCGCGCTGCGCCTACATCTCGGGCGAGGAGGCGGTGGATCAGGTGCGCGGCCGGGCCGGGCGGATGGGGGTGTCGGACGCCTCGGTCAAGCTGGCGGCGGAGACCTCGCTGCGGGACATCGTGGATGGGCTGAAGCGTGAGCAGTTCGATCTGGTGGTGATCGATTCCATCCAGACCATCTGGAGCGACGCACATGAGGCGGGGCCCGGCTCGGTGACCCAGGTGCGGGCGGCGGCGGGCGAGCTGGTCAGGCTGGCCAAGAAGCGTGGCGTGGCGGTGATCCTGGTGGGCCATGTGACCAAGGACGGGGCCATCGCCGGTCCGCGCGTGGTCGAGCATATGGTCGACGCGGTGCTCGCCTTCGAGGGGGAGCGCGGCTACCCGTTCCGCATCCTGCGCGCGGCCAAGAACCGCTTCGGCGCCACCGACGAGATCGGCGTGTTCGAGATGGGCGATTCGGGCCTGCGCGAAGTGACCAACCCCTCTGCCCTGTTCCTGAACGAGGGCGGAGAGCGGGCGGCGGGGGCGGCGGTGTTCGCCGGGATCGAAGGATCGCGGCCGGTGCTGGTGGAATTCCAGGCCTTGGTGGCGCCCTCCGCCTACGGAACACCCCGGCGCGCGGTGGTGGGCTGGGATTCCGGGCGGCTGGCGATGGTTTTGGCGGTGCTGGAATCGCGTTGCGGCCTTGGCTTTGGTCAGCGCGACGTCTACTTGAACGTCGCCGGAGGCCTGCGGATCAGCGAGCCGGCGGCGGACCTCGCGGCGGCGGCGGCCCTGGCCTCCTCGGCGCTGGATACGCCCCTGCCGCAGGACTGCGTGGTGTTCGGCGAAATCAGCCTGTCAGGCGACGTGCGGCCGGTCAGCCGCATGGAGAGCCGGCTGAAGGAAGCGGCCAAGCTGGGCTTCGGGCGCGCTTTCGCCCCGGCGGCGGCGGCCGAATTGGGATCGATGCCGGTGACCGGCGTGCGGCGCCTGGCCGAGGCGATCGAGCGCATCGGAGCGGCCAACTGGACGTGAGTAAGTAAGGACCAAGGCGGACGTGACCCAGTTCGATATGATCGCTTTGCTGATCCTGGCCGCGTCGGGTCTGATCGGGTTCGCCCGGGGGGCGCTGCGCGAGTTGACGACCGTGATCGCCTTCGTCGCGGCGGTGGCCGTGGCCCTGTTCGCCCTGCGCTTTACCGGCCCGCTGGCGCGCCATCTGATGCATCCCGCCTGGGTCGCCAACACCGCAGCCCTGCTGGCCGGCTTCGTGGTCGCCTATATAGCGGTGCGGATGATCGGCGCCGGGGTATCGCGCAGCGTGCATGATGTGCACGCCCTGAGCAGCCTGGACCGCCTCGCCGGACTGGGAATCGGCCTCATAAGGGGTTTCGTGGTACTGGGAGTCTTCCAGCTGGTGTTCGCGGCGGCCACGCCGCCCGAGCGGATGCCCGGCTGGATCTCCCACGCCGCCCTCTATCCGGCGGCTGTAGATAGCGGCAAGGCGCTGAAGGCGCTCAAACCGGGAGGCCTGGCGGTGGCGGGAAAGCTGGCGCCGGCCCTGCAACAGGCCGTCTCTGACGGTGGCGACAAGTCTGTGGAGAAGCCTCGATGACCCATCTGCAGATCGGCCATTCCGGCGAGACCCAATCGCCCCTGCCCTATCGCGACATCGACGACGACCGGCCCCGGCTGGAATGCGGCGTGTTCGGGGTGTTCGACATCCCCGAGGCTTCGGCGGTGACGGCGCTGGGCCTGCACGCCCTGCAGCACCGCGGCCAGGAGGCTTGCGGCATCGCGGCGTTCGACGGTCAGCGATTCCACACCGAACGGCACCTGGGCTATGTCGGCGACGCCTTCACCGGCCCTGACCTAGTGCAGCGCATGCCAGGGACCATGGCCATCGGCCACACCCGCTATTCCACCGCCGGCGGCAGCAATCTGCGCAACGTGCAGCCGATGTTCGCCGATCTGGAAGCCGGCGGCGTGGCCATCGCCCACAACGGCAACCTGACCAACTTCCTGGCCATCCGCGAACGGCTGGTGAGCGAGGGCTCGATCTTCCAATCAACGTCGGACAGCGAGGTGATCCTTCACCTGATCGCCCGCTCGCGCAAAGCCAAGGTGGTGGACCGCTTCATCGACGCCCTGCAGCAGATCGAGGGCGGCTACGCCCTTGTGGCCCTGACCAACAAGAAGATGATCGGGGTGCGCGACCCCTTAGGAATCCGGCCGCTGGTGCTGGGCGACCTGAACGGCAAGCCGGTGCTGGCGTCTGAAACCTGCGCGCTGGACATGATCGGCGCCCGCTTCGTGCGCGACGTGGGTCACGGCGAGATGATCGTGATCTCCAAGGGCCGGGTGGAGAGCCTGCACCCCTTCCCCGCCTCGATCGCCCGCCCCTGCGTGTTCGAATACGTCTACTTCGCCCGCCCCGACAGCGTGGTGAATGGGCGCTCGGTTTATGAGGTGCGCAAGCGCATGGGCCGCCGGCTGGCCGAGGAGACGCGGATCGAGGCCGATGTGATCGTGCCGGTGCCGGACTCCGGGGTTCCGGCGGCGCTGGGCTTCTCGCAGGCCTCCGGCACGCCATTCGAGATGGGCATCATCCGCAACCACTATGTCGGACGCACCTTCATCCAGCCGACCCAGGGCGTGCGCGAACTGGGCGTGCGCATGAAGCACAGCCCCAATCGCGCGGTGCTGGAAGGCAAGCGGGTGGTGCTGATCGACGACTCCGTGGTGCGCGGCACCACCTCGCTGAAGATCGTGCGCATGGTCCGCGAGGCGGGCGCCAAGGAGGTGCACCTGCGCTCGGCCTCGCCGCCGATCCAGTGGCCGGACTTCTACGGCATCGACATGCCCGAGCGCGAACAGCTGCTGGCTGCCAATCATTCGCTGGAGGAGATGGCGAAAATGCTGGAGGTGGACAGCCTGGGCTTCCTGTCGGTCGAGGGGCTCTACTGGGCGATGGACTGCGGGGCGCGCAATCCGTCTCAGCCGCAATTCACCGACCACTATTTCACCGGCGACTACCCCACCCGCCTGCTGGACCGCGAGATCGCCGAAGGCCGCAACGAGGTCGTCGAAAGGCAGCTGTCGCTGCTGGTCAGCGCCTAACCACCCCTCTAGAACCTCGCCATGACCGACGCTTCCTCTTCCGACCGTCCGCTGGACGGGCTGATCGCCCTTGTCACCGGCGCCACGCGCGGGATCGGCCGCGCCTGCGCTTTCGGCCTGGCGGAGGCGGGGGCCCATGTGATCGCGGTCGGACGGACCCAGGGGGCGCTGGAGGCGCTGGACGACGATATCTTCAAGGCCACCGGCCAGCACGCCACCCTGGTCCCGCTGGACCTGGCCAAGGGCGACGACATCGACCATCTGGGCGGCGCCATCCATCAGCGCTGGGGCAAGCTCGACATCCTGGTGCACGCGGCGGGACTGCTGGGCGAACTGACGCCCGCCTCGCACATCGAGCCCAAGCTGTGGGACCGGGTGATGGCGGTGAACCTCACAGCGTCCTACCGCCTGATCCGTTCGCTGGAGCCGCTGCTGCGCAAGTCGGCGGCGGGACGGGCGATCTTCCTGACCACCGGGGTGGCGACCAAGCCCCGCGCCTTCTGGGGGGTCTATGCGGCGTCCAAGGCGGGCATGGAGTCGATCGTCGGCTGCTGGCAGGACGAGATCGAACAGACCCCGATCCGCACCGTGCTGCTGCAGCCGGGGCCGATGCGCACGGTGATGCGGGCCAAGGCCTATCCGGGCGAGGACCCGGCCACCCTGCCCGCGCCCGCCGAGATCTCACCGCTGGTGGTGGACCTGGCGCGGCCGGACCTGAGCCCCGCCGCGCGTGTCGAATTCCGCGACTGGAAAGCCAGCAGGTCCTAGAGACCGCCGCGGACGCCCGCGCCGAGCGAGCCGCCCGCACCCGCGCCGCCACGGCCCGTGCCGATGCCGGCATTGACGCCGGGATTGATGCCCGCACCCGTGGCCGCGCCCGGACGGGTCTCCCCGCCGACCGAGGGCGACCCAGAAACTGCATCAGATTGTAGATCACCCGGCGCCGGGGTCCGCACCACATCGGCGGCCGCCGGAGCGGCGGAGGGATCGACAATGGCCGCGCTGCTGGGCGCCTCGCGGGCTGCAGCGGCGGCCTCGGCGGCGGTGCGCCGGGCGGCGGGGGAAGAGGCCGCAGCTTTGCTCTTGGGAGGGGCAGTCTGGGCCACCGCCGAACCGCACAGAAGAAGGGCGGCCAAGCCGCCCACGGTGATCTTGGTCAACATCGGGTTTGCTCCGGATACTGCACTCCGGAATCCAATCCCCAGGGCCGGGATTAGTTGCCGGTCGCCGAACCGTTGAGGGGAGCTCGCCGATTGACCACGCCCGGCGCGTTGGGCGCGCGAGCGACGCCGCGCGAGGCGCTCATGATTGTCCCGGGCGCGGCGCTGGGGACGTTGCTGGGGATGGCGCCCGCGCTGAGGGTGGCGTTGATGCCGCCGCCGACACTGGCGGAGGGCGAACCCGCTGGGGCGTATTGCGAGCCGGCGATAGCTGCCGTGGAGCCCGCCGGGCCATTGGAGCTCACGCCGCCAGCCACCCCGGGAGCGGTGGTGCCAGTCGAGACCCCGCCGGTAGCGGTCGGCCCGCCGAGCACCGCATCAGGGGCGGCGCCCATTGTGGAGCTGGAACCCGTGGTCGCCGAACCCGTGGAGCCGACGGTTCCGGCCACGCCGCCTGTGCCGCCAGCGGCGCCACCGGGCGCGGCCAGGGCCGTCGTGGTGAGGAGAAGGGCGGCCGCGCCGCCGAGGATGATCTTGTGCATGCTACTGCTCCGGTCTTGACCCCCCGGACGGGTTTTCAACCCCCCGCCCCGGAGATTGGTTGCACGCCTCTAGCGGCCTCGGCGCGGTCCCGGCCTGGGCCCCGGCTTGGAGCTCGCGCGGCCGCCCGAGCGGGTGGGCGGTTTGACGAAGGCCTTGCGCGGCCCCTTGTGCACGGGAATCGGCTTGCGGGTGGAAGCGGTCTTGCCCGCCGGCTTGGCGCGCAGATGCGGCTTGGCCTTGGTCTTGGCCGCTGTCTTAGCCGGAGCCGCCTCGGGCTTCTGGCGCACGGCGGCCTTCTTGGGCGCGGGCTCGTCGTCGAACGAGGTCTGCTCAGCGGGCATGGCCGAGGAGGCCGTGGTGGGCCGCTTGGTCTTGCCGTGGTTGGCGGTCCCGTAGTTGGCCCGGCGCGAGCTGGTCTTGGGCCCGCCGCGTCCCTGATCGGCCATCCAGGGCCGCGCGCCTTCTTCGGCGACGAAGGGGTTGCCGCCCTGACGGATGCTGACGCGGATCGGCACGCCGGGCAGGTCGAAGCTCTCGCGCAGGCTATTGATCAGATAGCGGCGATAGCTGTCGGGGAGTTGGTCGGCGCGGGCGGCGAACAGGACGAAGGTCGGCGGGCGCGCCTTGGTCTGGGCGACGTATTTAGGCTTGATCCGCTTTCCGTTGACGGCGGGAGGCGGGTGGCGCTGCACGGCCATCTTCAGCCAGTCGTTAAGGTCGCGCGTCTTGACCTTGGTCGACCAGTCCTTGTGCACCTTGGCGACCGCAGGCATCAACCTGTCCAGGCCCCGGCCCGTTTCCGCCGACAGGGCCACCACCGGCGAGCCGCGCAGCTGGGGCAGGACTTCCTCGGCCCGCTGCAGGAATTCCTTGAGCGTCGCCTGGGGGTCATCGACCAGATCCCACTTGGCCAGGACGAACACCAGGGCCCGGCCCTCGCGTTCGACCAGATCGGCGATCTGCAGGTCCTGAATCTCGAAGGGGTGGGTGGCGTCCATCACCAGCACCACCACCTCGGCGAAGGTGATCGAGCGGATCGAGTCCTGGGTCGACAGCTTCTCCAGCTTCTCCTGCACCCGCGCCTTGCGGCGCAGGCCCGCCGTGTCGACCAGGCGGATCTTCACCCCGTCGAACTCCCAGTCCACCGGGATGGCGTCGCGGGTGATGCCGGCCTCGGGGCCGGTCAGCAGGCGGTCCTCGCCGATCAGGCTGTTGACCAGGGTCGACTTGCCCGCGTTGGGGCGCCCGACGATGACGATCTTGATGGGATTGTCGCCGTCCTGATCCTCTTCCTCACCGATGCCTTCGGGGGAGGCTTCCAGCAGGGCGTAATAGAGGTCGGACATGCCCTCCCCGTGCTCAGCGGAGATGGACAGGGGTTCGCCCATGCCCAGGTCGAAAGCTTCCAGAGCGCCCGCCTCCCCTGCCCGGCCCTCGGCCTTGTTGGCGGCCAGGATCACCGGCTTGCCTGAGCGGCGCAGGATTTCGGCGAAGGTGCGGTCCAGCGGCATGATCCCGTCGCGGGCGTCGACCAGGAACAGCGCGACCTCGGCTTCCTCGATGGCCAGCTCGGTCTGGTGACGCATGCGCGCCTCAAGACTCTCGTCGGAGACGTCCTCGAAGCCGGCGGTGTCGATCAGCTGCAGGTCGAGGTCGCCGAGGCGGCCGATGGCGAACTTGCGGTCGCGGGTCACCCCCGGCTGGTCATCGACGATGGCGAGCTTGCGCCCGGCCAGTCGGTTGAACAGCGTGGATTTGCCGACGTTGGGACGTCCGACAATGGCAAGCTTGAGCGCGCGCGGCGCCATGCGCGGCCTCCGGCAGCAGGGCTAAAGAGTTGGACGAGAGTGTCAGGCCTTAACGGAAGGCGATCAACTCGGCCTTTTCGGTCACCAGATAGAGCATGTCGCCCGCCGCGATCGGCGGCTGCATGGCCGCCGAGCCCAGCTTGATGCTGCGCTCGAGGACGCCGGTGTGAGGGTCGCGCTGCTCCATGTCGCCATTGCTGGACACCAGGATCAGGTGATTGGAGGCCATGAAGGGCCCCGACCAGAAGGCCGGCTTGGGCGTCTTGGGCTTGCGCACGCGGCCGCGGCGGGTGGTGGTCACCAGCGGAGCGGCGTTGAGATCTTGCTGCCAATAGACCTGACCGCTTTCGCGGGCGATGCAGATCAGCTGACCGGTTTCGGAGACGATGTAGACCACGTCGCCGGCGGGCCAGGGCGTGTTCTGGCTGGAGACCGGCAGGGTCCAGCGCGGAGCGCCGGTGCGCAGGTCCACGGCGCTGAACAGACCCGAGTGGCTCACCGCGAACACGTCGCCACGGTAGATGACCGGGCGGCCCGCGATGTCGCGGATTTCCGACAACGCGTTGTTGCGGCTGGATTGCGACAAGGCCTGGGTCCAGACGTCGGTGCCGTTGGCGGCGCCCTGGGCGATCAGTTCGCCCGAGGCGAACCCGGTGACGATGGTGCCGTTGGAGATGGCGGGGCTGGAGGCGGACAGGATGCGGGCCGGCTCGATGATCGCCTGATAGTTCCAGACGGGCTGGCCCTTGTCGGTGTCGAAGGCCAGCAGCTGGTCGTCCAGGGTCACGGCGTAGACCCGGCCGTCGGAGACGGTGGGAGCCGCGTGGATCGGGGCGTCGGTCTTGGTCGACCAGATCACCTTGCCGGTCTTGGCGTCCAGCGCGGAGATGGTGCGGTAGCCGGAGGTCACGAACACGCGGCCATTGGCGTAGGCCACGCCGCCGCCGTAGGCGTCGCGGTCGCGGCGGTCGCGCGATTGCAGATTGGTGGTCCAGGCCTGGGAGCCGGACTGGGCGTCGTGGGCCGAGACGTGGGCCTGACCATCCATGGCGAACACCTTGCCCTCGGCCTCGACCGGAGGCGCGGTGACATAGTGGGCGCGATTGGCGCCGGAAACGCCCAGGCCACGGCGCCAGGCGATGGTGAGGTTGGCCCCGGCGGCGGCGTTCTCGACCGACTGCTCGGGCGTGCCGCCCGGCAGGGGCCAGTCGGCGATCTTGACCGGCTGAGGAATGGCGAAGTCCTGGCCGCGCAAGGCGGCGGCGGGCTGCAGCTGATCGGTTTCCGGCAGCACGGGGATACGCTCGCCCGCGGTGGCCACGGACTTGTTCACGGTCTTACCGATGGCGCTGATCTTGTCGATCGCCGCGCAGCCGGACAGGCCGACGGCCACCGTCGCAACGACGGTCAGGGCGCGGACAGCCGCGCCGGATTTGGCCAAAGCCTTTAGTGACGTCATTGCGGGGCTTCCGGTTGGCCTTGGGCCTGGGCAGGAGGTTGCGGCGGGCCGCCGGCCTGAGCCGGGGGCGCCAGGGGCGTCGGCGTGGCCGTCAGGGCCTGCTGCGCCAGAGACTTGATACTGCCGGCAGTGCCCGAATCGATCAGGGCGATGGTTGCCTGGGCCCGTTGGCGGGCGGAATCAGGGGTGTCGAGCAGGTTGCTGAGCTGAACCAGCGTGGCCTTGGCGTCGGCGGTCTTGCCGGCGCCGAGATTGGCCAGGGCCAGGGCTTCGAGCGCCTGGATGTGATAGGGCCGCTCCGGCTTGGTCAGAGGCGTCAGGCGCGAGACCATCTGATCCAGCGGCGCGGTGTCCAGCAGGGCGTAGGCCGCCTTGAGGCTGGCGACGTCGGCGATCATCTGGCTCTTGGTGGCCTGGGCCGCCTTGTCGAACAGCTGGGCCGCCTCGGCCGGCTTGTTCTGATCCATGCGAATCCCGGCCTGCTGCATCAGCGACAGGCTGGCGTAAGTGCTGGAGCCTTTGGCGATGGCGCCGAACTGATCGAACGCCTTGGCCACGTCGCCCTTGGCGGCCGTGTCGAGGGCGTCGCTATAGGCCTGAGACTGCTTGGCGGCCTGGCTGGCCTTGTACTGATCGACGCCCCAAACGCCGATCACGCCGACGAGGACGATGATCAGGGCGCCAATGAAGGCCGGGACAGCCGTCTGCAGAAACTTGCGGAGGCGTTCGGAGCGAAGCTGCTCGTCCACCTCTCCAAAAACATCGACCACGCGGGCTGGCTCCTAAAGCGATAAAGCGGGCGGACCCTATCTTCTGGCGCACCCGACCGCAATGTGACTGTCCCGCTTTGCACGTCAAAGACGGCGGCATTGGGTCGCGTTGCTGGCCCTGGAGGGATTCGGCGCGGTCCAGACGGTCAGGATTTGCCGAAATAGGTCTCAGCATCGCCTGGAAAGCGGCGGGCGCGCACGTCGTCGGCATAGTTCTGGACCGCGCGCTGGATGTCGCCGCGCAGGTCGGCGTAGCGGCGCACGAACTTGGGCGACCAGTCGAACAGGCCCAGCATGTCCTCGGACACTAGGATTTGGCCGTCGCAGGCAGGCGAGGCGCCGATGCCGATGGTCGGCACGGAGATGGCCTGGGTGATTTCGCGGGCCAGAGCTTCGGCCACGCCCTCCACCACCACCGCGAAGGCGCCGGCGTCCGCCGTGGCGTGCGCTTCGGCAAGGATACGGTCGCGTTCGCCCTGGGTGCGGCCCTTGGCCTTGAAGCCGCCGTTGATCAGCACCGCCTGGGGACGCAGGCCCACATGGCCCATCACCGGCACGCCGCGCGCGGTCAGATAGGCGATTGTCTCGGGCACCGTGGGACCGCTCTCGACCTTCACGGCCTGGGCCCCGCTTTCCTTCATCAGTCGGGCGGCGTTTTCGTAGGCGAGCTCGTACGAGCCCTCGTAAGAGCCGAACGGCATGTCGACCACCACCATGGCCTGACTGGACCCGCGCATCACCGCCTGGGCGTGCAGGATCATCATTTCCAGGGTGACGCCGACGGTGTTGGGCATGCCGTGCAGCACCATGCCGAGGGAATCGCCGACCAGCAGCACGTCGCAGGCGCCGTCCAGCAGCTGGGCCATGGGTGTGGTGTAAGCGGTCAGGCAGACGAGCGGCTGGCCGCCCTTGTGCGCGGCGATATCCGGCGCGGTGAGGCGGCGGACCTTGATCTTCGCTTGGGACGACACGTCAGGTCTCCGGCAACACTACGCGGACGCACGTTTGCCACGCCATGTGGCCGTTCCCAAGGCCGCAATCAAGGACCGCGCCCATTCAGTCCGCGCGGGGCTGGCCCTGATTCAGAGCCCAGACCACGCCGAAGGGATCCTTCAGCTGGCCGTAGCGGTCGCCCCAGAACATGTCCTGCGGCGGCATGGTGGCCGTGGCGCCGGCGTCCACCGCGCGCTGATAGGCCTCGTCGATGTTGGGCACAGGCAGCATGACGTTGAAACCGGCGGCCGGCACCGGGGCATAGCCATGCTCGGGATAGAAGTCGCTAAGCATCACCGAGGAACCGTTGATGTAGAGGTGGGCGTGCATGGTGCGGCCCTTGTCGTCGGGCGGCATGATGGTGGCGACCTCGGCCCCGAACGCCTTCTTGTAGAACTCCACCGCCTTCATCGCGCCGTCGACGCTGAGATAGGGCACCGCGCCGCCCTTGACCGGGGGTTGGGAATGCTGGGTCGGGTTGTCCATCGGGTCGTGCTCCTGCCGGCGCCCACACTGGGCCCGCGCATAGGACGAACCTAGCAGAGCGGCGCCGACATTCGAGTGACGGTTTTTCGGGTCGGGACTTGCCTGGCGGATTTTTGGATGGTCGGTGTCGGACTGGACGCCGCTGCCTCGTCCTTTGGGCGCAACAAGCAAGGGGATACCGAAAATGACCGCCGCCGCCCACGAACTGGTCCTGACCCGCCTGATCGATGCTCCGCGCGACAAGCTCTATCGCTGCTGGACCGACCCGAAGCTGATCGTGCAGTGGTTCACCCCGCCGCCCTACAAGACCATCTTCGCCGAGATGGACGTGCGCGCCGGTGGGTCGAGCATGGTGATCATGCAGGCCCCGGACGGGACGCAAATGCCCAATCCCGGCATCTTTCTGGAGGTGATCCCCAACGAGAAGCTGGTGTTCACCGACGCCTATACCGAGGCTTGGCTCCCCTCGGGCAAGCCTTTCATGACCGCGATCCTGACCTTCGAGGATGAGGTCGGAAAGACGCGCTACACCGCCCGCATCCGCCACTGGTCCGCCGAGGACATGGAGGCGCACGAGAAGATGGGCTTCCACGTCGGCTGGGGCATCGCCACCGATCAGCTGGCGGCCCTGGCGGCCACCCTCTAGGCGCTATTTCGGGAAGTCGGCGCCCAGGGCGATGTCGCGCTGGGCCTCGATCTCCGCCAGCCGCTGCTTGAGCACCCTGACGGCGGTGTCGTAGGCGAAGGCGCCGAGCACCAGGTGGCGAGGCGGCTCGGGGCGTTCGGCGATCTCGATCACGGCGGCGGCGGCCTTGGCCGGATCGCCCGGCTGCTGACCGCTGTAGCCCGACATGGTGGCCATGCGCGCACCGGCGGTTTCGGCATAGTCGGCCAGCTTGGGCCGGTCCTGGTGCAGGGAGCGGCCGGCGAAGTCGGTGCGGAAGGGGCCGGGCTCGACGCAGCTGACCTTGATCCCCAGGGGACCGACCTCGGAGGCCAGGGAGTCGGAGAAGCCCTCCACCGCGTGCTTGGACGAGGCGTAGTAGGCCGAGGCCGGGAAGCCGATCAGGCCGGCCACCGAACTCATGTTGATGATGTGGCCTTTCTTGCGCTGCCGCATCCCTGGCAGCACCGCGCGGGTCACGGCGAACAGGCCGAAGACGTTGACGTCGTACTCGGTGCGGATGGCGGCGTCGTCGCCCTCCTCCGCCGAGGACTGGTAGCCGTAGCCCGCGTTGTTCACGAGCACGTCGATGCCGCCGAAGCGGTCCGTGGCCGCGGCCACGGCGGCCTTGATCTGCGCGTCGTTGGTGACGTCGAGTTCGAGGACCAGGGCGCGCTCGTGAGCGCTCGCAGCCAAGTCAGCCATGCGGTCCTTGCCTCGCCCGGTGATGACGCAGCGCCAGCCGCGCGCCAAGACCTGCTCGGCCAGATCGCGGCCAAAGCCGGTGGTGCAGCCGGTGATGAACCAGACGGGGGTTTCAGAAGCCATGATAGGGACCCTTACTTGCGGGGCGGGACCTTAGGCCGCCTGACTGGCTTCCGTCGAGGTGGGAACAGCGGCCCACAGGTGCTGGGCGGCGTAGGCGCGCCAGGGCCGCCAGGCTTCAGCACGGACCAGCAGTTCGGCGGCAGTGGGACGGCGGCCATCCGTATCCGCCAGGGCCCGCATCAGGCCGATGTCGGCGGCGGGAAAGGCGTCCGGCTCGCGCATGCCGCGCAAGGCAATGTACTGGGCGGTCCATTCTCCGACGCCGGGCAGCGCCTTCAGCCGCGCCACCGCCTCCTCCAGGCTGCGCCCGAGTCCCAGAAGCTGAGGATCGTCGGCGACGGCCGCCGCCACGGTGGACAGGGCTCGCGCCCGCGCGCCCGGCATTCCCAGGTGGGTCAGGTCGGCGGCGGCGATGGTTTCAGGTCTCGGAAAGGCGTGGGTCAGTGCGGGATGACCGGTGGCGGCCATGGGCGCGGGGAGGCCATAGGTCTGCACCAGCTTGCCGGCCAGGCGGATGGCGGCGCCGACCGTGACCTGCTGGCCGAGCACCGCGCGCATGGCCAGCTCGAAACCGTCCCAGCCACCCGGAGCGCGCAGGCCTGGCCGCGCGGCGACCAGGGGGGCCAGGGCCGGGTCCTGCGCCAGATGGGCGTTGATCGCCTGGGGGTCGGCGCTGAGATCGAACACGCGGCGCAGGCGGGCGATGATGACCGGCAGGGCCGACAGGCGGGGAAAGCGGACGACGGCGGTGAGGCTGTCGCCCTGGCCGGGGCTGACGCGCACCGAGCCGACCTCGCCGTCCAGTTCGATCACCCGGGCGTAGGCGCCGTCCTCGACCACCTCCATGCCCGGCACGGCGCGGGCCGCCAGGAAGGCGAGCATGGCTGGCCAGTCATAGGGCGGACGATAACGCAGGCGGATGGTGACCTCGCCCTGGGGTCCGGCGGCGATATCCTCGCCCGCGTCTCGGCGCAGGGCTCCGGGAGGCCGGGCGAACAGGGTCTGGAAGGCCTCGTTGAAGCGGCGGATGCTGCCGAAACCGGAGGCCAGGGCCACCTCGGCCATGGGCAGGCGGGTCTCGTGCAGCAGCTGCTTGGCCAGATGCACGCGCCGGGTCTGGGCGACCTGGACCGGCGAGGCGCCCAGATGCTGACGGAACAGGCGGCGTAGCTGCCGCTCGCCGACACCCAACCGTTCGCCCAGGGCCGCGACGTCGCCATTGTCCAGCGCGCCCAGCTCGATCAGGGCCAGGGCCCGGTTAACGGTGTTGGACGAGCCGCGCCAGGCGCCGACATCCGGCGCGGTTTCGGGCCGGCAGCGCAGGCAGGGGCGGAAGCCCGCTTCCTCAGCCGCCGCGGCGCTGGGATAGAAGATCATATTCTGCCGCTTGGGCGTCTTGGCCGGGCAGATGGGGCGGCAGTAGATGCCCGTGGAGGTGACGCCGCCGAAGAAGCGGCCGTCGAAGCGGGCGTCGCGCGTCGCCACGGCGCGGTAACAGGCGTCCTGATCCAAATCCATGACCTATAATGCGTCCCACGCCCGCCTGAGTCTGGCGGCTTTCGGACACGGATATAGGCGCTTCTAGAACGTCCGAAAACCGCCAGCGCCAAACCGATCGGGATGCCATCTAGCCGTCATGACACAGCCCCTCGCCTTCCGACTCGCCCGCGTCCCCTCTCCGGTCGGGACCATGCTGATCGCCACCGACGACCAGGACCGCCTGCGGGCGCTGGACTGGGAGGACTACGCCGAGCGCATGGACCGGCTGCTACAGCGGCACTATGGCGACGCGGCGGTCCTGAAGTCCGGATCAGGCGCGCATCCGGTCACCGACAGGATCGCCGCCTACCTGTCAGGCGACATCGCGGCCATCGACGGCATCATCACCGAGACCGGCGGCACGGCTTTCCAGAAGGCCATCTGGGCGGGCCTGCGCCAAATTCCCGCCGGCAAGACCTGGAGCTACAGCGACCTGGCCCGGCACATTGGCAATCCACCGGCGGTGCGGGCGGTGGGTCTGGCCAACGGCTCCAATCCGATCAGCGTGGTGGTGCCCTGCCATCGGGTGATCGGCGCGAGCGGCGCCCTGACCGGCTATGCGGGTGGCATCGAGCGCAAGCGCTGGCTGCTGCGCCACGAAGGACTGGACGTTTAGCCGAACACCGCCGCGTAGACGTCGGGCTTGAAGCCGACGGTCAGGGCGCCGCCGACATCCAGCACCGGGCGTTTGATCATCGAGGGCTGGGCCAGCATCAGGGCTATGGCCTTGGCCTGGTCGATCCCTGTCTTGTCGGCGTCCGGCAGGCCGCGGAAGGTCGTGCCGTTGCGGTTGAGCAGGACTTCCCACCCCACCTTGCCGGCCCAGGCCTGGAGCGTGGCCTGGTCGATACCGACGGCCTTGTAGTCATGAAAGGCGTAGGTCATGCGGCGGCCATCCAGCCAGTCGCGCGCCTTCTTCATCGTGTCGCAGGCCTTGATGCCGTAGATCGTGACGGGGTCGGTCATGCCCGCCTCGCTAGCGGATTCAGGCGGACGCCGCCACCGCCGGGTGGAACTTCCTGACCGCCAGGAAGCCCAGGGCGGCGAACAGCAGCAACACCAGACCTTGCGCGATGGCGAACGGCGGCTCGGAGCCTGTCGGCGCCAGAGCCTTGAGGAAGCCGATCTTGCCGAACGCCTGCACCACCCCGACGAAGGCGTTGAAGTAGAGCGAGAGCACGGCGCTGATCACATAGATGGCGCGCCAGGGTCCATTGAGGTGTTTGAGGTAGAGGCCGATCAGGGCCAGCGCCAAGACCACCAGGGAGATGGCGCCCACGACGTGGGGCGGACCGATCTTGGCCGAGTGGAACAGGAAGCCGGTCGCGCTGGTCAGGATCGTGGTGCAGAGGAACAGCCCCGCCAGGCCCGGCGGCTCCCTGCCCGCCAGCATGGCCAGCAGAACCAGAAGGCCCGAGGCGATGCCGATCAGACTGATGATGACATGCAGCGTAGTGAAAGCGCCTACCGACAAACCGACGATCATGGCCTAGCCCTCCCGGAGCCGCGTCCGGGCGGCACGGCCAAGCTTAGCACGGGCCCGGAACACGACCCAGAGTTGAGCGGTCTCAGTGCTTGGCGCGGGCCTTGACCGCCTTGGGCAGCGTGTAGGTGGGCAGGGTCAGGCGATAGACCAGCAGGATGTTGTCGTTGTCGCCGACGCCAGACCCGTTGGCGTTGGTCAGCCCGGCGTCGAAGTCCTGGCCGTTGACGCGCCCTTTGGCGGTCTCGAAGTCGTTGTCGTTGCCGACCAACAGGAAGAAGTCGTGCGGCGCCTTCTTGTCGAACACCGGCGCCAGGGCCATCGCCTCCAGCTTCTCAGGCAGGGTGAAGGGGGTTGAGGGCGTCACATTGAGGTTCATGCCGAACTTGGCCAGCTGCACCGGGTTCAGCAGATTGACCAGCTCGACTTGGTGGACCGGCGTGATCCCGGCGACCAGGGCGCCATTGACCGCGACGGGCTGAACCGCCTGTTCGTAAGGCGTGCCGGCCAGGTTGGTGGCCCCGGCGGTGTCGACCAGCAGGACGCTCTTGAACACTGCGGCGTCAGCCGATCCGGAACCGCGGCCATTGCCGTCGCGCGACAGCACCAGGAACTGGGTGTCGTTGAGCGCGACCATCTCGGACTGGGCGGCGGTGGCGTCGGCGGCCTTGCCGTCCCCGTTCTTGCGATAGATCGGCAGTTGCAGGACGTAGTGGCCGATGGGCTGGGTCGGGGTGCGGGTCTTGGAGATGTCGTAGACCAGGATGCGGGTGTTGTTGCGCCCCGCCGCGCCCGAGCCGCTGTCCTGCAGGGTGGCGCTCTGCAGGATGGTGATGAGCCGCTTGCCGTCCGGGCTGACCGCCACGGCCTCCAGACCCTGGTTATTGCGGCGGCCGGTGGTCGGAGCCTTGGCCGCGTTGAAGTTCAGCTTGCCGTCGGTCATGGGCAACAGAGCGGGCACGGTCTGGATAGCGCCGGTCTGCTTGCCGGTGCGGTCGAACAGATAGAGGCCCGCCGCGTATTCGTCGGAGATGTAGAAGCCGCCGTCGGGCAGGTAGGCGACCCCCTCGGAATCCAGGCTGATATGGCCCGCGCCCTCGCCCGACAAAGGCAACGGATAGCGGATGCCGTCGCGGGTCAGGACATTGGCGCCGGGATCCTTGCCGGTGAACCGCGCGCCGACCGCGTCCTTCAGCAGGAAGCCGCCGGTGGGGACGATCTTCAAAGTGGCCGCAGGCGCGGAACCGGACCCGGTGTAGGGCTTAAAGGTCAGCCTGTGGCCGTGCAGGCGGTTGGCGTAGTCGGTGGTGTCGGCGAAGGGGCCGACGTTGTTGGGGCCCCGGTCCGGCAGGGTGACGATGGACCCCGCGTAGGACCCGTCCGGCAGACGGCGCCAGGAGCGCAGCGCCATGCCCGAGAAGGAGCCCAGGGTCTCGTTGTTGAAGTCGCGGGTGGCGGCGCTGAGACGGCCGACGCCGACCAGGCCATGATTGACGAAGGTCTTGCCGTCCGCCTCGACCGAGACCGCACCGGGCGATGTGTCCCAATGCCGGGTCTCGAAGCTGGCCGACTGAGCGTGGGCGGCCCCGGATATGGCGGCGCTCAAAGCCGCGCCGATGAGAATCTTGCTGAGCGTCATCGTGGTTTCCCGCCTGCCCGCCAAGCGGGTGGAAAAGGCCTTTATCGCCAGTTTGTGACGATCCTGCAGGGCGGCGCGACGGCGGCGGCGTGGACGGATAAAAAAGCTCAAGACGCGGCTGGGGTGGGGCCGCAATATCGCGTCAACTGACAGGGGCGAACCGACGAGGTGGGGATGGCGCCGTTACGCGATCAGAGCGATGCGAGGAGGAGCGCCGATCGCGCTCAGCTTCGCACGTGGATCGATCAGTACGGTCCGGCGCTGCACCGTCACTTCCTCAAGCGCGGCGCGGGGGCCGATGCGGAGGACCTGGTGCAGGAGGTGTTCCTACGGCTGCAGATCGGCGCCGCCCGCTCCGAGATCGACCAGATCGAACGCTACATCTTCCGCATCGCCAACAATGTCCTGATCAGCCGCTACCGGCATGACGTGGTGGAGGGGCGGCCCTTCCGCGATCCGCTGACCGATGACTCCGGCGCGCCGGAACTACTGTCGCCCGAACGCATCATGCTGGGCCGCGAAGGCTGGGCTCGGTTCGTCGCGGGTCTGGAAGCCCTCCCCGCCCGCTCGCGCGAAGCCTTCCTGCTGCACCGGTTCGAGGAAATGACCTACGCCGCCATCGCCCGGAGAATGGGCATCTCGGTGAGCGCGGTGGAAAAGCTGATCAGCCGTGCGCTGGACATGCTCAGCAGCTATCTGGGCCCGCTATGAGCGCCGCGTCGAACATGCAGCCGCCCGGACAGGACCGGATCCGCAGCGACGCCGCCAAGTGGTTCGCCAAGAGCCGCTCGGGCGCCATGACCAAGGCGGACCGCGCCGCCCTGCAGGCCTGGATCGACGAGGATGTCGCCCACAGCGAGGCCTATCTGCAGATCAGCGGTCTGTGGGACGCATCCGAACATGTCCGCGCCGATCCGGCGGTTCTGGCGATGCGCGAGAGCGCCCTGTCCCGCTATCCCGCGGCCCAGCGGCAGCCTCGGCCCCTGCTGATCGCAGCCTGGGTGGCCGGCGCGGCCGCGGCGGCGCTGCTGGTGGTCAATCTGGTCATCAGCCAGACGGCGGAGCCCGCCTTCCAGGTGTTCCGCACCGGCGTTGGCCAGACGGCGTCGATCGGCCTGATCGACGGTTCGCGCCTGACCCTGGACACCGACACCACCGTGCGGGCGCGGATGAGCGGGCGTAAGCGGCTGATCTATCTGGACCGCGGACGCGCCTACTTCAAAGTCGCCCATGACAAGTCGCGGCCCTTCATCGTCGAGGCGGCGGGCAAGTCGGTCACGGCGACGGGCACCGCCTTCCAGGTCACCGCCGACGCCCAGCGGTTCGAGGTGCTGCTGGTGGAGGGAAGCGTCAGGGTCAAAATGCCGACCAACAAGACGACGGTGACCGGCGAGCAGAGCGCCACCACCGACCTCACCCCCGGCACCCGGCTGTCCGGCGGACCAGGCGCCTGGACCCTGACCAAGGTCGACGATCAGGACGAGCTGGGCTGGATGGATGGGCAGTTGGTGTTCCACGACAAGCCGCTGGGGGCGATCGTCGCGGACATGAACCGCTATTCGCGGCGCAAGATCGTTATCGACAATCCGAAAGTGGCCGATCGGCTCGTCTACGGCGCCTTCATGGCGGGCGACGTGGACCAGTTCGTGCGCGCCCTGGTCGACTACCGGGCCGTGAGCATCAAGTCGCAGAACGAAGGAGCGGTGGTCCTGACGGCGCCCTGAGGGCTAACCGTCACGTGAATATTTTTTTAATGGCTGGGCTGAGGGGCCGCAGTTCCTTGGCGTCAGTAAGTAAATAGGGAGGGATAAACCCTCCGCGACAGGGAAGGGAAATAACAAATGTCCAAACGGGCAATCGATCCCGCGCGCCTATTTTGCGGCGCCGCAGCAATCGCTCTGATCTCTGCTTCCGCCGCTCAGGCGCAATCCGCCCAGAACTATAATATCCCACCCAAATCACTGGCCGCCGCGTTGGACGATTTCGCGGTCCAGAGCCATGAACCGATCCTCGCCACCGGTGATCTGCTGAGCGGCAAGATTTCCCGCGGGGCCTCCGGACAGGCCGACGCCTCCACCACCCTGGCCCGCCTGCTTGAAGGCACGGGCCTCACCTATCGGCGCTCGGGCCGCACCTTCCTGATCATCAAGGTCGAGAGCGGCGCTCTGCCGGTGATTAAAATAGTAGATCAGAGCGCGCCCTTGCCGGTCGCGTCTCAGGCCCCGGTCCGTGTGGCCGCAGCAGCCCCGTCGAACACTCTGCAGGAAGTGGTCGTGACGGCGACCCGTCAGACCTCGACCGTGAACAAGGTCGCCCTGTCAATCACCGCCACCACCCAGAAGCAGCTGGACCAGCAGGGCGTGAAGACCGTGCAGGACTTCGCCCGCGCCACCCCGTCGGTGGTGTTCACCCGCGCCTCGGGCGAAGGCAACCCGGTCATCACCATCCGCGGCATCTCCTCGACCCTGGGCGCCCCGACCACCGGCGTCTATCTAGACGACACCCCGACCCAGAAGCGCGGCACCAACGGCGCCACTACCGGCAACGGCTCGCCCACTCCGGTTATCTTCGACCTGGACCGCATCGAAGTGCTGCGCGGCCCGCAAGGCACCCTGTTCGGCTCGGGTTCGGAAGGCGGCACGATCCGCTTCATTACGCCCCAGCCCAGCCTGACCAGCTATTCAGCGTTCGCGCGCACGGAAGCGTCGTTCACTCAGGACGGCTCGCCCAGCTATGAATTCGGCGCGGCGGCCGGCGGCCCGATCGTCCAAGACAAGCTCGGCTTCCGCATCTCGGCCTGGGACCGCCACATCGGCGGCTACCTGGACCACGTCAACCTGTACGATGGCTCGACCATCAAGAAGGACACCAATAGCGGGCACCAGTTCGTCGCCCGCGCGGCCTTCACCTGGCAGGTCACGCCCGACCTGAAGATCACCCCAGCCTTCTACACCTCGGTCGATCACGTCGATGACCAGGACGTCTACTGGCAGAACATCCCGAAATTCACGACCAACGCCGGCACCTTCACCAACAAGGTGCGGATCGGTCCGCCCGCCACGGGCCTGGCGCCGAACAACAACGGCTTCTTCTACCAATTCCCGACGACAACGATCCCGAGTTGGACCTTCGGCCCCTATCCCTTCTTCGGGTCGTACAAGACCGGTATCGCGGTCTACGCCAACAACAACTGCGGCGCCTGCACGGCCTACACGCCGTACGGAGCCCAGCAGATCCAAATCGGCGCCCAGACGGTCAACGGCGTCACCTATCCGGCCCACACGATCACCGTGCCCGGCCAGGCGGCGGGCCCCAGCAGCGCGGTCGCGGCTCTGTCGCCGCGCACCAACACCCTGACGATCCCGACCTTGAACATCGAGTACAACCTGCCCAAGGGCATCACCTTCAAGTCGATCACCTCGTTCTCGGCGGATAATTCGTCCGGTGAAAACGACGGTCAGACCGGCGCGCGGGCCTCGATCATCCCGACCACGACGACCTCGGCCGCCACGATCGGCGGTCAGTTCGTGGTCCCCGGCACCACCACCAACGTGGTGGGCGGCAGCGGCACTGCCTTCCTCGGCATCCCGACCCAGATCACGCAGTATTCGAAATTCCTTTACTTCAACAAGAAGGCCGCCTGGACCCAGGAATTCCGCCTGACGTCCGACCCGGTCAGCCGCCCCTTCACCTGGGTGGTCGGCGCCTACTATTCGTCGGATGTGCAGAAGCAGGGCGACCTGACGCCGTCCAACGAAGCGCTGATGTCCTACAGCATCCGCGGCATCGACGAAGCCTTCACCCTGAACTCGCTGAACGCCTCGGCGAGCGGCAACAACGTGGCGATCCCCTTCTCCTGTAACGCCACGCCCAACGCCGGCACCGCCGCGCCCAACGCGGTGTACAACTGCGTTGAACCGACCGCCCCGGCCATCGCCAGCGGCAATTCGTTGATCATCCGGCGGGTGAAGATCACCGACAAGGAAATCGCCGGCTTCGGCGAAGCCAACTGGTACCTGACCGAGAACTTGAAGGTGACCGCCGGCGTCCGGGTGGCGCAGATCCAGAACAGCTACAGCCAGTTCCTGCAGGGCTCCGTCTACGGCGACCCCTTCGCCTCGGACGGCTTCGTCGCCACCCCGGCCCACCCCTTCGCGCTGCCGGGCGACATCCAGTACACCGTGACCTCCGGCGGCCAGGTCGAAACCCCGATCACCCCGCACTTGGGCGTCTCCTGGCAGATCAGCCCCGCCGATCTGGTCTACTTCAGCGCGGCGCAGGGCTACCGGGCGGGCGGCATCAACGCTCCGGCGTCGCTGGGCAACTGCTCGGCGCAACTCCTGGCGCTCGGCGTCGCCCAGACCCCGCTCAGCTACAACTCCGACAAGGTGTGGAGCTATGAAGGCGGCGCGAAGATGCGGATGTTCGGCGGCCATGCCCAGATCAACTCCAGCGTCTTCTACATCGACTGGCAGAACCCCCAGCTGACCATCGCCCTCACCTGCGGTTCGTCATATGTGACCAACGCCGGCGGCGCCGCCTCCAAGGGCTTCGACGTTCAGAGCCAGTTCCGTCTGGGCGGGTTCACCCTGTCCCCGTCGGTCGCCTACACCGATGCGGAATACACCCAGGACGTGCCGGTCCCCGGCTCGACCAACTTCCTGGTCCGCAAGGGCATGTTCCTGCCGGCGCCCAAGTGGCAGGCCTCGGTCATCGGCCAGTACGATTTCCGGGTCATGGATCACCCTGGATTCCTGCGCGCCGACTACCAGTACCAAAGCAACTACGTCCGGACCAACGTCGGCCAGGCGGGTTACGATCCGGTCACGGCGGTGGGGGCCCAGACCCACATCATGAACGCCCGCGCGGGCCTGTCTCTGAAGGGGGTCGATATGGCCCTATTCGTCAACAACCTGACCGACTCCCAGGACCAGATACAGACGGGGCACGGCTCCGGCTCAGCCCTGGTCACTGTCTCGACCTTCCGCCCGCGGGAAGTCGGGATCCAGTTCGCCTACCGCTACTGAGCCGCCCTGCAGATCATTCCAAGAATTGCGAAATGGAGTTCAAGATGAACCGAAAACTTATGATCTCAGCGATCGCGCTAAGCGCTGCCCTGGGCTCAGCCGCTGTGGCCTTCGCTCAGGCCCCTGGAACCGCTGGCCCCAACCTGCTGCAGGAACGGATCGCGGCGGGCCTCTCGGGCGCCGAACCGCCTAGGCAGGCCGACCCCAACGCGCCGGCGCACAACGTCAGCCAAGCCTATGCCGACCGGCTGATGAAGATGCCCGACTTCAACGGCGTGTGGGACTTCACCCAGCCCAAGCACACGGTGCACGTCGCCGTGTTCGATCCGAGCCAGGCGATCGTCCCCTATCAGTGGTCGGACGAACTGCCGGCCTTCGGGCCGAACCCGGGCACCTATGAGCCGAACATCCCCTACAATCCCAAGTGGGCCGCCGAGTACAAGAAGGCGGTCAAGGACAGCGCCCAGGGCCGGGCCATCGACGACTCCTCGTCCTGCAAGCCCAACGGCATGCCGCGCCTGATGGCCGGCACGGTCGGCGGCTTCGACCTCGTCGAGACCCCCGACGTCATCGTGATGAGCTTCGGCATCGGGCCTGAGCACCGGTTCATCTTTATGGACGGACGCCCCCACCCGGCGGCGTTCAACCCGGACGCCGGCAGCGCCCTGCTGCACAGCGGCCACTCGGTGGGACACTTCGAGGGCAACACCCTGGTGGTCGATACGGTCAACATGATGCCGACCTTCTACGACCAGACCGGCGCCCGTCACTCCGACCAGGTGCACATGGTCGAACATCTGACGCTGGTGGACGCCAACACCATCCGCAACGACATGGTCATCGAAGACCCCGTGGCCTTCACCAAGCCCTGGGAGGTCACCCGCTACTACGTGCGCAACAAGCGGGCCGCCAACGCCGGGCCTAATCACGAGGTCGCCTATCGCGATCCGCGCGACCGCGAATGCAACCCGATGGACATGAGCAAGGGCTACCAGGCCGTCGTCCTGCCGCAGGAACTCGAAGCCAAGGCCAAGGCCGCGGCCAAGAAGGGCACCAGTTCGAAAAAGAAAGTGAAGTCATGAGCATGAAAATCACCACGCTCGTGCTGGCGACCGCCGGCGCGGCCCTCATCGGATCGGCGGCCTGGGCCCACCACTCGGGCGCCATGTTCGACCGCACCCATACGATCAACCTCGACGCCACCTTCCTGGCGCAGGTCTACACCAATCCGCATGTGTGGATTTCCGTGGTCGGCAAGCCCGAAGGCACCAAGAAGACGGCGGTTCGCTGGGATATCGAGACGGTCGGCCCCGCCAATCTGACCCGGGTCGGCATCACCAAGGACACGCTGAAGCCCGGCGACAAGATCAGGGTCAAGATCAACCCGCTGCGCGACGGACGTAACGGCGGCTCGCTGGTGTCCCTCACCACCAAGGACGGCATCGAGCGCGGCTTCAAGGGCGGCCCCGAGGAGAGCGTCGCCCCGGAATAACGAACGATAACAATGGCGAAACAGGGAGGCAGTGGCGCCGCCGCGCGCCGCTGCCTCTTTGCGTATGCGGGGCCCTCCCCCGGCGTGTGAGACCGATGTGTTGTTGATTAGCCGCATTGTGGCAGGGGTTTGTTTCGGGACCGAATTTTTTTTGACACCCCCCTTGGAGCACCCTACCCTTCGCGCCGACAAGCAATATCGAGAGTACTAAAAGCTCTCCGGCGTTAGGGAAGGGAAACTAATATGTCCAAGCGGGCCATCGATTCGGCGAGCCTATTTTGCAGTGCGGCAGTAGTCGCCTTGATCTCTGCTTCTGGCGCTCACGCCCAGAACGCGGCGCCGGCTCCGGGGGCCCAGAACAACACCATCGGCGAAGTGGTCGTGACGGCGACTCGTCAGACCTCCACGGTGAACAAGGTCGCCCTGTCGATCACCGCTGTGACGCAAAAGCAACTCGACCAGCAGGGCGTCAAGAACGTCCAGGACTTCGCCCGCGCGACACCCTCGGTGGTGTTCACCCGCGCCTCCAGCGAAGGCAACCCGAACATCACCATCCGCGGCATCAGCTCGACCCTGGGCGCGCCGACCACCGGCGTCTACCTGGACGACACCCCGGTGCAGAAGCGCGGCACCAACGGCGCTGTGACCGGCAACGGCTCTCCCACCCCGGTCATCTTCGACCTGGACCGCATCGAAGTGCTGCGCGGCCCGCAAGGCACCCTGTTCGGCTCGGGTTCGGAAGGCGGCACGGTCCGCTTCATCACGCCCCAGCCCAGCCTGACGGGCTACCATGCCTATGTGCGCACCGAAGCGTCGGCGACCAACGGCGGCTCGCCCAGCTATGAATTCGGCGCCGCGGTCGGCGGCCCGATCGTTGAGGACAAGCTTGGTTTCCGCGTCTCGGCCTGGGACCGCCACATCGGCGGCTATCTGGACCACGTCAACATCTACGACGGGACCACGCTGCAGAATGACACCAACAGCGGGCACCAGTTCGTCGCCCGCGCCGCTCTGACATGGCAGATCACGCCGGACCTGAAGATCACGCCGACCTTCTACACCTCGGTCGATCACGTCGACGACCAGGAGACTTTCTGGCAGAACATCCCTCAGTTCTCGACCAACGGCGGCACCTTCACCAACAAGGTCCGCATCGGGCCGCCCGCCACGGGCCTGGCGCCGAACAACAACGGCTTCTTCTACCAGTTCCCGTCGGCGACGATCCCGGGCTACACCTTCGGGCCCTACAACTTCTTCGGGGTCGGCAAGACCGGCGTCGGCCTCTACACCAACAACAACTGCGGCGCCTGTAACAACTACACTCCGTTCGGGCCTTCGACGGTCACGATCGGCGCCCAGACGGTCAATGGCATCACCTATCCGGCGCACACCGTTACCATTCCCGGCCAGCAGGCCGGCCCCAACAACGGCGTCGTGCAGAAGTCGCCGCGCACCAACACCCTGACCATCCCGTCGTTGGATATCGAGTACAACTGGCGCGGCATCACGGCGAAATCGATCACCTCGTTCTCCGCTGACAACTCGTCGGGCGACAACCAGGGCCAGATCGGCGCGCGGACCTCGTTCGCTCCGACCTCGACCACCTCGGCGACTTCGGTCGGCGGCCAGTTCGTCAACGGAGCGGGCGCGAACATCGCCGGCGGCACGGGCTCGGCCTTCATCATCATGCCGGCGACGCCGTACCAGTATTCGGACTTTGCCTATTACAACAAGAAGGCCGCCTGGACGCAGGAGTTCCGCCTGAGTTCCGACCCGACCAACCGCCCGATCACCTGGGTGGCCGGCTTCTTCTATTCGACCAACGTGCAGAAGCAGCGCCTGGTGCAGCCGGCGTCGGAAGCGCTGACCTCCTATGATCTGCGCGGCATCGACGAGGCCTTCACCCTCAACTCGCTGAACGTCAATCCGAACACCGGCCAGAACATCCCGATCAACTACAGCTGCAACACCACGCCGAACGCCGGCACTACGGCGCCCAACGCGACCTACAACTGCGTGGAAAACAGCCGGCCGGCCTATACCGGCAACTCGGTCATCCTGCGTCAGGTACGGATTGCCGAAAAGGAAATGGCCGGCTTCGGCGAGGCCAACTACTACTTCACCGAGAACCTGAAGCTGACCGCCGGCGTGCGTGTGGCCCAGATCAGCAACACCTACAGCCAGTTCCTGCAGGGTTCGGTTTACGGCGACCCCTTCGCCTCCGACGGCTTCACCGCCACTACGGCCCACCCCTTCGCGGTGCCGGGCGATCTGCAGTACACCCTGATCACGGGCGGCCAGACCGAAAACCCGGTAACGCCGCACGTGGGCCTGTCCTGGCAGGTGACGCCGGCCGATCTGCTCTATGTCAGCGCGGCTGAAGGCTATCGGGCGGGCGGCATCAACGCTCCGGCGTCGCTGGGCAACTGCTCGGCTCAGCTGGCGGCGCTCGGCACCACCCAGACCCCGCTCAGCTACCTGTCCGACAAGGTGTGGAGCTATGAAGGCGGCGCCAAGGTGCGGCTGTTCGACGGCCATGCCCAGATTAACTCCAGCGTCTTCTATATCGACTGGAAGACCCCGCAGCTGACCATCGCCCTGAGCTGCGGCTCGTCCTACGTGACCAACGCCGGCGGCGCCGCTTCCAAGGGCTTCGACGTTCAGAGCCAGTTCCGCCTTGGCGGTCTGTCGATCCTGCCCTCGTTCGCCTACACCGACGCGCAGTACACCCAGGACGTGCCGATCCCCGGCGCGACCACCTTCCTGGTCAAGAAGGGCATGCTGCTGCCGGCGCCGAAGTGGCAGGCGGCCTTCATCGCCCAGTATGACTTCCGGGTGTGGAACGACCACGCCGCCTACATCCGCGGCGACTACGAGTACCAAAGCGAATACACCCGCACCAACGTGGGTCAGGCGGGCTACGACCCGCTCACCGCGGTGGGCTCGCAGACGCACATCCTGAACGCCCGCGCGGGCATGACCCTCAAGGGGGTCGACGTCGCCCTGTTCGTCAACAACGCGGCCAACTCCCAAGACCTGCTGACGGTGGGCCACACGGCGGCCTCAGCCCTGGTCACCGGATCGACCTTCCGCCCGCGGGAAGTCGGTATCCAGTTCGCCTATCGCTACTAAGCCTACCCAGGGCGCTTGCTTCGGCAAGCGCCCTAATTTTTTCCCTTTTGGCGCCGTAGGATGAATATCTGGGGGCGCGATCGATGGAGTACTCATCATGGCCATCCAGGCCCGCAAACACGAAGCCAAGACCCGGCTTGGGCCCTGGCTTGCTCTGGCTGCTCTTAGCCTAGCCGTCACTGCCCCGCTGGCGGCGCACAGCCAGGCCGGCAAGGCTGTCGATAACGGCAACAAGACCGAATTCGGCCCGGCGCCGAAGAAGGACCGCAGCGGCCGCCAGGTCGATCTGGACACGACCCACGGCGTGCAGCTTCCGGCGCGCGACGCGACCAAGCTGCCGACCAGCTTCGAAGGCGCGGCCAAGACCCAGGCGGAAAACCCCAACTGGGGCAAGGTCGCCTACAAGCCCACCAGCCAGCGCGACTTCTACGGCATCTGGCTGAGCCAGGGCGGCGTCGGCTGGACGCCGGGCATCCCGCCGGGCGTCGGCCAAAAGGCGCCCCTGTCGCCCGAGTATCAGAAGATCTTCAACACCAACGTCGAGAACGCCCGCATCGGCAAGCCGACCGGCGACCTGACCGCCAACTGCCTGCCCCAGGGCATGCCGCGGGTGATGACCATGACCTATCCCATGGAAGTCACCATGACGCCCGACCACGTCAGCTTCTACGCCGAGTGGATGGAGCAGACCCGCCGCGTGTTCACCGACGGCCGCCCGCTCGATCCGGATCCGGATCCCTCCTACTACGGCCAATCGGTCGGTCACTGGGACGGCAATGTGCTGGTGTCGACCGCCTTCGGCTTCGTCCCCCAGACCGACCTGGAAGCCTCAGGCATGCCCAAGAGCGAGAAGATGATCGCCTATGAGCGCGTTTGGCTGGCCGACAACGACACCCTGCGCGACGAGATCACCCTGGTGGACCCCAAGGCCCTGGCCAAACCCTGGACCGTGACCAAGATCTACAAGCGCGCTCCGGCCGACTACAAGCTGATGCCGTACGTCTGCCTGGAGAACAACCGCAACCCGACCGACGCCGACGGCCATATCCAGGCCGTGCTCAAGGCCGGTAACTGATCGAACCGAGGACCGAGGGCAAGAGCGCCCTCGGTCGCTCAGGCGGCGACGC
>CAIYVC010000032.1 GCA_903929535.1 uncultured Caulobacteraceae bacterium | reverse complement strand
GCGCCATATCCGGAGCGACCGGCGACCGCGCTGCGCAGCCTGGGGGCTCCGCGCGGACGCCTCTTGCCACCCACGACAACGAAGGCTCAAATCAACCCAGGACTCTCGTTATGGCTGGATGAGAAATGGGGGTCACGTCACATGTCCCACATGACGAGCCGAGACTTGGGGTGTAGCCTCCTTCATCTCGGAACCCGCGCTCAGACGGGAATGGGAGGAATAGACTTGAAAAACACCCCGATCAGAGGCGTCGGCCTCCTGTTTGTCGGCGTCATGGCGCTGGCCTTTGCGGTTCCGGCGACCGCCGCGCCGGATCCCTGGCCCACGACCAACAAAGGTGTCTGGCCGCTGGGAATTTTTTCGAAGGCGAACCTCGCCAAGCCGCGGCCCAAGCCGCCCTGGGACATGACCGGCACCTGGACCATGAAGAACCAGCCCGAGACGGGCGGGTTCAACTTCATCCCGCTGCCGACGTTCAAGCCCGAAGCCCAGAAGATCTATAACGAATATCTGAAGGCCACCGACGAGGGCAAAGCCTACCGCGACGACACCGCCCACTGCTGGCCCTATGGCATGCCGCGCTGGCTGACCCGCGTGTGGCCGATCCAGTTCATGCAGTACCCGACCGGGATCGTGGCGGTGCAGGGCCTGTTCAACTCGGTGCGCCAGATCTACCTCGACGGGCGCGGCCACACCGACCCGGACCTGCTCGAGCCGAACTACAACGGCGATTCGGTGGGGCGGTTCGAAGGCCAGACTCTGGTGATCGACACAATCGGCTTCACCGCCAAGCGGCACTGGATCACCCACGGGATCACCCTGTCGGACCAGCTGCACATCATCGAACGCATCAAGATGGCGCCGGACCATCAGTCCTTCACGGACGAAATCACCATGATCGACCCGGTCAACTGGGTCGGCGCGTGGAAGAACACCAAGACCTATGTCTCGGTGAACGATCTGGACGTCGTGGAAAGCCAGTGCCTGCCGGACCTGGACGACAACATCGTCGGCGCCTTCGACGAGAACCAGGCCAAATAGGGAGAAGTCAGATGAAGCGCGTTGCCGTTACAGTCCTGAGTCTCGCACTGCTGGCGGGCCCCGCCTTGGCCCACCACTCGGGCGCCATGTTCGACCGATCCAAGGTGGTCGAGCTCGACGGCGTGGTGAAAGAGTTCGGCTGGAACAATCCGCATAGCTGGATCCGCCTAGTCGCCAATGACGCAACGGCGGGCAATCTGGAATGGACCGTGGAGATGGGCTCGTATAACGGCCTGGCCCGGGCGGGGTGGACGAAAAACACCCTGAAGCCGGGCGACCACATCCTGCTGAAGGTCTATCCTCTGAAGAGCGGTTCGCCGGGCGGGGCCTTCAAGGAGGTCACGGTCGCAGGCAAGGTGATGGGCGGCGGTCCGGCCGGGGCCGGTTAGGCGTCATGATTCCCAAACTCGCCACCGCCGTCCTTCTGGCCGGCGCCGTTGCGGCGTCGCCGGCGGCGGCGGCGCCTGGGTTGAAGGTGATCCTGTCGGGCGGGTTCTCCGCGGCCTATAAGGCGTTGCTCCCCGAGTTCGAACGCAGCACTGGGATCACGGTCGAATCCGGCTCGGGCGCATCGGAGGGCGAGGGTCCCCAGACCATCCGCTATCAGTTGGCGCACGGGACCAAGGCGGACGTGGTCATCCTGTCGGGCGAAGGCCTGGCCAAGCTGGTGGAAGACAAGCGGATCCGGCCGGGCTCGGCGAAGGGCCTGGGCGATGCGGCGCTGGGCGCCGCGGTCCGCACCGGCGATCCCGGTCAGGAGGTCGGCACGGCGGACGCGCTCAAGCAGGCCGTTTTCCATGCCGGAAGCGTGGTGCTGCCCGGCAGCACCAGCGGACAGTTCGTGCGCGACAAGGTCTTCCCCAGGCTGAAGCTGCCGCCGGAAGTCAGGGTCGAGATGGTCGCTCGGGGAACCGAGGCCGCCGAAGCCCTGAGGTCGGGCAAGGTCAATCTGGCGATCGAGCCCACCAGCGAACTGGTCACCGAACCCGGCATCCACATGATCGGCCTGCTGCCGGACGACATGCAGATCGTGCAGACCTTCACCGCGGCGATCGTCAACGACGCGGAAAACCCGCAAGCCGCCGCGCAGCTGATCGCCTTTCTGTCGTCCGACCGGGCGCTGGAGGCGCTCAAGAAGACCGGGATGCAGAAGCCGAAGCGCCCCTAGCCGCCCTTTACGAAGGCCTCGAACCGTTCGCTCCAGTCCGGATGCCAGCGCGACAGGGCGGGACGGTTTTCAGTCATATCGGCGGCGCCCCAGGTGATACGGGCGGCGTCCAGCTCCGACGACACAACGCCGTCCGGGCAGATGATGTAGAAGTCGCCGGCCTCGACCCCCTCGATCATCCGGTCCACCACCTGGGCGGCGGTCCAGCTGCCCTGAGGCTGCACGCCATCCTTGGTGTTGGTCATGCCGGTGTAGGTCCAGCCGGGCACCAGCAGGTGGGCGGTGACGGCGGCGCTCTCCTGGCGCAGGCCGTGGGCGAGCTGCTCGGTGAGGGTCCGCACCCCGGCCTTGGCCACCGCATAGGCCGGATAGCCCGGCGGATTGGTGATGCCCTGCTTGGAGCCGGTGTTGATGATGGCCGACGGCCCGCCGCCCGAGAGCATGGCGGGGGCGAAGGCGTGCACGCCATTGACCACGCCCCAGAGGTTGACCTCGATGATCCGGCGCCAGGCGTCGATCCCGGTCCAGTTGTCGCTGCCCTGGCCGCCCACCGCGGCGTTGTTCATCAGGACGGTGACGGCGCCGAAGGCATCCAGCGCCAAGTCCCGCAGACGTTCGACGTCCGGCAGGCTGCTCACATCGCCCGCCATGTAGCGCACGTCCGGTCCCAAAGTGGCGGCCAGGGCGGCGAGGGCCGCTTCGTCGCGGTCGAACAGGACCAGCTTCATGCCCGCCTCGGCGCACCGCTGCGCGGCTGAGCGACCGATGCCGCTGGCGGCGCCGGTGATCACCGCCGTTTTGCCGGGAGCGAAGAGGCGACGACTGGTGAGATTGCTGGTCATGATCTGGCTCCGCGTTTGGCGGGACTGAATCGCGGGCCGGCGCCGTTGTCGAGCCTTGTCGGGAACCAAGCGGTCCGTAGGCGATTAATTAGGCCTGCCCATCCTGGGCGTTTCCTCCCCTCTGACTTCGGCCGCCCCTCGGGGCGGCCTTTCTTTTTAGTGCGCTACCAAGTTCTTAGTGCGCTACCGCTTCGCTACTTGAGCGCGGGGATTCCTTTTGCGCTACCGCGCTTCGCTACTTGAGCGCGGGCCGCGCCTGTCTTTTTGACGGATCCGATGAAAAGCCTTGGCGGCTGAAGCCAATTTGCTAGCTTCACCGGATGAACAATCATCGCCGCGCCTTCTTCCAATTCCTCGCCGCCAGCGCCGTGCTTACGCCGGCGGTCCGGGCCCTCGCCCAGATGGCCTATGACGAGGTCCCGCTGATCACCAAGCCCAGCGAGGGGTTTCAGATCACCGACTTCGAGCCCGCCGCGCACAAGGTCGTACCGCCGGCCCACTGGGGCTACATGGCCACCGGGTCGGACGACAACCAGACGATCAAGGCCAACGTCGACGGCTACAAGCACATCGGGCTGAAGCCCCGGCGGCTGGTGGACGTGTCCAAGCCCGATATGTCGACCACGGTGTTCGGCCAGAAGTGGGAGACGCCCCTGTTCATCTGCCCGGTGGGCGGCCAGCGCGCCTTCCACGAGACCGGTGAGATGGGCACGGCGGGGGCCGCGCGGGCCAAGCATCACCAGATGATCCTGTCCAACGTCTCGACCTATTCGCTGGAGGATGTGGCCAAGACCTACGGCAAGACGCCGTGGCAGCAGCTCTACATGCCGCTGAAGTGGGAAGACACCGAGCGGATGGTGAAGCGGATCGAGGACGCCGGCTGTCCGGTGCTGGTCTGGACCGTCGATCTGCTGGCCGGGCGCAACACCCCGACCATGTCCCGCGGCATGCGGATCGACACCCGCGACTGCTTCCATTGCCACGAAAACGGGCCCGGCACGCCGATCAACCGGCCGATGTTCGACGGGCTGGAGGGCCGCTACAACCCGGCCTTCGCTAACTGGGCCACCTTCGACAAGCTCAAGAAGCTGACCAAAATGAAGGTCATATTGAAGGGCCTCGACGGGCCGGAGGACGCGCAGCTGGCGGTGCAGCACGGGGCGGACGGCATCATCGTCTCCAACCACGGCGGCCGCTCGATCGAGACCCTGCGCGGCACCATCGACTGCCTGCCGGACGTGGTGGCGGCGGTGAAGGGCAAGATCCCGGTGTTCGTCGATGGCGGCGTGCGCCACGGCGCGGACATCTACAAGGCCATGGCGCTGGGCGCGGCGGGCGTCGGCATCGGCCGCCCCTACATCTGGGGCCTGTCGGCGTTCGGCCAGCCGGGCGTGGAGCGAGTGCTCGACATCTTGCGCGCCGAACTGCAGCTGACGATGCAGCAGATGGGCACCCCGACGATCAAGGATATTTCTGCTTCGCGGCTGATGCGGGTTTGATCTGAATTCCGCTCACCCCGGCGGATGTTGGGTGGCGGAGTTATTTGATTTTCCGCCCCGCGCAATCCATCCTGGCGGCGGCTGTCTGGCGCTGGCCTACATAAAAAGAAGATGGCGCCGGACGTGGGGGAAACGTCGGCGTGAGCATATCCAGCCCGTTCATCAAGCGGCCCGTGGCGACTTCGCTGATCGCGGCGGCGTTTCTGGTGGTCGGCGTCATCTGCTACTTCCTGCTGCCGGTTTCGGCCCTGCCGCAGGTGGATTTCCCGACCATCCAGGTGAGCGCCCAATTGCCGGGCGCCAGTCCCGAGACCATGGCCTCGAACGTGGCCACGCCGCTGGAGCGGCAGCTGTCGCTGATCCCCGGCGTGACCCAGCTAACCTCGACCTCTTCGCTGGGCTCGACCCAGGTGGTGCTGCAGTTCGAGCTCAGCCGGAACATCGACGCCGCCGCCCAGGACGTGCAGTCGGCGATCCAGAGCGCGGGCGGGCAGTTGCCCACCAATCTCCCGGCCCCGCCCAACGTGCGCAAGGTCAACCCCGCCGACAGCCAGATCATGGTGCTGTCGATGCGCTCCGACACCCTGCCGATGCCGGTGATCAGCGACTACGCCGACAGCATCGTCTCGCCGCGCATCTCGCGGGTGGACGGGGTGGGCATCGTCAACATCTTCAATCTGAGGAAGCCGGCGTTCCGCATCCAGGTCGATCCGCGCAAGGTGGCGTCGCTGGGCCTGAACCTGGAGACGGTGCGCGCCGCCATCGCGGCCAATACGGTCAATGCGCCCAAAGGCCAGCTGGTCGGGACCGACCGCAACATGACCATCTACGCCAACGACCAGGTGCTGGACCTCGATAGCTGGAGCAACCTGATCGTCGGTTACGTCCGGGGCGCGCCGATCCGGGTGCGCGACATCGGCGGGGCGACGCGGGACGTCGAGAACAGCCTGACCAGCGGCGAGAACTATCCCGGCCCGGCCAACAAGAACCCGCTGCTGATCGGCGGCCCCGGCGTCTCGATCGGCATCGCCAAGCAGCCCGGCGCCAACGTCATGCGCACGGTGGAGGCGATCAAGGCCGCCCTACCCTCGATCCGCGCCAACGTCCCGTCTTCGATCATCATCAACATCCTGGAGGACAAGACCCAAACCATCCGCGCCTCGGTGCGCGACGTGGAGATCACGCTGGGCATCACGGTGGTGCTGGTGGTGGCGGTGATCTTCCTGTTCCTGAGGAACTGGCGCGCGACGCTGATACCGAGCGCGGTGATCCCGCTCTCCTTGCTGGCGACGGCGGGGGTGATGCTGCCGGCCGGTTTCAGCCTCAACAACCTGTCCCTGATGGCCCTGACCATCGCCGTTGGGTTCGTGGTCGATGACGCCATCGTCATGGTCGAGGCGATCTGGCGGCGGGTGGAGCATGGCGAAAAGCCGTTCCAGGCCGCCCTGAACGGGGCCGGCGAGATGGCCTTCACCATCCTGACCATCGCCATTTCGCTGATCGCGGTGTTCACGCCGCTGATGTTCATGAGCGGGGTGGTCGGACGGCTGATGCGCGAGTTCGCTCTGACCCTGTCGGCGGCGGTGGTGCTGTCGGTGACCCTGTCGCTGACCTTTACCCCGATGCTGTGCGGCCAGTTCCTGAAGCCGCCCGAGCCGCTGCGCAATCCGCTGATGCGGGGGCTGGAGTCAGGATTCCACCGGCTGGAGCGCGGCTATGCCCGCTGGCTGGATGTGGTGATGCGGCACAAGCTCCTGACCATGGTGGTGTTCGTGGCCACGGCGGCGCTGTCGGTGGTGCTCTACGCCACGGCCAAGACCGGCTTCTTCCCGCAGCAGGACACCGGCTTCATCCAAGCGACGATGATCACCAACCAGGACTCCGGCTTCAAGCGGACCGACGCCAAGGCCCGCGAGGTGGCCAAGATCATGGCCCAGGACCCGGACGCGGAGGAGGCCGGCTACATCATCGGCGGCAACCTCAGTCAATCGAGCATCCTGTTCGCCCTGCGCCCCACAGACGACGGCCGGACGGCGACGTCGGACCAGATCATCGCCCGGCTGCGGCCCAAGCTGTCGCGGGTGATCGGCGTCCAGACGATCATGCAGTCGCAGCAGGACATCAACGTCGGCCGGGGCGGGCGGGCCCAGTTCCAATACACCTTGTCGGACGGGGACCTGGACGAGCTCAACGCCTGGGCGCCGCGCCTGCTGGCGGCGCTGGAGAAGATTCCTCAGATCAAGGACATCAACTCAGACCAGCAGTCCAACGCCTCCTCCGCCACCCTGACCATCGACCGCGACGCCGCCGGACGGTTCGGCCTCAGCCCCGCCGACATCGACGCGGCCATCTACAATCAGGTCGGCCAGCGGCAGGTGGCGCAGTATTTCACCCAGCTGAACGCCTATCACGTGGTGATGGAGGCCCCGCCATCGCTGCAGGGGACGCCGGAGCTGTTCAATTCCATCTTCATCAAGTCGCCGCGCACGGGACAGCCGGTGCCGCTGTCGATGTTGATCAAGGTGGATACCTCCAAGACCCGGCAGATCTCGATCAGCCACCAGGGTCAGCTGCCGGCGGCGACCCTGTCGTTCAACCTCGACAAAGGGGTGTCGCTAGGCGAGGCCACCAAGCTGATCGAACAGGCCAAGGAGGATCTGGGGGCGCCGGAAAGTCTGGTGGGGTCTTTCCAGGGGACGGCCCAGGCCTTCCAGGAGAGCCTGTCGACCATGCCGGTGCTGATCATGGCGGCGCTGCTGTCCGTCTACATCATCCTGGGCGTGCTCTATGAAAGCTACATCCACCCGCTGACTATCCTGTCGACCCTGCCGTCTGCGGGGGTCGGCGCTTTGCTCGCGCTCAAGCTCGCGGGCCAAGACCTGAACGTGATCGGCATCATCGCCATCATCCTGCTGATCGGCATCGTGAAGAAGAATGGCATCATGATCGTGGATGTGGCGCTCAAGCTGGAGCGGGAGGAAGGGATGGGACCGGAGGAAGCGGTGGTCGCCGCCTCGCATCAGCGGTTGCGCCCGATCCTGATGACGACCGCCTGCGCCTTCCTGGGCGGCGTGCCGATGATCCTCGGCCACGGCACGGGGTCGGAATTCCGCCAGCCGCTGGGCTGGGCCATCGTCGGGGGTTTGATCGTTTCCCAGGCCCTGACCCTGTTCTCGACCCCGGTGGTCTATGTCTACCTCGATCGCATGCGCCGCCGGTTCGGCGCCGAGGGCGGCGCGCATGTTCCGGCCCTGGCCAGGGCCGTGGGCGCCCCCGCCGCGGCGAGCGAACTGACGCTGGGGGAGTAGTCCTACTCGGCGGCGTGACGCAGGGACGGCGCGCGCCACAGGTGGGCGCGGTAGGCGTCGAAGCAGCGGGCGCCGCAGATCAATCGCATCAGGGCGCCTTCCGCCAGCAGGGGGGCGCGGCTGGGGTCTTCCCGCACCAGGGGGCGCAGGACGTTGGCGATCCAGTCTTCGGCGTGCTTGACGTCGAGCATGGCGTGCAGCTCGAAATACTTGCGCACCACCGGCGGATAACCCAGCCGCTTCAGGCCCTTGGCCACCTGGGCCACGCGCCCCGGCGCGGTCAGCTCCACCACGCCGAGAGCCCCGACTGCGTGCCAGGCGTAGCGGCGGGTGGTGGAGAAGGCGGTCAAGGTGTTGGCAAGAGCCAGAGATTCCCAGAGGGTGCCGTCGATGGTCGGCTTGAGGTTTAGTTCGCGCACCGCCCGCTCGAGCATCGGGCCGTGCATGCCGCCCTCGTTGCCCCGGCCCATCTCGTCCCAATAGTTGCGGGCCAGCTCCAGCTTGGCTTCGGTCGGCAGCTTGACCTGGGCGAGGGCCACGAGGTCTTCGAAGCCTGCCTCGCCCGCCGCCTCCTGAGTCAGGAACCAGTTCATGCCGTCAGGGCCCGCATGACGGGCGAGCCAGGCGAATAGCGGGTCGTGCTGGCCGGGACCGCTGGCGGCCAGATCCTGGAACCAGGCGGTGAAGCCCTCGACATCGCGCGGAGCGGCGTGGGCCCGCTCGGTGACCTCGGCGCGGAAGCCCTCGATCCAGGCGCCTTCCAGCCAGCGCATACGCGCTTCTTCACGGAGGTCCGCCTGCCAGTCCGCGCTGGGCGCCTGGGGCGCCAGACGGCGATGATTCCAGTGCGCCAGTTGCCGGTGCGCGCCTTCTGGATCGCACAGGTCTCCAGCGGGAAAGGCCGGCGGGGCGGTGTTGGCGGCTGTCATGGCAATGGCTCTTCTTGACCAATCCGGACCCCCTAAACGCTCCTTCTACGATTCAGTTCTGGCGACTCCCCGACAGTTGATGACATTCCCTTCGGCGGCAGAACCTTCAATAAATTCCGGAACATATCCGAACAGGGCGCATTGCCGCCCGCCGCCTAGTAGCTGACCTTGAGGTCGGCGATCACGGTCCTTTGCGGGAAGGGGTGGAAGAGGAAGTAGGACCGGCCGTTGAGGTTATCGACGCCCAGCCCGGCGGTCAGATGCGGATTGATCCGGTAACGGACGTGGACATCGGCGACGAGGTAGGCGTCGAAGCCCTGATAGGCGTCGGCGTTGTGGTCGCTGTTGTCGATGGTGGCGAAGGCGCGGTCGCCGTAGCGGGCGGCCAGGGTCAGGTCGAGCTTGGGCGTTGGCGAATAGGTGGCCACCAGCGATCCGCGCAGGCGCGGCAGTTGCGGCAGGGCCTTGCCCACCGCCGCCGGGAGGGCCGGATCGCGGTCGATGCGGGCGTCGACCCAGGTGACCCAGCCGGACAGCTCCAGCCCCGGGACCAGGACATCCTTGCGGTCGCCGACCAGCTCAACCCCCGTGGCGTGGGTGCGGGCGATGTTCTGCACGAAGGCGGCAGAGGCGCCGGAGGGCAGCGGGGCGGTCTGAGACAGCAGGGTGTCGGAGATACGCTCGTCGAACACAGACAGACGCAGGCGGCCGGTGGGCCAAGTCCGTTCGGCGGACAGTTCGCTGGAGAGGGACCGCTCGGGCCTGAGGTTGGGGTTGGGCGTCTGCAGGAGGGTTCCCACGGTCACGGCCTGGTAGAGCTCGGTCACGGTCGGGAAGCGGTAGGCCAGGCCCAGCGAGGCCTTGAGGCTCCAGCCGGACGCCGGGGCGTAGGCGAGTGTGGCCTTGGGCGAGAGGGCGTCGGCGGCGACCCTGGGTTGGGCGACGTTCAGGGCGGGGGACGCGGAAAAGTTCACGCCGTCCGTGGCCTGCCAATGCTCCCAGCGGGCGCCGAGGGTGGCCTTGATCTGGGGCGTGAGGGTCCAGGCGTCCTGCGCCCACAGGGCCTCAGTCTGGGTGCGGCCGCTGCTGCGGGACTGCACGGCGCCGTCGGAACCCTGGGTCCAGTCAGTCAGGGCGTAGCGGGGGCTATTCAGGCGGAAGGCGTCGTAGTGGACGCCGAAGGTCAGGGTGTGGGGACCGGCGGGGCGCCAGGCGCCGTTGGCGTCCAGGGTGCGCCAGCCCGTACCGTCCAGCGAGGCCGTGGAGCCGGGGCCGCCGGTGAAGGCGGCGGGAAGGGCGCCGGAGGGGGCGCGCTGGCGGCTATTCAGATAGTCGAAGGCGGTGGCGATCAGCTCGAAATCGAAGGCGCCGCCGGTGTGGGAGCGCAGCGACAGGCCCTGAGCCAGCTGCAGCTCGTCCAGATGATAGACGCCGCCGGAAAAGGCGCTGGCCGCCACCGTATAGGCGCGCCCGCCGATGTTGAGCGATCCGGCGTAGACCGGGGCGCCGGTTGCATCGTGCAGATAGCTGGCCGATGTGGCGCGGTCGGTATTGCCGAACAGGCCGAAGCTGTAGGCGGCGGTGAGCACGGGCGTCAGTTCATAGGTCGCGCGGCCCGAGGCGTTGTCCTGGAGCTGGTGTTCGATGGCGGTCGAGCCCAAAACCTGGATCGGCTGGCTGGCGCGGTTGGCGTCGGAGACGGCGCCGGTGACGGGCAGGCCGGATGCGCTGGCCGCCGCCGGGACCACGGCGGTGGCGTAGGTCAGGGGCTGGGCGCTGGAGTCCAGGTGGTTGTAGCTGAGGCGGAAGGCGAACCTTCCGATGCGGTCGCCGATGTCGGCGGCGAAGCGTCCGGTCCCGTAGGTCTGACGGTCCGCGTATTTGGCGAAGGCCTGGGCGGCGCCCTGGACCTGGGCGGAGGCCTCGAACGCCTGGGGCATGCGGGTGGTGAAGGCGATCACCGCGCCGATGGAATTGCCGGCGTAGGCGGCGGCGAAGGGACCGTAGAGGACGTCGACCCGGGCGATCGCGTCTGGCGAGACCAGCCCCCACTTGGGCGAGGCGGAGGTGTTGTTGTTGCCGATCAGGGACGAGATCAGCACGCCGTCGACATAGATCAGGCTGCGGGCCGAGGCGCCGACGCCGGAGGTGCGGGTGGTGACCGGCGACTGGGTGTCGCCGATGTGGCGCTGGCGGACCAACAGGTTGGGCAGGTAGCGCAGCGTGTCTTCGGGGGTGGTGACGTTGACGGTGCGGGCGATGACCTCGGCATCGAGACTCTGGGCGGTCACCGGCAGGGCGGTCAGGTCCAGGCCCGGCGGGGCGGCGGTGACGATGACCGGCGAAATCTCGGCGGCGTGGGCGGCGGTGGCCGCGAACGGCAAGGCGAGGGCGCAGGCGCCCGTGGCGAACATGATCTTCATGGAATTTCCCCTGGGCGCCGGGCGGCGGCCCATCCGATGCGTCGCCGCGCACGAGGCGCGGCTTTACCCGCGCAGTCAGGCGCGGGAGCGAAGGACGATCAGATCAGGGACGGGGGGCCGATGGCCGGCGGGGGCGGAGCGGCGAGGCCGCGTCCGGGGGTCTGCTCCGGCTGGGCAGGAAGCGGCGCGGGCGCGAACGACCAGGCGGTGAAATTGGCCAGGGCGATCGGAGACGGCGTGGGTGGGGTGATGTTGCCGGCGAAAGCGCAGGGGCTGTCGCCCTTGGCTTTTTCGGCAGGTGCGTGCTCGCCGGGCGGATCGAGGGTGATGCGGCCTCCGGCGGTGCAGATGACCAGGGGGAAGCCGGTGGCCGAGGCGTGGTCGGCGGCCATGTAGCCCTGGGGGACCAGCACCTTGATGGCGAGCGCCAGCAGCGCCAGCGCCATCATTGCGCCGCGTAGCCCAGTGATTCGAGAGGCCCGCCCCGAGATCATGACCGGCTCATACAGCAGGCCCGGCCAGCCGTCTAGGCCTTTTTCAGCGCCGCCGCCGCGCGGGCCAGCGCCTCGATCCCCGCCCAGTCCTTGGCGTCGATCAGCTTGGATGGGGCGACCCAGGAGCCGCCGACACAGAGGACATTGGGCAGGGCCAGGAAGTCAGGGGCGTTGGCGGCGTCGATGCCGCCGGTGGGGCAGAAGGCGGCGTCGGCGAAGGGGCCATGCAGGGCCTTCAGCGCCCCCACCCCGCCCGCTGGGACCGCCGGGAAGAACTTGAAGACCGAGCCCGCCTGCATCGCCTTCATCACCTCCGAGGCGGTGGCGACGCCGGGCAGGATGGGAATCGGGCCCTCTTCCAGCATGAAGTCGGCCAGGCCCGGGGAGAAGGCGAAGCGGGCGCCGGCCTTGGCGGCGCGCTTGAGGTCCTGGGCCGAGACCACGGTGCCGGCGGCGACCACGGCCTCAGGAACCTCGGCGGCGACGCAGCGCATGGCTTCAAGCGCGGCGGCGGTGCGCAGGGCCACCTCCAGCACCTTCAGCCCGCCGGCGACGAGGGCTTTGGCCAGGGGAACGGCGTCCTCGACCCGGTGGATGGTCAGCACCGGGACAACCGGAGACAGCTTCAGCCAGGCGCGAAGGTCGGTGCTCATTGGAAAAACACTCCCGCGCCGGATTCCGCCGGACCGGCGGTGCGCCGCATGTGGGCGAAGAGTTCGCGGCCATAGCCGTGCTCGCCCGCCTTGGGATCGGGCGCTATGGGCCGCGCCGCCAGTTCCGCCGGATCGACCTTGACCTCCAACGTCCCCGCCTCGGCGTCGAGCCGGATCAGGTCCCCGGTGCGGAGGCGAGCCAGCAGGCCGCCGTCGGCGGCTTCGGGGGACAGGTGAATGGCCGCCGGGGTCTTGCCCGAGGCGCCGGACATGCGCCCGTCGGTGACCAGAGCGACCTTGCGGCCCCGGTCCTGCAGGACGCCGAGCGCGGGGCTGAGGGAGTGCAGTTCGGGCATGCCGTTGGCGCGGGGGCCTTGGAAGCGGACCACGGCCACGAAATCGCGGTCCAACTCGCCCGCCTTGAAGGCCGCCAGGAAGTCCTCCTGGCCGTCGAACACGATGGCGGGGGCCTCGACCACGCGGTGCTCGGGCTTGACGGCGGAAGACTTGATCATGGCCCGGCCGAGGTTGCCGGTGAGCAGGCGCAGGCCGCCCTCGCGGTCGAAGGGATCGGAGACGGGTCGCAGCATGGAGGTGTCCAGGCTCTCGGTCACGCCGGGCTTCCAGACCAGGGCGCCATCCTCAAGAAATGGCTCGTCCTGATAACGGCGCAGACCCTTGCCCGCCACGGTCAGCACGTCCTCGTGCAGCAGGCCGGCGTCCAGCAGTTCTCGGGTCAGGAAGCTGAGCCCGCCCGCCGCCTGGAACTGGTTCACGTCGCCCGAGCCGTTGGGATAGACGCGGGCCAGCAGAGGCACTGCCCGCGACAGCTCGTCGAAGTCGGTCCAGTCGATGCTGATACCTGCCGCACGGGCGATGGCGATCAGGTGCAGGGTGTGGTTGGTCGAGCCGCCGGTGGCCATCAGTCCGACCACGCCGTTGACCACAGCCTTCTCGTCGATCACCCAGCCGAGCGGGGCATAGTTATTGGACCCGTCGCGCAGGGCGGCGACCCGCTGGGCCGAAGCCTTGGTCAGGGCTTCACGGAGCGGCGTGCCCGGAGGGACGAAGGCCGACCCTGGAAGATGAACGCCCATCAGCTCCATCAGCATCTGGTTGGAATTGGCGGTGCCGTAGAAGGTGCAGGTGCCCGGCCCGTGGTAGGCGCCCATCTCGGCCTTAAGCAGCTCGTCACGTCCCACCTTGCCCTCGGCGTACAGACCGCGCACTCGCGCCTTCTCGGCGTTGGAGATGCCCGAGGGCATGGGGCCGGCGGGGGCGAAGACGGTGGGCAGGTGACCGAAGGCGAGGGAGCCGATCATCAGTCCAGGGACGATCTTATCGCAGACGCCGAGACAGAGGGCGCCGTCGAAGGCGTCATGGCTGAGGGCGACCGCCGTGGACATGGCGATCACCTCGCGGCTGAACAGGGAAAGCTCCATGCCCGGCCTGCCTTGAGTGACGCCGTCGCACATGGCGGGCACGCCCCCGGCGACCTGGGCGGTGGCGCCGACCTCGCGCGCGGCCTGGCGGATGATCTCGGGGTAGTGCTCCAGCGGCTGGTGGGCGGAGAGCATGTCGTTATAGGCGGTGACGATGCCGATGTTGGGGGCCTGAGCCAGGGCGCGGGCCTTGTCCTGATCGGGCGAGGCGGCGAAGGCGTGGGCCCAGTTGGCGCAGCTGAGCTTGCCGCGTCCGGGACCGGTCGCGCGCGCCGCCTCGATCCGCGCCAGATAGGCCGACCGCTCGGCGCGGCTGCGCTCGGTGATGCGGGCGGTGACGGCGGCGAGGACCGGATGGAGGGGGATGGGCATCGAAGCCTCCTAGGCCGTCCACACTATACGCAAGGTCGGCGCGGATTTGACGACGGCGCGGATCGGAAGCTGCATCGGATCGACATTGTCCTCGGCCCGCTCCAGCACCCGCCGCTTGGCCGAGCCGGAGGCCAGGACGATCACCAGGCGCGAGGAGATCAGGCGCGGCAGGGTCAGGCTGAGGCGCGGCTGGGGCGGGGCGATCCCCTCCCCCTCCGGCACGGCGATACAGGGCGGCGCGGCGCGGTCCAGGCCCGCCGCCAAGGCCGTGCTCTTGGGAAACAGGGAGGCGAAATGGCCGTCCTCGCCCATGCCCAGCAGGGTGACCTCGAACGGGAGCCAGCCCGACAGGGCGGCGGACGCTTCGGCGGCGGCGGCCTCGGGGGTCTCGGCGGTTCCGCGCAGGCCCAGAAAGTTGGCGCGGGCGGCGCGGCCGGTCAGCAGGCGCTCGCGCACCAGACGTTCATTGCTGTCGGCGGAGCCGGTATCGACGAAACGTTCGTCGCTGAGGGTGATGTCGACCCTGGCCCAGTCCAGGGCGGCGTTGGAGAGGATGTCGTAGACCGGCCCCGGCGAGCGGCCTCCGGTGACGCACAGCGAGGCCTTTCCCTGCAGGCGCAGACGATAGGCCAGCCGGTCGGCGATGGCGGCGGCCGTCATGGCGGCCATGGCGGCGGGGTCCTGGAAGGTCTCGATCATAGGCGCCAGAGTGGCAGCGCCCGGCCCTCGCCGCTAGGTGCGGTCGGCCTTGCCCAGCGCCAGCAGCTTCTGGATGGCCTGCTTGTCGCCCTGGGCGGCGGATTGCTGGAACAGCTTGAGCGCCTTGTCCCGGTCGCGGGGGCGTCCGCCGACGCCGGCGTAATACATGTCGCCCAGGTAGAGCTGGCCGCCCGCGTCGCCCTGATCGGCTGCCTTCTCATAGAGATTGGCCGCCTGGCGCAGGTCGCGGACCAGACCGCCGCGCCCGCTCTCGTACATGAAGCCGAGCATCACCTGGGCGCTGGGGAAGTTCTGGTCGGCGGCGGCCTTGAGCATCTTCACCGACACATCGTCATCGGCCACGAACCCGCCCGCGCCATAGGCCAGGGCGATGCCCAGCAGGGTCTCGGCGCGCTTCTCGCCGCCCCGAGCCAGGGTCTGCAAGCTGTCGGCGGAGGAGGCTGTCACCACGCGGCGCACCAGCTCGTCGGCGTCACCGACGCTCCAGTCGTAGGCGGACAGGGCGGCGATGGCCTGGGTAGCCTTCGCCAAGTCGGCGGCGGACGGGTCGGCCAGAGCGGGCATTGAGGTCAGGGCTAGAAGGACGGCCGCGAGGACCGGAGGCACGGCGAAGCGCATGGGCATGGCAGTGCTTCCCTTCCCTTGGCCGTCTCCGCGCCTGCGGCGTGGGCGGTCTTTGTTCGATCCGACTACATCACTCCCGGACCGCGTTGTCAGCCGGGTGATTGCTGGCCAAGGGACAAGCGAGGCGGTACTAGCTTTTTGGCCATCCCTGCCCCTGACTGGAAGCGTCCATGCCCCCCGGCGCGCCCTCGATCCTCCAGCGCCTGTTCGCCGCACCCAAGCGCGCGGCGCCGGCCGCCGCGCCGGAGGGGGTGACCCTCTATGTGATCGGCGACGTGCACGGGCGGCTGGACCTGCTGCACGCCCTGCTGCGCAAGATCGCCTACGACGCGGCGCGATCTGGCGACGGCGAGACGCGTGAGCTGATCTTCCTGGGCGACTATGTGGACCGGGGACCGGACTCCAAGGGCGTCATCGACCTGATCCTGTCGACCATCGCCGAGCGCGATTTCTGGACAGTGACGGCGCTGAAGGGCAACCACGAGGCGGCTCTGCTGAACTTCATGGAGGACCCCGGATCGTGGCCAGGCTGGTCGCAGTTCGGCGCCCGCGAGACCCTGAGCTCTTATGGCGTCGATCCACCCGACTGGCAGGGCGGCGAGGAGGACTGGGCGCGGGCCAGCCGGGAGCTGAGCGGGGCCGTACCGGCGGCGCACAAGGCTTTCCTGCGCGATCTGGAGCTGACGGCGGAACGCGGCGACTATCTGTGCGTCCATGCCGGGGTCCGGCCGGGCCAGCCGCTGGACCGGCAGATTGAGCAGGACCTGCTGTGGATCCGCGACGATTTCCTGAGCAGCACCCGGCGGCTGGAGAAGGTGATCGTGCACGGACACACCCCGGCGGAAGAGGCCTATCTGGGCGATCACCGCATCGGCCTGGACACCGGGGCCTACGCCACCAGCCTGCTGACCGCGGTCAAGCTGAAGGGAACCGAGCGCACCCTGATTCAGGTGCGCGGCCGGCATGACGAGAGCTAGAGCGCGCTACCGCTTCGCTACTTGAGCGGGATTCTTTTTGCGCTACCGCGCTGCGCGCTGCTTGAGCGCTAGTCCAGCCCGTCGGCCTTGCGCAAATCCGGGAAGATGACGGCCCAGAGGCCGGTGACGCCGATGGCGGCGATGCCGCCGAACAGGGTCGCGGCGACGGGACCGAGCAGCCGTCCCACCACACCGCTCTCGAACTCGCCCAGCTCGTTGCTGGCGCCGATGAACAGGTAGGACACCGCCCCGACGCGGCCACGCATCTCGTTGGGGGTGGCCAGCTGCACCAGGGTCTGACGCACGAACACGGAGATCATGTCCGCGGCGCCCAGCAGGGCCAGGGCGGCGGCGCTGAGCCAGAGCGAACGGGACAGGGCGAACACCACCGTGCAGGCGCCGAAACCGGCCACGCCCAGCAGCATCTTGACCCCCGCCTGACGCTTGATCGGGTAGGTGGCGAGGATGGCGGCCAGGGTCACGCCACCGACGGCGGGGGCGGCGCGAAGGATGCCGAAGCCCTCAGACCCCACCTGCAGGATGTCACGGGCGAACACGGGCAGCAGGGCCGTGGCCCCGCCCAGCAGCACGGCGAACAGGTCCAGCGAGATGGCGCCCAGGACAATCTTGTTGGTCCACAGATAGTGCAGCCCCTCACGGATCTGCGTCACGCGGGAGGCGCCCTGGGCCCCGAGTTGTGGCGGCGAGGCGAAGGTGAACAGGCCGGCGGTGGCCAGCAGGAACATGGCGGCGGCGACACCGAAGGCTGTTGCTGAGGAGGCGGCCACGAGAATGCCGCCGATGGCCGGGCCGACCACCGAAGCCAGCTGCCAGGACACTGAATTCATGGCGACGGCGCGGGGCAGAAGGGCGCGCGGCACCAGCGTCGGGGCGAGCGCCGAGGATGCGGGGGCGAAGAAGGCGCGGGCGGCGCCGAACACGGCAGCCAGGGCGTAGATCGGCCAAAGGTCGTCGACCTGCCAGTGGGCCAGGGCGGCGAAGGCGGCGGCCGAGACGAACTCCACCGCCAGACAGATGATCATGATCGCGCGCCGGTCGGCGCGGTCGGCGGTTTCACCGGCAAGGAGGGCCAGGGCGAACATCGGCAGGAACTGGGCCAGGCCGAGCATGCCCACGGCGAAGGCGCCCTGCGCGATGGTGCCGGTCAGGCGGGCCACGGCGTAGACGTGCCAGCCCAGGGCGATGGACTCCACCTGGGTGGCGATATTGCCCAGCAGCCGCGCCGACCACATCATGACGAAGGCCCGCTCGCGCAGCAGATCGCGCAGGCTCGGGTCGCCGACCGAGGATGTTTGATCGCTCACCGGGGGCCTTTCGGCCACGAAATCGGCGTTTCTGAGCTGAGAATCGGGAAAAACTGCATGTCCGCGGCCAGTTTGGCCGACGAGAGGGCGCCCCGCAAGGCTCAGCCGGCGAATCGCTCCGACAGCCTGCCGCGCACGCCGAGGCCGGTGCCGGCGAACAGGCCGCCCGACAAGGGCGCGGCCCGCAGCGCCGTTTCCTTCAGCCCGACCCGGGCGGTGGTGACATAGAGGGTGGCGATATCCTCGCCGCCGAAACAGCAGCTGGTGACCAGGGGCGCGGGAATCTCGATCACCCGCTCGACGGAGCCGTCGGGGCGATAGCGGGTGACGCGCCCGCCATTCCAGTGGGCGGTCCAGAGGTGATCCTCAGCGTCGACGCACTGGCCGTCGGGATGGCCCTCCTCGGGCGGGACCTGGACGAACGGGCGGCGCTCACCGGGCCGTCCCGCCGCCATGTCGAAGTCGAAGGCCCAGATGCGCCGGTCGGCGCTGTCGGTGAAGTAGAAGACGCCGCCATCGCCGCTCCAGGCCGGGCCGTTGGTGACCACGAAGCTCATCGGGAACTGTTGCACACCGAGGTCAGGGTCCAGGCGGTAGAGGTGGCCCGAGGGGTCCTGCTCTGGGTCGTGCATGCTGCCGACCCAAAAACGGCCAAGCGCGTCGCACTTGCCGTCGTTCAGCCGGTTCTGCGGGCTTCGCGGCTCGGGATCGAACAGGCGCTCCAGATCGTCCGTGTCCGGATCGAAGAAGGCGAAGCCGCTCTGCAGGGCCAGCAGCAGGCCGCCTCCGCGGCGCAGGACCGCCGCCCCAACCGGCTCGGGCAGGTCCCAACGGCGCGTCTCGCCGCCCGCCGGACGGTAGCGGTGCAGGGCCTGGGCCCTGATGTCGACCCACCAGAGATGGCCCGCAGCCTCGTCCCAGACGGGGCCTTCGCCGAGAGTGCAGGCGCTGTCGACGACACAGGTGATGCGCGGGTTCACGCTGATGCTCCGGACGGTGGAGCAGGTTCAACGCGGCGCGTAGCGGATCGTTCGCCAAACCGGGCATGAGGCTGTATCGGTCCCGGGCCAGAGGCCGGATAGGACGCCGCCATGAAGACCCTGTTGCACGTCGGATGCGGCGGAAATCGGATCGAGAAGACCACCCGAGGGTTCAACAACGGCGACTGGATCGAGGTCAGACTCGACATCGATCCGGCGGCCAAGCCCGACGTGCTGGGCACCATGACGGACATGTCGGGCGTTGAGAGCGGCTCGGTGGACGCGATCTTCTCCAGCCACAATATCGAGCACCTGTATCCGCACGACGTCCCCGTGGCGCTGGCGGAATTCCTGCGGGTGCTTAAGGACGACGGCTTCTGCGTCATCACCTGCCCCGACCTGAAGTCGGTGTGCGCCCTGGTGGCCCAGGGCAAGCTGGTGGACGCCGCCTATCAGTCGCCGGCCGGGCCGATCGCGCCGCTGGATATCCTCTACGGACACCGCGCGTCGATGGCGCGGGGCAACCTGTTCATGGCGCACCGCTGCGGGTTCACCGAGGACGTCCTGTGCGGCACGCTAAGCGAGGCGGGGTTCGGGACCATCGCGTCGCTGACGCGGCCCTCGCTGTTCGATATCTGGGCCATTGCCTTCAAGCAGCCCACGCCGGAAGACGCCTTGACCGCCATCGCCCGGCAGCACCTGCCGGTTTAGGCCGCCGCTCCGGCCTCGGTGGCGCCGGCTTCATCGTCCCGCCCGATGCTGACCGCGCGCAGGGCGGCGTGCAGCTTGCTGAGTTCGATCGGCTTGGCGACGTGCAGGTCCATGCCTGCCCCGAGGTATTCCTTGACCTGATGGGTCATGGCGTTGGCCGACAGGGCGACGATAGGAGTTCGCCGCTTGCCCCCCTGGGCCTCGGCCTCGCGGATGGCGCGGGTGGCGGCGACGCCATCCATCACCGGCATCTGGATATCCATCAGGATCAGGTCGAAGTCGCCGCCCGACCAGGTCTCGACCGCCTGACGGCCGTCGGCGACCATGGTCAGGTCGACGCCGAAGGTCTGCATGATGGTGCGCAGAACGAGTTGGTTGGTGGCGTTGTCCTCCGCCGCCAGCACCCGCAGGGGCCTGTCGCCGGCGCTCGAGACCGCTTCGGCGCTGGGCGCGCGCGGCTGCGGGGCGGCGGCGGCTTCGGCCCTCGGCAGGGGAGCGACCAGATGGAAGGCGGAGCCTTCGCCTTCCTGGCTCTCCACCCAGATGCGCCCGCCCATCAGGCCGGCCAGTTCGCGGCAGATGGCCAGCCCAAGGCCCGTGCCGCCGAAGCGGCGGGTGGTGGAGCTGTCGACCTGGGTGAATTTCTGGAACAGCAGAGGGACCTTCTCCGGCGCGATGCCGATGCCGGTGTCGCTGACCACCAGGTGCAGCATGTCGCGGCCGTCCTCGACCTCGCCCAGCAGGGTCAGGCGCACCTCGCCGTGTTCGGTGAACTTCAGGGCGTTGGACAGAAGGTTGGAGGCGATCTGGCGCAAGCGCCCGACGTCGCCGCGGCGGCGTCCCATGGCGGTGTCGTGCAGGTCGACCACCAGCTGCAGCCCGCGGCGGGCGGCGGTCTCGCCATAGGCGGCGGCGGCGTGACGGGCGACGTCTGTCAGCTCGAACTCGGCCAGCTCCAGCTCCATCTTGCCGGCCTCGATCTTGGAGAGGTCGAGCACATCGTTGAGGATGGCCAGCAGGGCCTCGCCCGACTGGCGCACCACGCCCAGTCGTTCGCGCTGCACATCGGCCAGCTCGCCCAGGTCCATGATCTGAGCCATGGCCAGGACCCCGTTCAGGGGCGTGCGGATCTCGTGGCTCATGTTGGCCAGGAACTGGGACTTCAGGACGTTGGCCGCCTCGGCGGCGTCGCGGGCCTCCACCAGCTGGTCCATGGTCTGACGCAGGGCCTGGTCGTTGAGGTTCAGCTTGCGCAGCAGGCTGTTGAAGGTGTCGGTCAGGCGGCCGAGCTCGTCCTCGGCTATGGGCTGGACCTCCTGGGCGAAGTCGCCGCTCTCGGCCACCTTGTCCATGGCCCCGGACAGGCGCCGCACCGGCTCGGTCACCCGGGCGGCCAGCCACTTGGCCAGGAACAGAGCCAGGGCGGTGGCGCCGAAGAACAGGGCGCTGGCGGCGGAGAAGTAGCGGGCGACGATGGCGCCGAGGCTGGAGCCCTGGGACAGGATCACCACCTCACCGGCCGGCTTGCCGCCCTGGAGCACCGGGGCCTTGACCTGCAAGAAGTGCTCGTCCGAGGCGCTCACCCCGTGTGAGCCGGCGTATTCGCCATAGGCCGCCAGCAGCTTGCCGTCCGGGGCGAACAGATAGGCGCCGCCGACATTGGGGGTCTTGGCCAGAGGGGCCAGGGCGTCCTGGGCCCAGCGGGGATCGTGATTGTCCTGAAGCTGGGCGGCTTGATCGGCGATGACCCGGGCGACCACCGTCTGGTGGCGGCGCAGCTGGGTGCGCTCGGACATCCACTGCTGCAGGATGAAGACGGCGGAGGCGGTCAGCAGCACCGAGACAGCCGTCAACAGGGCCATGCCCGCGATCCGGCTCTGAAAGCTCGACGCGGCGCCCTTAGGCAGTCCCAGATGGAAAGACCGCTCGCCCATACTCTTCGGCAGTTCCCAGCCTGTCGGGGCTGCCCCGCAAGGAACGACAGGGTGATCCCGGCGTCCGCCCAACACCATCCGGTCCGATACTGGCCTTTTGGCCACGCCATCCGACCGAATGACGGCTCAAGTCTATTGCCGAGGTCCTAATGCTTCCCTTCCAACCAAGGTTTACGGATGCGAAGGCCACGGGAATGTGGGTATAGGTCATCGCCAATCCGGCGACGGTCCCCGCTTCATCGGCCAACGCCTTCTCGTGGGAGTGGAGGCCAAGGTTGATCACATGCCGGACGCCGAGATCGCGGATAGCCGCCAACTGCGCTTCGCTCGGCTGGCCCGATGTCGTGATCCGGTCGCTCAGCCGCCGCCAGTTCAGGATGTCGGTCGGATCGGCCATCGCGTCAGGCCGGCCTTCTGGCCCGCAGCGCCGTGGCGATGGTGCCGTCGTCGAGCCAGTCCAGCTCCCCGCCCACGGGAACGCCGCGCGCCAAGCTGGTGACCTGGACCCCGATACCCGCCAGGTGTTCGGCCAGATAATGGGCGGTGGTCTGACCGTCGACCGTGGCCGGCAGGGCCAGGATCACTTCGCGCACATCGCCGTCGGCGGCGCGGGTCAAAAGCTCGCCGATGCGCAGGGCCTCGGGGCCAACGCCGTCCAGCGCCGACAAGAGGCCCCCCAACACATGGTAGCGGCCGCGGAAGGCGCCGCCGCGTTCCAGGGCCCAGAGGCCGCCGACCTCTTCCACCACGCACAGCAGGGCCGGATCGCGCGCGCCGTCCGAGCAGATCGAGCAGGGATCGGTGGTGTCGAGAGCGCCGCAGGAGGAACAGGCGCGCACCTTGGCGCCGGCGTCGGCCATGGCCTGGGTCAGGGGGGTGAGCAGCTGGTCCTTGCGCTTGAGCAGGGCCAGGGCGGCGCGGCGCGCGGAGCGGGGGCCAAGACCCGGCAGCTTGCCGAGCAGGGCGATCAGACGTTCGATCTCGGGGCCGGCCGAGGCCGCCACTAGAATTTCAGGCCGGGGAAGCCGGGCATGCCGGCCATGGGGCCCGCGACATCCTTCATCAGGGCGGCGGACTGCTCGTCCAGCCGCCGTTTGGCGTCGGCGTGAGCGGCCACGATCAGGTCGGCGACCATCTCGCCGTCGCCCCGCTGCATCAGGCTCTCGTCGATGACGACGCCCTTGAGGTCGTTGGAGCCTGAGAGCGTGACCTTGACCAGTCCGTTGCCAGCCACGCCCTCGATCAGGGTGGACGCCAGGCGCGCCTGGGCCTCCTGCAGCTTCTGCTGCATGACCTGGGCCTGCTTCATCAGGTTGCCGAGGTCTTTCATGATCAGTGTTGGTCTTCGGGCAGTCGCACGATCAGGCCGTCCAGGGCGTCGGTGACGCGGATCTGGCAGGACAGGCGGGAGTTGGGCTCTACGTTCTGGGCGAAGTCGAGCATGGACTCCTCCATGGCCGAGGCCGAACCGGTCTTCTCGCGCCAGGCGTCGTCGACATAGACGTGGCAGGTGGCGCAGGCGCAGGCCCCGCCGCAGTCCGCGTCGATGCCCGGCACGTTGTTCTTGATCGCGCCTTCCATGACCGACAGGCCGTTGCGCACGTCGACGGAATGCTCTGTCCCGCCGTGTTCGATGTAGGTGATTTTAGCCATGGGTTTCTTCTTGCGCGCTACCGCTTCGCTGCTTGAGCGCGCGGTCTTGGAGAGGATCTAGACTCCGACCTCTTTCATGGAAATCGCGGGATCGGCAAGCTTTTCGCGCGAGACGGGGCGGCGCGCGCCGATCAGCAGGCGCCCGCCCATGAATTCGGCGGGGCTGTTGACCGCCTCCACGGCCTGGATCAGGTCGCCGCTCATATGGAAGACGGCGAATTTCGCACTCAGAGGATCGCCGCGCACGATCAGATGGTCGACGTCGAAGGGCAGGCCGGCGATCTGCAGTTTCAGATCGTACTGGTCCGACCAGAACCACGGGACCTCGGGCGGCGGCGGCTTGAAGCCGGTGATGTCGGCGGCGGCCTGCTTGGCCTGCTCCAGGGCGCTGGGCACGCTCTCCAGGCGGAAGGCGCGGTTGTAGAGCGGTAGCGGACGGCGGGTCAGGTCGCCGATGGCGTAGATATCGGGATCGTCGGTCCGGGCCTGACCGTCAACCACCACCCCGTCCTGGCAGGCGAGGCCCGCGGCCTGGGCCAGTTCCTGATTGGGGATTGCGCCGACGCCCACCAGCACAACGTCGCAGGGCAGGCGCTCGCCGTGGTCCAGCACCACCGCGCTGACCTTTCCGCCCTCCCCTTCGATGGCCGAGACCGAGCCGCCGAGCACGAAGCGGACGCCCCGCGCGCCGTGATAGCCGTGGAAGAAACCGGACAGAGCCTCGCCCGCCACCCGCGCCAGCAGACGCGGCTCGCGCTCGATCACCGTGACCTCGGCGCCCAGCGCCCGGCCCGACGCGGCCACCTCCAGCCCGACATAGCCGCCGCCGACGATCATCAGGCGGCGCCCCGGGGTGAGTTCGGATTTGAGCGCCTCGGCGTCGGCGGCGGTGCGCAGAACGTAGACGCCGGCAAGATCGGTTCCCGGCGCCGGCAGGGGGCGCGCCCGCGCGCCCATGGCCAGGATCAGCTTGCCGTAGGCGAGGCTGGAGCCATCGCTGAGGGCGACGGTGTGGGCCTCGCGGTCGATGGCGGTGGCGCGGACACCCAGGCGGACCTCGACGGAGGCTTCTTCGTAGAAGCTCGGCGGGCGTAGCTGCAGGTCGTCCTCGCCGGCCTCGCCCTTGAGCCAAGCCTTGGACAGGGGCGGACGCTGATAGGGCAGCACCGGCTCGTCGCCGATGATGGCGATGGGGCCCGTATGGCCGTACTGGCGCAGGAAGGCGGCGACCGATCCGCCCGCATGGCCCGCGCCGAGGATGACGATGCGCTGATCGCTCATCCGCGGATCAGACGACCCGCTCGACCATCATCTTCTTGATCTCGGCGATGGCCTTGGCCGGGTTGAGGCCCTTGGGGCAGACCTGGGCGCAATTCATGATGGTGTGGCAGCGGTAGAGCTTGAACGGGTCCTCGAGGTCGTCGAGGCGGGCGCCGGTTTCCTCGTCGCGGCTGTCGATCAGCCAGCGGTAGGCGTGCAGCAGGGCCGCGGGGCCCAGGTACTTCTCGCCGTTCCACCAGTAGCTGGGGCAGGAGGTCGAGCAGCAGGCGCACAGGATGCATTCGTAGAGGCCGTCGAGCTTGGAGCGGTCCTCTTCGGACTGCAGCCATTCGGACTGCGGCGTCGGGGTCTTGGTGTGCAGCCAGGGCTCGATGGAGGCGTACTGGGCGTAGAAGATCGACAGGTCCGGCACCAGATCGCGGATGACGTGCATGTGCGGCAGGGGCGAGACCTGCACTTCCTTGCCGGGCACTTCCTCCCAGCCGTGGGTGCAGGCCAGGGTGTTGCGGCCGCCGATGTTCATGGCGCAGGAGCCGCACACGCCTTCGCGGCAGGAGCGGCGGAAGGCGAGGGTCGGGTCCATGGTGTTCTTGATGTGGATGATGGCGTCCAGCACCATCGGTCCGCACTGATCGACGGCCACGTCGTAGGTGTCCCAGCGCGGATTCTCACCGGTCGACGGATCATAGCGGTAAATCTTGAAGGTCTTGATCTTCTTGGCGTCGGCCGGCGCCTTGAAGTGCCGGCCCTTGCCGATCCGCGAATTCCTGGGAAGAACGAGTTCAACCATCTGTCTTAATCCCGCACAGGAGCGCTCTGGTCGCGCCAGGCATGCATGAAATAGCGGCCGATGCCGGAGGCCGGGGCCGGGTCGCCGTTGGGGTGGAACTCGAACCGACCGAAGCCGAGGTCGCGGAACATGGCCTCGAGGCAAAGCCGGTTCTGGGCCCAGAAGTTGGTCGGGTCGTTGTTGAGTTCGCGCGGCCGGAAATAGCGCATCGCCGGGGTGTCGACGTCTTCCAGCGCGAACACCGTCTCGAGCACCAGGTGATCAGCGGCGACCGACGCGGCGCGCTCGCAGCAGCCGTAGGGATCCTTGACGTGATAGAGGACGCCGAGGAACAGCACGGTGTCGAAACGCCCGCCGAGGGTCTCGGGCGACAGGTCGGGCAGGTCGATGTCCAGGGCCTCAACCCGCGTCGAGCCGAGCTTGGGCCCGGCGTAGTCGAAGCCTTCCTTGGTGCCCCAACCGGGCCCAGACCAGCAGAAGTGGTCGGTGGCGAGCACGCGCCTGGCGCCCCGCCGCTCGGCCTCATAGGAAAAGAAGCCGTCCCACGCCCCGATATCCAGCACCGTGCGGCCCTCGACACCGTGGCGGAACACCTCGTCGGCCTCGGTCTGCAGGAGGCCGAGAGACTTGATGCCGTCGATGGTTTCCCCGTCCGGAAAGGCATAGGAGTGGAACCAGTCCCGCTGCATCAATACACGCGGGCCTTGGGCTTAATATATTCGATCTCGTCGGTCATGGTGTAGGTGTGCACCGGCCGGTCATCGAGCTTCACCTTGCCGGTCGCGTCATCGAACCAGGCCAGGGTGTGCTTCATCCAGGTCTCGTCGTTGCGGTCCGGGAAGTCCTCGCGGGCGTGGGCGCCGCGGCTTTCTTCGCGGTTGAGCGCGCCGTTGACGGTGACCGCCGCCTGGCCGACCAGATTGTCGAGTTCCAGCGTCTCCATCAGGTCCGAATTCCACACCAGGGTGCGGTCGGTGACGCTGATGTCGCTCATGCGGCCGTGGATCTGCTGCAGCTTCTCGACGCCGTTCTTGAGCGTCTCGCCGGTCCGGAACACCGCCGCGTCGTCCTGCATCGCCTTCTGCATTTCAAGGCGCAGGGCGGCGGTCGTGGCGCCGCCCGAAGCGTTGCGGAACTTGTCGAAGCGCGCCAGGTGGCCGTCTGTCCAGGCGTCCTTCAGATCGGGCTGGCGTTCCCCCGCCTTGATGATCTCGGCGCAGCGCAGGCCGGCCGAGCGGCCGAACACCACCAGATCGGTCAGGGAGTTGGAACCCAGGCGATTGGCGCCGTGCACCGAAACGCAGGCCGCCTCGCCCACCGCCATAAGGCCGGGCACCACCTTGTCCGGGTTGTCGCCGTCGCGGGTGACCACCTCGGAGTTAAAGTTCGTGGGGATGCCGCCCATGTTGTAGTGCACCGTCGGCAGGACCGGGATCGGCTCCTTGGTCACGTCGACGTTGGCGAAAATGCGCGCCGAGTCGCTGATGCCGGGTAGGCGCTCGTGGATGATCTTCGGATCCAGATGATCCAGGTGCAGGAAGATGTGGTCCTTGTTCGGGCCGACGCCGCGGCCTTCGCGGATCTCGATGGTCATCGAGCGGGAGACCACGTCGCGGCTGGCCAGGTCCTTGGCCGAGGGCGCGTAGCGTTCCATGAACCGCTCGCCTTCCGAATTGGTCAGGTAGCCGCCTTCGCCGCGGACCCCTTCAGTGATCAGCACGCCGGCGCCATAGATGCCGGTCGGGTGGAACTGGACGAATTCCATGTCCTGGAGCGGCAGACCGGCGCGCAGCACCATGGCGTTGCCGTCGCCGGTGCAGGTGTGGGCGCTGGTGCAGCTGAAGTAGGCGCGGCCATAGCCGCCCG
>CAIYVC010000031.1 GCA_903929535.1 uncultured Caulobacteraceae bacterium | reverse complement strand
TTCAACGACAAGACCTGGCTGGACAAGGCGGGCCTGCCCCATTCGGAAGACATGAAGGTCACCGAGCGCCTGCGCATGGGTCCCGGCGGCAAGACCCTGACGGACCGCATCACCGTCGACGATCCGAAGACCTTCACCGCGCCCTGGTCGACCACGGTGCGTTACACCAAGCAGCCGGGCATGGCCCTGACCGAACGGGCGTGCTCGCGCGATCACAAGATGTAGGCTGAAGCCTCAGCCGGCGGTCGCCTTGTCCGCACGGCGCCGGCGCGCGCCCGCGTAGTCGGCGGCGTTGAACCGGCGGCGATCGGGGCCGACGTAGCCTTCCGTCTCGATCCAGGCGCGGGCCCGGCCCAGCACGGCGTCCAGCCGTTTCTTCAGGTCGCCCATGGTGTAGGGGCGGCGCATGAACTCGTGCACTCCCGCGTCCCGGGCGCCGGTGATGACGGCGGCGGTCGCCTCGACCGAGATCATGATCACCAGGGCTTCCCGGTAAGAGAACTGCTTCCGCCGCAGTTCACGGATGAAGGCGATGCCGTCCAGGCCCGGGCCCTTGGACTCGATGAAGATCAGCTGAGGCGAGATCTTGTCCGCCATCTTCCAGGCCTGCTCGGCGTCGGCGGCGACATGGATCTGATAGCCGGTCCGGTTGCCGCGCAGCAGCTCGCCCAGCAGCTTGGCGTTGGGTGGGTTGGGATCGATGATGAGCACGCGGTCGATTGCGGGCGCGCTGCTTCGCGCGGCGTCGGTCATGGGTTTCTCGAGGCTGGCCATTTGGGGGGAACGCGCACAGTGCGATTCTGATGCGCGCAATTGGGTTTACGATTCAACCCACAGTTGGGTGAAATCGTGGCGGCCGACCGGTTTTGGGGCGTAACTGGCGTCGTTCCGTGACCCGCGCCGCCGCGTCGGCCTCGGAAAACGGAACGACGTCGTGGGCGTCCAGGATTGCGAGGGCGTGGCGCAGCCGCCCTCACTGTCGCCCTTGGATCAGTTCTTTCAAACAGAGACGGTAATCTCGCAGAGCTTTTGATGTATTTTTGTATACATGGTCAAAGAAAATCCCGGTCAAACGAACTTGCGAGAACAGGCATATCTGAAGACAAAAATTGCTGTTGCTTGGTCAGTTTTACTCGGTTACCCCTGCCGCACGAGGGAAACGCTCGCGTAGAAAGCGAGCGCTAGCTTTCAAAAAAGAAACCATCAACAGGGGGGCCGCGCACGGCGCGGCGCAGGACATGCGGAACTCTTCAGGCCAAATTTCGTCGTCTCCGAACTTCAAGCGTGCGAAAACCGCACTGCTTCTGACCACCGCGCTCGGCGCGGCGGGTTTCGCCGGCGCCGCCTTCGCCCAAGCCAAGCCCAACGCCAACGCCCTGGAAGAAGTGGTCGTCACCGCGACCCGTCAGAACTCCACCGTCAACAAGGTCGCCCTGTCGGTGTCGGCCGTGACGCAGAAGTCGCTCGACCAGCAGGGCATCCGCAGCGTCCAGGACCTGTCCAACCAGGTTCCCGGCTTCACCTTCCGCACCTCGGGCGCGGACAACAACCCGCAGCTGACCATCCGCGGCATCGGCGGCAACGCCATCGGCGGCACCTCCGGCTCGGCGGCCACCACCGGCGTCTATATCGACGACGTCTCCATGCAGAAGCGCAACGTCAACAGCCTGGAAACCGGCTCAGGCTCGCCCGTCCCGCTGCTTTATGACCTGGACCGCGTCGAAGTTCTGCGCGGCCCGCAGGGCACCCTGTACGGCGGCTCATCCGAAGGCGGCACGCTTCGCTTCATCACCCCGCAGCCCAGCCTGACCACCTACAGCGGCACCGCCCGCATCGGCGTCAATCAGGTCAACAACGGCGGCATGGGCAACGAAGAGGGCTTCGCGCTCGGCGGCCCGCTGGTGAAGGACAAGCTCGGCTTCCGCTTCTCCGGCTTCCGCCAGGACCGCGGTGGCTGGACCAACGGCTATTCGGAATATGACGGCCACCAGTTCGCCTCGCAGGAAAACAAGGGCAACGACTACTCGCTGCGCGCGGCCCTGACCTGGCAGATCAACCCTGACTTCAAGGCCAACCTGTCGGTCATGAATCAGATGAACTACGACCAGGACACCTCGGTCGTACGCACCACCTCGCCGGCGGTCAGCATCGCGCTGCGCACCTTCAACAACACCGGCACCATCAACGGTGTGAAGTTCTCGTTCCCGGCCACGGTGTTCGGCGGCTACACCATCCCCGCCCAGACCTGGTTCGCCAACAACAACGGCAACTCCACCAGCGGCCTCTACCTGACGCCGACCGACGTGCAGTATCAGCCGTCTCCGCGCCGGACGATCTTCACGACCCCCAGCCTGACGCTGGACTACAACTGGCGTGACAAGATCAACTTCAAGTCGATCAGCGCCTACACCTCGGACATGACCGGGGGCTGGACCTTCGGCGGCGGCGGCGGCCTGCGCACCAGCAACATGCCGAGCCTGACCAACCAACCCTGCCCGACCGGACCGGGCGCCTCGGTTCCGATCCTGACCAACGGCCCCAACTCCTGCACCATCGCGGCGCAGTTCCTGCAGCTGGCCCCGAACTTCCAGCCCATGGGCGTCGGCCAGCAGAACCTGCAGGTCCCTGGTCCCGCCAACGTCTTCGGCCGGTTCATGTTCAACAATCGCCGCGGCCAGGTGACCCAGGAATTCCGCGTCTCGACGATCGATCCGTCGCAACGTCTGCAGTTCGTGGCGGGTCTGTTCATCGAGCACGAGAACAACCACGTCAACAACGGCTCGAACTGGAACGAGAACATCATCAACGGCGCCGTTCGCGGCACGAACGAGGCCTACTATGCCGGGGGCGAAGCCCAGGTGCCGGTGCAGCAGAAGCCGTTCAACAACGTCATCGACGTGGCGACCCGCAACATCAACATTACCGAGGACGAGCAGTCGCTGTTCGGTGAAGCCTCCTTCGCCGTCACCAGCAAGCTGAAGATCGTGGCCGGGGTGCGCGTCACCAACTACCAGCAGATCTACCAGCAGATTTACGGCGGTTCGGTCGCCGGGACGCCCACCGCGACCGATGCGACGGGTAAGCCGATCAGCTTCGTTGGCTCCTCCGACACCGGCGCCATCGAAACCAGCATCACCTCGCTGACGCCCTTCCCGACCAACTTCGGCGCCTGCCCGGTCAACATCAAGGACGGCTTCGACAACTCGGCCAAATACGCCATCGCCGGCTGCCCCTACCAGTACGACTATGTTGTGCTCAAAGAGCATCCGGTCACGCCCAAGATCGGCGCGACGTACAATCTGACGGCCTCGGACCTGCTCTATGTGACCTATTCCGAAGGCCAACGGCCGGGCGGCGTGAACCCGCCGATCCCGCCGGTGCAGTGCTCGCAGGATCTGGCCAACCTGGGCGGCAAGCCGCCGCTGACCTATCAGCATGACCAGGTGAAGAGCACCGAGCTGGGCGGCAAGTTCCGTCTGTTCGACGGTCAGATGCAGCTCAACGCTTCGGCCTTCCACATCGCTTGGAACAACGTCCAGTTCGTGGTGCCCTTCGTCTTCTGCTCGATCACCTTCGTCGCCAACGCGGCCCAGGCGACCAGCGACGGCGCCGAAATCCAGGCCTCAGGGCGGATGTGGGGCTTCACGCTCAACGGCAACATTGGTTACGACAAGGCGCAGTACGCCTCCAACGTCTTGGGCCCGGCCAATCCCACCACCGGCGCCCGTGCGCTCCTGGCTCTGAAGGGCGACAACCTCGGCGTGCCGGACTGGACCGCCAACGTCGGTTTGCAATACGACTGGCACACCTTCGACATGCCGACCTACCTGCGCATGGACTACAGCTACACCGGAAAATACGCCCGCATCACGGGCCCCGGCACCAACAGCTTCGTGGCCGCCGTCGCTCCCAACTATGTCAACGGCAACGAAACCCACCTGCTTAACGGCCGTGCCGGGATCTACTGGAAAGATATGGAAGTCGCGATCTACGCCAAGAACATCGGCAACTCGAAAGAGTGGATCAACCTGACCCAGGGGACCGGCAACTACTACCAGACCGGCACTACCTTCCAGCCGCGTCTGATCGGCATGCAGGTGAACTACCGCTTCTAGGAGCGGCAGGGACACGGCGGCCGGGCAACCGGCCGCCAGCATCCCGAACTGCAGCAGCGCTATCGCAACGAAAAAAAGCGCCGGAGGAAAGGATCGCTCCGGCGCGTGGCCATGCCGATTTTCGTCAGAGGGCACGGACGAGAACCGGGCCAGTTGTGGAGCCGTCTTCGCCGTCTGGCAAACCGTGGGGAATTACGGTGAAACCAGCCTCGGCCGCCAAACAGTCGGTGCTGCCAGGACCGGCAAAGGTTCAAAAGCTGGAGCTCAGAAGGCGGACGAGGAATCGGCCGTCCCGCTTCAATCCCTTACCTTGTATGGCTTTGCGCTCATCCGTTCCCACCGCTCGCCGGTTATGCGCCTGAGGCGTTTGGCTGCCCAAGGCGGCGGCGCCGGCTTATATTTTGCAGTGCAGCAAATATAGGGCATTACGACGCCCACGGAGGGGGCGCCTGATAGGGCGTCGGCGAGGCGAGGGGCTCCGACCGGCCAAATTGGGGGTATAGTCGTGCGGAAAATCAGCAAGTTTGAACCGGCTGCCCATATGGGCCTGACGCGCGCGCGTCTGCTGGGCGTGACGGCCATCGGCATGGTCATGGCGGCTTTGGCGCCGGTTCATGCCCTGGCGGCGGATGTAGCGGCCCCGGTCCCTGCCGGCGAAGTGGCCGAGGTCGTGGTCAACGGCATTCCCTATCGCGAGACGGTGTTGCCCACGCGCCTGCAGTCCAGCTCCACCTATGGCCTCAATCTCAACGTGATGGACACGCCGCGCGCCACCACCCTGCTCTCGACCACTCAGCTCGACACGCTGAACATCGACGACCCGCGCGCCTTCTCGTATCTGACGTCATCCAGCTACACCGACGCCGCGTTCGGCACGCCCAACATTCCGCGCGTTCGCAGCCAGTACGCCGACCTGTTCTACAACGGCATGCGCGACAGCCTGACCCAGAACGGCTACGGCGTGCCGGTCAACTTCGACGCCATCGCCAACATCAGCATCACCAAGGGACCGGCCAGCGTGGCCGACGGACCTGGCCCCGGCGTCGGCGGCGAGGTCGATTTCCTGACCAAGCGCCCCAACCTCAACCGCCCCACCGGAATGGTCTCGGCGACCTTCGACACCGTCAGCAATCGCCGCTGGGTGGTGGACGCCGGCACGCCCCTGATCAAGGGCGATCTGGCGGTGATGCTGAGCTATTCGGGTGAGTTCAGCGACAGCTACTTCCCCGGCCATTACATGCACAAGAACGCCGTTTACGGCGCGCTGCGCTGGGTGCCGAACGACAAATATTCCTTGGATTTCAACGCCGAAGTCAATGTCGAGCAGTACACCGAGAATGTCGGCATCAACCGCGCCAACCAGGACCTGATCGACCACGGGACCTATCTGACCGGCGCCGCGTCCAGTCCCGCGGGCTTCCTCACCTTCTTCGCCCTGACCGGCAAGAAGCAGATCGACCCGCGCATCACTATCGACCAGACTCCGGGCACGTCATCGCGCGGCGAGCTGTTCAACGCCCAGCTGATCCAATCCTACCAGCTGAGTCCCAGCCTGACGGTTGAGAACAACACCCTGTTCATGTTCCAGAACAGCGACAACCTGGAGGCCTACTACTACGCCGACACCTCCAAGGGCTCCTACACGATCGAGAGCAAGACCGACGTCAAAGGCGACTTCACCCTGTCGTTCGGCAAGACGGATGTCAGGAACCAGTTCATCGCGGGCGGCACCTTCCGCTTCGCCCACACCAACTACATCTCCAATTTCAATGCCGAAGCGGTGTCCATCTGGGACCTGACCGGCAACCCCAACAGCTGGCGCCTGCCCGCGTCGGCCCAGGGGCCTGAAGACGCCGTGCTCTACAAGACCGCGTTCGGCGCCACCGCCTATGGCGTGCTCGGCCGCGACTTCGTCAGCAACGGCAACACCGGCGTTTCCGACCTCAGCAACTTCGGCGTCTTCTTCCAGGATCGGGCGGAGTTCAGCCCCAAGTTCAGCGTCCTCTGGGGCGTGCGTTTCGACACCCTGAAGGACACCTCCCACGATCCCCTGAGCTGCGCGCCGGGTCTGAATTTCACCTGCATGGCCACCAATGGTCTGGTCCTGCCGGCCGATCACACCAGCGGGGTCTATGGCCTGGGTAACGCCAACATCAGCGGGGTCTACAAGTTCACGCCCTCGCTCAGCGGCTATCTGACCTTCGACTGGACCCAGGCTCCGCCCAATCCCAACGGCGGGGAGGGCGGCATCAATCTCTACGGCCAGGTGGCCGACAGCGTCCTGCTGCGCGCCAACAGCTTCCTCTACGAAGCCGGGCTGAAGGCCAACCTGCTGGACAACCGCCTGTTCCTCTCGACCGCCATCTTCGACCAGAAGCACCAGGTGCCCGCCGGCGCCGGCAGCACCACCTCGCTGGACGCCGACACCTACGGGGTTGAGGTGGAAGCCAACTACCAGCCGACCCGCAACCTCTTCGCCACGGCCAGCTACTCCTACACCCGCACCCGCCTGGCTTCGCCGCCGCCCTTCTACGACTTCCCGGCCCAGCCCGGCCTGAACGTGGATGGCGCCCCGGCCCTGTTCGGCGCGGCCCTGTTCGTGCCCAACCAGAAGGTCGATCAGCCGGACCAGCCGCAGCATCTGTTCAATGCGCTGGGCAACTACAAATTCTCCAACGGGCTGGGCATCCGCTCGGGCATCCAGGTGACCGGCCCGATCTCCCTGACCGCCTCGGCCTATGTCAACACCGCCCCCATCCTGGGTCTGATCGGCGCCCTCCCTAACAGCGTCACCCAGGTCTCGCCCGGCATCGGCTTCTACCGGTCGCCCGTGATCCCCTGGCAGTACACCTGGAACGCGGCGGTCTTCTACGAGTGGAGCCGCTACACCGCGACCCTGTCGTTCTACAACCTGACCGACCGGCGCAACTGGCAGCCCGCGCCGACCTTCTACGGCAACGACTTCCTCGTGCGCAGCGACCCGCGCACGGTGGAGATCAGGCTGCAGGCGAAGTTCTAGGGGGCAGGGGTAGAGTCTGGGCTCCGCTTGTCAGGGCGCGGATTATGCGGCTCAAGGAATAAACCCCGAAACGCCGCAACCCTTTGCCGTGTCAGGCCTTGCGTACATACGGAAGGCCGGGTTTAGGCTTTCCGCGCCGCTTCCATCGACAATCCGGAAAACCATCGCCGCTGCGCGAGAGGACATCCCATGGCCGCTAAAAAAGACGCACCCTTCGGTTTCGATCCTCAATTGGGCGAGGCTGCGGCGCTGAAGGCCTCCGGCATGGGCGAGGCCGCGATGAAGGACGGTCAGGCAGCGATGAAGGGCATCGAAGCCGGCTCGCGCCAATGGATGGACTGGGCCCAGAAGGCCTATCAGGCCAATCTCGCTGCTTGCCAAGCCTTGATGACCGCCCGCACGCCCAAGGCCGTGGCCGCGGTCCACACCGCTCTGGCGCAGGAGCACCTCAAGCTGATGCTGGACAATGGCCAGCAGATGGCCGGGACGATGATGAAGTCAGCCGCGACGCGCGCCCGGGCCAAATAGAGTGGCGGACACACCGGTTCCTCCGGTCAAGACCGACGCCGAAAGCGCCATGGCCGCCAACGCCCATTCCCGTCGCAAACAGGGCCGCGCCGGCGACCATGCCCGCAACGTGGACACCGGCGCAGCGCCGGCCCGTCGGTGCTGCCGCGGACGACGCTGCGGGCCAGTCAGCTAGGCCGCCGCGATAGCCTTCTCGATGTCCGCGACGCTGTGGCCGGTCAGCTCCTTGCCGATCTCGGTCATCAGCACCGCTGTCAGCTTCTGATGGTAGTGTTTGCGCAGTTCGCCCAGGGTGCCGGGCGGGGCGATGATTACCAGTTGCGCGATATCGCCCGATAGCACTCGGCGATTGAGCAGGTCCGCCACGCCGACCGCGAAGCCGTGGTGATCCACCTTGGCCTCGTCGGGATTGGCGGAGCTGCTGTGATGCCCCGTGTCCGCGCCGGGATGGTCACCGTCGACCTCGGCTCCAGTGAACACCGTCAGCTTGGGGAGCATTTCGTGTCCGGTATTGCGGAACAGCACGAGCTTTTCGCCGTCCGCGACCGCGACGGTGGCGCCTGTGGGAAGTTGCATGATTGTCTCCGGTACCCGGACCCGAGGGCGCCCGATGCGCGGGCGACGAAGCCGGGTCCGAGCAGGCGTAACGCGAGGGGGAGGGTTTGGTTACGCTCCGCGCGCCTACCGCCCGCTTTCGCCTTCCGCTCGCCAGAAGCCGCTCACCAGGTGCGGCAGCAGCACGGGCATGCAGGCGATCAGCAGGCCCACGATCAGGGCCAGGATCATGAAGGCCAGCCGGCCGGTGTTGCGGGTGATGGCGTGGAATTCGCCGCCCATCAGCAGATGCTCATGGCAGCCGGGGCAGACCCGGTGCTGGTGGTTGACCATGTAGGTGCGATAGGGGCCGGGAGCCTCTTCGCCGGTCGGCGGGCTGTCCGGAAGCGGGCTCAGCGCCTTCAGACGGCGCGCCGGGCGGCGTTCGTTCCAGGCCAGCAGTTCGTTATTGGGGCACTGCAGATTGCAGCACTCGCAGACGAAATAGCCCCTGGCCACGGTCATGGCCGCGTTTCCCTATTCGGCGGCGAACCGCTTGGCTTCGTCAGGCTCGGCGCCGTTGGGCACGCCGCAGCGGGCCAGCACTTCGCGCAGATCCTTGATCGGCGGGAAGACCTCGTTGTTCCAGTCCGCGCCCTGGGCGTCGTGGGCGTTCTGCTCGAACTCCACGATCTCCTTGTCTTCCTTGAAGATCTGCTCGGTGAACATGGTGATGAAGGGCCACGCCGCGTCGATCAGGCCCGGGATTTTGGGGCGCTTGACCGACAGGTAGCCGAAGGTGCGGTTGGTGCGCTGTTCCTTGTCCAGCGGCGTATAGCCCAGCCAGACGCTGAGCACGGGCTCGCCGTCGCCGACCCAGACCCGCAGGTTCTGATAGGGATAGCCGGTGCGGATGGTCATCAGGTCGGTATTGTCGCCCTCGCCGCGCTTGCGCATCACGCCCAGGATGGCGGTCTCGCCCACGGTGGAGGAGCCCTCGGTGCGGCTGAAGGTGTAGTCGACCTCGGCCCAGTCGGCGCCGTGACGGCGGCCCAGGCACGTGGCCTTGATCATGCCCATCTGCTTGCGGTGCAGGAACTGGTGGTTCATGTCGAACAGGTTCTCGTGCATGAACGTGTAGTGGGCGGCGACCTCGCGGTTGAGCTGGCGGGTCTTGTAGTTGGCGTCGGCCTTGGAGCCCAGCGAGGTCGGCAGGCGGCCCTCGGCCAGGGCCGGGTCACCCGGGAAGATGAAGATCAGGCCGTCGACCTCGGCGCAGGGATAGGACTTCACTCCGTTAGGCAGGCGCTCCTTGCCCAGATACGGCACGTCGATGCAGTCGCCCTCGGCGTTGTAGGCCCAGCCGTGATAGCCGCATTTGACGGTGCAGCCCTGCACCACGCCGTGGGTCAGCGGCACCTGGCGGTGGGCGCAGCGGTTTTCCAGTGCGAACAGCTTGCCGTCCTTGCCGCGGACCACAGCCACAGGTTCGCCAGCGTATTCGCGGGCCAGCATCTTGCCGGGCTTTAGTTGCTCGGACCAGGCGATCGGGTACCAGAAGTCGGGGTGGCAGTCGGTGCGGCGCAGGTCCACGCCCGCCGTCAGCCGGGGCGAATGCAGGGCGTCTGCGGACATACGCGGGTTCCTTGCTAGTCCTGGACCGTCACGACGCTTTTGGAAGCGCGCGGCTGGGCGATGCGAATTTCCGCCAGCTTCCTCTCGACGTGCGCGGAGAAGACGTTGTCGGCCTTGCGCTGGTTGTCGAGGGGGATGTCCTTGGCGAAGGCGCCCTGGGTCTTGATGCCCTTGGTCAGGATGCCGAGGATCTTCAGCGGGTTCTTGACGCTGTCGGCCACGGCCGTGCCCTCGAAGCCGCAGTGGACCATGCAGTCGGCGCACTTCTCATAGTTGCCGACGCCGTACTTCTCCCACTCGGTGCCTTCCATCAGCTCGGCGAAGGTCTTCACATAGCCTTCGCCCAGCAGGTAGCAGGGCTTCTGCCAGCCGAACACGGTGCGCGCGGGCATCGACCACGGGCTGCACTCATAGGTCTGGTTGCCGGCCAGGAAGTCCATGAACAGGCTCGATTGGGTGAAGTCCCAGGCCTTGCCGCCGTCGCCGCGTTCCAGGATGCCGCGGAACAGCTCCTTGGTCTTCTGGCGGTTCAGGAAGTGCTCCTGGTCGGGCGCACGCTCGTAGCTGTAGCCCGGCGAGACGGTGATGCCGTCCAGGCCGATGGCGGTCATCTCGTCGAAGAACTTGGCGACCCGCTCGGGATCGGAGCCGTCGAACAGGGTGCAGTTGATCTGGGTGCGGAAGCCCTTGGACTTGGCCAGCAGGATGGCCTCGACAGCCTTCTCGTAGACGCCGTCCTCGCACACCGACTTGTCGTGCATGGCCTGATCGCCATCCAGGTGGATGGACCAGGTGAAATAGGGGCTGGGCTTGTACTGGTCGATCTTCTTGGCCAGCAGCAAGGCGTTGGTGCACAGGATCACGAACTTCTTGCGCTTGATGTAGCCCTCGACGATGCGCGGCATATCCTTGTGCAGCAGCGGCTCGCCGCCGGCGATGGACACGGC
>CAIYVC010000030.1 GCA_903929535.1 uncultured Caulobacteraceae bacterium | reverse complement strand
CGACCGAAGAGGAAGTTAAGGAAAAGAAGGACCGTGTCGACGACGCCCTGAACGCGACCCGCGCGGCCGTGGAAGAAGGCATCGTCCCCGGCGGCGGCGTCGCCCTGCTGAAGGCCTCCAAGGTGCTGGACGGCATGACCGGCCTGAACGCGGATGAAACCGCGGGCATCGCCATCGTGCGCCGCGCATTGCAGGCTCCGATCCGTCAGATCGCCGAAAACGCCGGCGTCGAAGGCTCGATCGTGGTCGGCAAGGTGCTTGAAAACGCCTCTTCGACCTTCGGCTTCAACGCCCAGACCGAAGAGTACCAGGACTTGGTCGCCAACGGCGTCATCGATCCCGCCAAGGTGGTCCGCACCGCCCTGCAGGACGCCGCCTCGGTGTCCGGCCTGCTGATCACCACCGAAGCGGCCATCGCCGACGCCCCGAAAAAGGGCGGCCCCCCGCAAATGGGCGGCGGCGATCACGGCATGGGCGGCATGGACTTCTAAGTCCAAACCTCTCAGGTTTCAGAGAATGGAGGGCGGGACCGCAGGGTCCCGCCCTTTTTCTTTGGGCGGGAGGCCGCTGGCTATTTGATGAAGTAGCCGTTGACCTTCCAGCCGCGCTCTTCCTTGGCCAGCACCACCGTCTCGACGGCCACGGCCTTGTGCTCGAACACGGTGTTGAAGCGGACGATGTCGTAGTCGCCGTCCGGCAGGCCCGGCAGGGTCGTGGTGTATTTCTGCCCCTGCAGCGACCGCTTGATCACCGCGCCGAGGGGGCCGCGCACCTGGGCGATGCGGGCCTGCCAGGCGCGTTCGGTGATGCCGCCGCGAAACAGCGCGCCCGCCTCGCCCCAGCTGTCGCCGTACTGCTGCCGGTCGACCAGGGTCAGCCAGTGCTTCAGGTTATCGGCCAGGGCGGTGGAATCATCGGCGCGCACGGCCCCGCCCACCAGGGCGAGGGCCAGCATGGCCCAACCGGCAAGTCGCATTAGCTGACCCGGCGGCTCAGGGGCAGCTTGACCCCGTCCAGCGCCGTATAGCCCGCCACCCGGCTGAACTGGGCGAACCGGTCGTCAGGGAAGGCAGCCGGGGGCTGCCAGATCACCGCCCCGGTGTCGTCCAGGCGAACCACGGCCGTCTTGGACTGGGCGACGACATTGGCGTCGATGCTGCCGCTGCTCCATTCGCGCTCCGGAGCGGCCGGCCGCGCGGGGCCTTCGTCGATGATCGGGGTGCGGTGGCCGCAGGCGACCTTGATGGCGATCGGCTGGCCGGCGTGGAAATGTGAGCCCGCCACCACCTGCGTGACCGTTCCGCGCGACACGCATTCGCCAGGCAGGGTCGCGGGTACGTTGACGTCGGTCACGGCGATGACCACCACATTGTCGCCCACCGGCCCGCTCACGGCCGGCGCCGCCGAGGCGGCCCCCGCCAAGATCAAAAGGGGAAGGACGGTTAGTCCGCTGCACGCCTTCATGGCATGGCCTCCTGTGTCGACAATTTTAGAATAATCCCCCGGGCCCTCACGCGCCACTGTCCCTGGCCCTGCGAACCCTGGCGCCCAGCGCCTCGGGGCGATTGAGGTCCTTGCGGATGTCATCGCGCTTCTGGTGGATCGAGGCGATCACCAGACCCATGGGCACACCCAGATCGACCAGCAGAGCCTCCGACAACTGCAGGCTGGCTTCCACCGTCTCGGGCACCGCTTCAGTGGCGCCAAGGTCATAGAGCCTCGCGGCCTGCCGGGCGTCGCGGGCGCGCGCCACGATCACGAGATCCGGACGGGCCTTGCGGGCGGCGGCCACTACCGCCTCGACCGCCTCGAAGGCGTCCATGGTCACCACCACCGCCGGGGCGGTCCCCAATCCGATCCGGGCCAGGAAATCGCCCCGCGCGGCGTCGCCGAAGAAGACGGTGTGGCCGCGCTTGCGGCCCGACTCCGCCAGCTTGGGATCGCGATCCACCGCCACCCAGGCGATCTGGTGACGGTCCAGCATGTCGGCCACCATCAGACCCACGCGGCCATAGCCGATCACCAGCACGCGCGGGGGTTCGTCACCCGTCAGGGCCGGGAGTTCAGGCAAGGCGGCGCGGGACTTGCCGAGCCGAGCCCCGAGGGCGCTCAGAGCAGGGATGGCGAACATCGACAAGGTGGCGGCGACAATCAGGGTCTCGCCGGCCTCACGCCCGATCAGGGCCGAACCCATGGCCTGATTCAGCACCACGAAGGCGAATTCGCCGCCGGCTCCCAGGATCAGGCCCGCCTCCAGCGCCTGGCGCGGACGCAGGCCGAATATGCGGGCGAGGCCGGTGGTGACCAGCGCCTTGAGCAGCACCAGCCCGATCGCGGCCCCAATAATCACGGCCGGCTGCAGCGCGAGCCGCCCCAGGTCCAAGCCGATGCCCAGCGACAGGAAGAACAGGCCCAGCAGCAGACCCTTGAAGGGTTCGATCACCACCTCGACCTCGTGGCGGTACTCGGTCTCGGCCAGCAACAGACCGGCGATGAAGGCGCCCAGCGCCATCGACAGCCCCGCGGCGGCGGCCAGCAGACCCGCGCCCAGGACCACCAGCAGGCAGGCGGCCATGAACAGCTCCTCGCTCTTGGCGCGGGCCACCGACTTCATCATCGGTCGCAGCAGAAGCCGGCCCGCCACAAGGATCACCGCCGGAGCGATCACGGCGGGCGCAAGCTTCAGCAGCACGCCGAGGCCGCCCTCGCCGCCGTGGGCCGGATCGTTCTTCAGCAGGGACATGCCCACCAGGATCGGCGCCACCGCCAGGTCCTGGAACAGCAGCACCGAAAAGGCGGCCCGTCCGACATCACTGTGCAGGCGCTTAGCATCGGCCAGGGCGGGCATGATCATGGCGGTGGAGGACAGGGCCAGAGCGGCGCCGATGCCTGCGGAGGCGATCCAGGATTGGCCGGCGGCGTGGGCGAGCAGCGACATCAGCAGGGCCGGAATGACGGTCGCGGCGCCGCCCAGGCCGAACACCAGCCGCCGCATCAGCCGCAGCCTTTCCCACGATAGCTCCAGCCCGATCATGAACAGCAGGAAGACCACACCGAATTCGGCCAGCTCGGCGATCTCGGTCTCGCCGCTGATGGTCAGCGGGTCCAGCCAGGGCAGGGATCGGGCCAGGGCGCCCAGGCCGAAGGGGCCCAGAGCCACCCCCGCCGCGAGAAACCCCAGGATCGGACTGAGCTTCAGCCGCTTGAACAGCGGGACGATCACCCCGGCGGTGGCCAGGAAGAGGATGACGTCCTTGTACCCGCCCGCCGCGGCTCCGTGTTCCACCGCCAAATTCCTCACTGTCCGCCGCGGTCAGTATGCGCCGCCCGCGATGCCGAGGAACCTGCTTCGCGCGGCTTTTCTTTGTCCGGCTTCCTTTGCGTCAGGGACATGCCACAATTCAGCGCAACAGAGGTCAGCACACCGCTGAAAGGACCCCTATGAACAGACTGTGGCTTTGCGCGGCGGCCGCCTGCGCGCTTTGGGTCGCCGCGTCCGGCGCCGTCCATGCCCAGACCTCCGGCTCCCAGGCCCCCAAAGAACAGAACATCGACGGCGACGGTCCGCCGCCCGAACAGGACCTGACCCAGGCGCCGCGCATGGGCCCGTGGGGGTTCGACACCACGGGCGAGGATCCCTCGGCCAAGGCCGGCGACGACTTCTTCCGCTTCGCCAACGGCAAGGCCATCGACAAGTTGGTCATCCCCGAGGACCGCTCGCGGTTCGGCGCCTTCGACTCCCTTCGCGAGCTGTCGGACTCGCGCAGCCAGGCGGTGATCGGCGGGGCGGCCAAGGACGCCGGTCCGGGAACGGACGCAGGCCGCATCAAGGCGCTCTACGCCAGCTTCATGAACCGGGGGCGGCTGTTCAGCCTGGACTCCAAGCCCATGCAGGCGGAGCTGGCGGCGATCCGCGCGGCCAAGACCCATGCCGACCTGGCGCGGCTGATGGGCAAGGGCGCCTCCTCGCTCTACGGATCCTTCTTCGGAATCTACATCAGCGACGACGCCAAGGACCCGCGGCGTTACGCGGTGATCCTGACCCAGAGCGGACTGGGCCTGCCGGACCGGGACTACTATCTGACCGATCAGTTCAAGGACAAGAAGGCCAAGTATCTCGACTACCTGACCGCCACCCTGAAGCGGATCAACTGGCCGCAGCCCGCTCTTCGCGCCAAGCAGATCCTGGCGATGGAGACCGAGATCGCCCAGGTCAGCTGGACCCGCGCCGAGCAGCGCGACGACGACAAGACCTACAACCCCATGACCCCCGCGGAGCTGGCCGCCGCCGCTCCCGGCTTCGACTGGAGCGCGTTCTTCGCCGGCGCCGAGCTTTCCGGCGCCAAGCGGGTCATTGTCAGCGAGAACACCGCCTTCCCCAAGATCGCCGCCATCTACGGCAAGACCCCGATCGCGGTGCTGCAGGCCTGGCACGCCTACACCCTGGCCGACTCCGCCTCGCCCTATCTGTCGCGGCGCTTCGACCAGGCCAGCTTCGATTTTCATTCGAAGGCTTTGTCGGGCGTGCCCGAGCAGCGGGCGCGGTGGAAGCGCGGCACGAGCCTGGTGTCCGGCCAACTCGGCGAGGCCCTGGGCCGGGTCTATGTCGAGAAATACTTCCCGCCTGAATATAAGGCCCAGATGCTGGCCCTGGTCGGCGACCTGCGCGTGGCGCTCGGCGAGCGGATCAAGAAGCTCGACTGGATGAGCGAGCCCACCAAGGCCAAGGCGTTGGAGAAGCTGGCCAAGTTCAACGTCAAGATCGGCTATCCGGACAAGTGGCGCGACTATTCCAAGCTCGTGTTGAGGACCGGCGACCTCTACGGCAACATCGAGCGCAGCGCCGCCTTCGAGTGGAACTACCACCTCGCCCGCCTGGACAAGCCGGTCGACCGCCAGGAGTGGGGCATGTTCCCCCAGACGGTGAACGCCTACTATTCCTCGACCAAGAACGAGGTGGTCTTCCCCGCCGCCATCCTGCAGCCGCCCTTCTTCGATCCCAAGGCGGACCCGGCCATCAACTATGGCGCCATCGGCGGCGTGATCGGCCACGAGATGACCCACGGCTTCGACGACCAGGGGCGCAAGTCCGACGGCGACGGCAAGCTGACCGACTGGTGGACCAAGCAGGACTCCGACCAGTTCGACGCCCGCACCAAGGCCCTGGCCGCCCAGTACTCGGCCTTCGAGCCTCTGCCGGGCGCTCACATCAACGGCCAGCTGACCCTGGGCGAGAACATCGCGGACCTCGGCGGCCTGCTGCTGGGCCTGGACGCCTATCACGCCTCGCTGCACGGCCAACCGGCGCCCGTCATCGACGGCCTGACCGGCGATCAGCGGGTATTCCTCGGCTGGGCCCAGGTCTGGCGCAGCAAGTTCCGCGACGACGCCCTGCGCCGCCAGATCGCCACCGATCCCCATTCGCCCGACATGCTGCGGGTCAACGGCGTGGTGCACAATGTCGACGCCTGGTACGCGGCCTTCGGCGTCAAGCCGGGCGACAAGCTGTACCTGGCCCCGGAACAGCGGGTGAAAATCTGGTAGCGGATGAAACCAGTGTTTTTTGGCTTAAGTGCCAAAAAACACTGGCATCCCAATTCGGAATTGTTCCGTCTTCACGTAAATTTTAGCGGATGTTCCAGAACCGCCCTGGGCCGGAACGAAAGAACCCGCCGCGAGGGG
>CAIYVC010000029.1 GCA_903929535.1 uncultured Caulobacteraceae bacterium | reverse complement strand
CGAGAACGTCCAGCGGGTCGATCTGAACCCCATCGAAGAGGCCCTGGGCTACAAGGCCCTGATGGAGCGCTTCGGGCGCACCCAGGAGGTGGTGGCCCAGGCCGTCGGCAAGAGCCGGCCTCACGTCGCCAATGTGCTGAGGCTGCTCAACCTGCCCGAGACGGTGCGCGGCCATGTCCTGCAGGGCCAGCTGTCAGCCGGTCACGCCCGGGCTTTGGTCTCGGCGGAAGACCCCTCCGCGCTGGCGCGGCAGGTGATCGACCAGGGCCTGAACGTGCGCGAGACCGAGGCCCTGGTGAAGCGGCGGGCCGACGCCAAGGACAAGGCTTTCCGCATTCCTCCTGTGCCCGCCGGCAAGGACGCCGACACCGTGGCCCTGGAAAGCGATCTGGCCGAGGCGCTCGGGCTCAAGGTCGAGATCCTCGATAAGAACGGCGCCGGTGAAGTGCGGGTCAAATACGCCACGCTGGAGCAGCTCGACGAGCTGGTGCGCCGGTTGGGGCGCGCATAGACGGGCCTCTTACCGGGGGCAGCCGCACCTTTGACGCCGATGGCAGCTGCGGCCAGATCGTCATGGCCATTTGTCGCATCTTGCGAAGGGACCTAAGGCCTCCCATGACGCAATCGGCCCTCACCCCTCTTCGCGGCCAGACAATGAAACCTCAGCGTCTTCCGTAGAGGGGGGGGTCGATCCCCGCACTATATTCAAGAGGCCCAGAAATAAAAACTTGCAGATCAGTTCTCGGCGATCATGCAAAGTCACCTACTCGACACTATGTCGGTATAAATTCGCGCTATGCGTGAATATTATTCAGGCCGAGAAATAATATAATTAAAATATTCCAGAGCGGGTCGGAACAACAAGATCACCGGCACGCTGTCATGGCCATCGTCTACTAACTTTGGCATCGACGACTGAGAGATGGGTTCATCCACATGCTCTTGCCCCCTCTCGGCGGAAGAGCATCGCGTGACGTTCCCGATCTTCAAAACCATTCTACTCATGCAAACCAGCGCTACCGCGCTAAACAGCGGCCGACGAAGTCCCAAGACTGCTCGCATGAAAGCCTGGGCGCCGGTGGTGGGCGGGCTTGCCTTGGCGGCCCTGTCCTCGGAAGCCCTGGCGCAATGCAGCGCCGACGGAACCGTGCCCGCCGGCAGTTCCATATCCTGCAGCGGCGCGCAGACCAGCAGGGTCGGCCAGGGTCCCGGCGCAGACCAGGTCAGCGTCACCGTTCAGAACGGCGGATCGGTGATCGTGCAGAACACCAACGCCATTAGTCTCGGCGACGGCGCCTCGATCATCCTGGGCGCGACAGGGCCGGTTGCGGGGGGTGTTGCCGCCAATGCCGCCGTGATGGTTCGCACTACGACGGATGCGTCCGCCAGTGGCGGCCAGTACGGCGACGGCAGCAACACCGTCGATCTCGGCTCCAATTCCCGGATCCTGATCAATCGCAACGCTGCAGTCGTCGCCAGCGGCTCGCAGACCATCTCGGAAGCCATCAACCTCTACGGGCCAGGCAATACCATCACCAACTACGGCCTGATCCAGGGCGGACCGAGCTCCGCGATCTTCTTCCAAAACGTCAACACCACCGCCGCCAGCCCGCGCAATGTGGTGGACAATTATGGGACCATCCAGTTGACCCCGGTCGGCAGCGTGAACCCCGTCACCGGCGGCCAGGTCGTCAGCAGCTTCAACGACGTCGGCATCGACTTCATCAATGAGAGCGGCGCCAAGGTTGTCGGGGACCTCGTTTTCCAGGGCGGCGACGATCGGGTCACCCTGAACCCCGGTTCAACCATATCGGGGAACTTCGATGGCGGCGGCGGTGTCAATACGCTCACGCTCAACGCCTCCGGTGTCTCGGCGGATAGGTTCGCCGGAAACCTCAAAAACTTCAGCGCCCTCAACAAGACGGGTGCGGGTTCTTGGACTCTGACCGGAGCGATCGGCAACAACGGCGGCGTCACGCCCCTGGCCGTCCAGGTTATTGGGGGGACTCTCGTCCTTACCGGCAACAACACGGCGTTCAACGGCAGCGTCGTCATCAATCCAGGCCTGAGCTTGGCCGCCGCCGGCTCGGATAGGGCCGCCACCCTGGAAGCTCGGGCCCAAAGCCTGCCGCCGCTGATCACGGATCATGGCATTCTGCTGCTCAACCAGATCTCGCCAGACGGCGTGCAATCCGCTGACGGCGTCTACGCCGGAGTCATCAGCGGGACTGGCGTCCTGACCAAGATCGGCGGGGGAACCACTCTCCTGACCGGTGTCAGCCCCTATAGCGGAGCCACCACGGTGACCGCGGGGAGCCTGGCCGTGGGCGATTCCACTCACACCTCGGCCGCCTTGTCGGGAAGCGGCGCCGTCATGATCGCTTCCGAAGGCGCCCTCGGCGGCTACGGCTCGGTGCGGGGAGACGTGACCAATGAAGGCGTGATCGCGGCGGGCAACGCACTGCCTCTGCTCGCGAGCCAGCCCACGGGCGTCTTCACGCTCAACGGCGCTCTGCAGAATCGCGGTCTGATCTCGCTTGGAGGCTCTGACATCGGTAACACCCTGTTGGTCAGGGGCGATTATGCCAGCACGGGCGGCGTCCTGCGCATCAACACCCTGCTCAACGCGGGCGGCCCCCTAGGCGCCCAGGTTACAGACCGTCTGTTGATCCGTGGCAGCGCCAGCGGGTCGACCGCGGTACAGGTACAGGGCAGCGGAGTCGGCGCCGACACTGGTGTGAGTACAGCGGCCCAGGGCATCTCGCTGATCCAGGTTGGCGGCGCGTCGAACGCCTCCGCCTTCACCCTCGTCGGCGGCTATGTTTCCAACGGGACGCCCTATCAGTACCAGTTAAAGGCCTACGGGCCCGGCTCGTCCAACGGCGCGGCGGCGGCGTCACAGAACCTGGTCGGCAACGCCGCCGGCTATTGGGATTACCGCCTGCAGAGCACGATGGTGACCCCAAGCGGCCCCGTTAGCCCCGTTACGCCTGTCACTCCCGTGACCCCCGTGACACCGGTGACCCCCGTCATTCCTGTGACCCCGGTAACGCCTGTCGTTCCCGTCACCCCTGTTACTCCCGTAACACCGGTGGTCCCCGTCTCGCCCGTGGCGCCGCTGACGCCTGCGCTCCCGGTCCTCCCTGTAACGGGTCCGAAGCCGGCGGACGTCAGACCCATGCTGGCGCCTCAGGTCCCCGCCTACATCACTACGCCTACGGCCTTGTTCAACGCCGGGTTCCAAGATCTGGACAGCTTGCATCGCCGATTGGGCGAAATCCGTGACGGCGCAGGCGTCGGCCCCGGTCAGACCGGCGAGACCTTCGCCCGCGCCATCGGAGGCCGGACCAACTACGTATCCGACCGCAGCTTCAGCCAGGACGGCTTCAACTCCGTGCAAGACCATGGGGCGATTCAATTCGGCGTCGATCGCACCGCCATCGATAACACCGACGGCAGCCTGCGCACCGGAGTCGCCGTGACGATCGGACGGTCCTGGTTCCAACCCCAGGCCGTCGACGGAAAGAGCCAGGGCGTATTCAACACAGGCTCCCTGGCCGGGCTACTCACCTGGCAATCGCATGCGGGTTGGTACTTCGACGCTGTCGTGACCGGTGGTGTGTTCGACGGCAAGATCTCCACCAACGCGCGGGGCCAGACCCTGGGCATGAACGGTTCGTCTTTGGCCCTCTCGGGCGAGGCAGGTTACCCGATCGCCCTGGGCTGGCGAGGCGTGTCTTTGGAACCCCAGGTCCAGCTGGTCTATCAACGCCTCGACTTCGCCCGTCGTACGGACATTGACGGCATCAACGTCGACGCCGGAGGCCTGACCCAGGGCGTGGCGCGAGCCGGCTTCCGGTTGGTCAAGCCGATGACAACGGCGGATGGGTCTCTGTTCACGCCCTATCTGAAGGCCAACATCCTGCAGGGGATTGGGGGCGGCGATTCTATCCAGGTCGGCGGCCTGCCCTTCGACACCGGGCGGTTTGGGACGGCGGTTCAGGTCGGCGCCGGCGCCACCGGCGCCCTGTCCAAGCGCCTGGCGGTCTATGCCGATGCGGCCTGGCAGCAGAACCTGCAGGGCGGCGGTTCCCGCGGTTGGACGCTCAACGGCGGCCTGCGCTTCGCTTTCTAAAACCGGTCGCGGCGGTTAGAGCCCTAGCCGCCGCGCCCGACCAGCGATCGTCAGCGCCAGCCGTTCGGCGATCAGGTGGTCGGGCGAGCCGGCCGTCTTGCAGGCCTTGTCCGCGCCGAGGACCTCCGGCTGGATGTCGTCCAGCATCGGCAGGGTCCAGGCGCGGGCCTGGCGCAGGAATTCCTTCTCGTTCTTCCAGAAGATGCCGGACGCCTTGGCTGCTTCCTGGGCCCCTGCGCCGGACTTCATCAGCGTCAGGGTGCGCCTGAGCCGCCCGAGATGGAAGCCCATGGCCCGCACGGCGGCAGGACCGGCCTCACCCTCGGCGGCGGCGCGGCGCAATCCGGCCTGGGCAGCGCCCAGGCGGCCGCCGAAAGCGTCCGAGGCGGCGTCGGCCAGCGATGCCTCGGGCTCGACCCCCAGAAAGTCCTCCAGATCCTCTGGTGTCGCCACCATGCCGGAGCCGGGTCCCAGGAACAGCGCCAGGCGCTCGATCTCCTGGCGGGCGACGCCCCGCTCGTGCGGCAGCCGGGCCCGCAGAAGCTCCAGGGCTTCGTTGGTCAGCCCGACCTTGTCCTTGGCCAGCCCCTCGCGGATCATCCGCGCCACGTCCCCGGCCTCATCCTCATAACAGGGGATGACGACAGCGCCCTTGGAGGCTTCCGCCGCCTTACGCAGGCCTGATTCACGGCCCAGCGCGCCCGCCTCGATCAGGAAGAAGGCGTCCGGATTGAGCAGACCCTCGACATGGGCCTTCAGCGCCTCGGCGGCGGACTTGTCGACCGAGGCCTTTTCATCGAGCCGAAGCCGCACCAGCCGCCGTCCGCCCATCAGGGACATGGCCGAAAGCTCGTCCTGCAGTCGGGCGGGGTCGCCGTCGATATCGCCTTCCGTCACCAGGGCGACGTCGAAGGGATCGTCCGGGCGCACGGCGACCTTGGCCGCCAGGGCGTCGGCCCGCTCGTGCACGATGGCGCGGTCGCGGCCATAGATGACGGCGGCGCGGATATCGGGGGTGGGACTGGCGAGGAAGCGGTCGACCTCGGCGCGCTTGCTGAGGATCAAGGGAACCCGCCGCTAGCGCTGACCGGGGACGAGCCCGGCGGCGGCGTCCGGCACAGGATCGAGCGCCGGGGCGGCCGGATCGGCGGGGGCCTGCGGGCCGAGACCGTCGGCGTCCGATGGCAGGGTCGAGCGCAGCGGCTGGCCGAAGATGTCCGAGGCGCCGTTTTGGGGCGTCGGCTGGCCCAACGCCCGTTCGCGCGGCGACTGCACCGTGGCCGGCTGCAGGCGTTCGGAGAAGGTGGCGAGACTGGCGTCCGCGGCCAGCTGGGCGGTGTTGGACGGCGAGCCCGGGTGCGGATTGGCGAAATAGCTGGCCAGTTCCAGGCGGATGCGCTGGGCGGACTGTTCGGCGGCGCGTTGCTGGCCGTCCAGCTCAGCGGCGAGGCCGGCATAGGGCTGGTCGGCGGAATCGTAGGTCACGTTGACCTTGACGAGACCGCTGGTGATCGTCTGCCGGGTCTTGATGTCGACCAGGGTGTAGGTGGTGTTCAGATCCACCTCGTAGCGGCTGGCCACGTTGTTCACGCGGATGCCGCGAGGAATACGGACCTGGCTGGAGTGCAGCACCAGGCGATAGGCGGGCTGGCTGGTGCGCGACTTGGCGAAATCGTCGTCCAGATACTGGCCCAGCAGGAAGCCGGTGCGTCCGTCCTGCCGCGCGACCTCGATGGAGGCCAGCTGAGGCGTGACGCCGGGGGCCGCATAGAGGGGGGTGAAGCCGCCACAGGCGCCGAGGCCCAGTCCGGCGGAGACCAGGACAGCGGCGAAAGCGAGAGAGCGGGGCGTCAGCGGCGTCATGTGGCGACGATATTGACGATGCGGTCCTTGATCACAATGACTTTGCGGACCGTGACACCCTCAAGATGGCGTTTGACTCCCTCGTCGGCCAGGGCCGCAGCCTGGACATCGGCGTCGGCAGCGCCGACCGCGACGCGGATTTCGCCCCGGCGCTTGCCGTTGATCTGGATCGGCAGCAGCACCTCGTCTTCGGCCGCCAAGGCGGCGTCGTAGGCCGGCCAGGAGGCCAGGACCACCATCCCCTGCCCGCCGATGCGGGCCCAGCCCTCTTCGGCCAGGTGCGGGGTGAAGGGCGCGATCAGCCTGGCCATGGCCGACAGGGCCTCGGCCCGGGCCGCCAGCACCGCCGGCGAGGCGCCTGCCGCCGGATAGGCCTTCAGCACATTGAGGAATTCGTACAGGCGCGCGATGCCGCTGTTGAAACGGAAGCCTTCGATGCTGTCGGTGACGCTCTTGATCAGCCGATGGGCCGCCTGCAGCAGGGCCTTGGCCTGCTCGTCGGGCTCGACGGCGGCGACCGGGCTGTCCGGCTGGCTGTCGAACTCGTTCCAGACCCGGTGCACGAAGCGCCAGGCGCCCTCGACCCCGCCGATGGTCCACTGCACGTCCCGCTCGGGCGGCGAGTCGGACATGACAAACAGGCGCACCGCGTCCACGCCGTAGGCGTCGAAGATCTCCTCAGGCGCCACCACATTCTTCTTCGACTTGGACATCTTCTCGATGCCGCCGACGGTGACCGGCAGGCCCGTGGCGATCTCGATCAGCTTTCCGCCCTGCGTCTCTACCTCGACGGGCGAAACGAAGTGCGGCTCCTCGCCGGTGGTGCGGTAGGTCTCGTGGGTGACCATGCCCTGGGTGAACAGGCCAGCGAAGGGCTCCTCCACCGACAGCAGGCCCTCGTCCTTCAGGGCGCGGGTGATGAAGCGGGCGTAGAGCAGGTGCAGGACGGCGTGCTCGATGCCGCCGACGTACTGGTCCACCGGCATCCAGGCGTCCGCGGCGGCCTTGTCGATGGGCTCGGCGGCGTTTGGATTGGCGAAACGGGCGAAATACCAGCTCGAGTCGACGAAGGTGTCCAGCGTGTCGGTCTCGCGCTCGGCCTTGCCGCCGCACTTAGGGCAGTCGACGTGACGCCAGGTCGGATGGCGCAGCAGGGGATTGCCGGGGCGGTCGAAGGTCACGTCGTCGGGCAGCACCACCGGCAGCTGATCCTGCGGCACGGGCTGCGGACCGCAGGCCTCGCAATGGATCACCGGGATCGGGCAGCCCCAATAGCGCTGGCGCGACACGCCCCAGTCGCGCAGGCGATAGACGGTGGCGCCCTGGCCCAGGTTCTGAGCCTCGATACGGGCGATGGCGGCGGCCTTGGCCGATTCCACGTCCTTGCCGTCCAGGAAATCGGAGTTGTAGATGCGGCCGGGCCCGACATAGGCCTCGGTTCCCACCGAATTGGTCGCCGGATCGGAGCCCGGCGGCAGCACCACCGGCTTGACCGGCAGGGCGTATTTGCGGGCGAAGTCCAGGTCGCGCTGGTCGTGGGCGGGACAGGCGAAGATCGCGCCCGTGCCGTAGTCCATCAGGATGAAGTTGGCGATCCAGACGCGCAGGCGCTGGGCCGGGTCGAACGGATGGGCGACCTCAAGGCCGGTGTCGTAGCCGAGCTTCTCGGCGGATTCGATGTCGGCTTCGGAGGTCCCGCCCCGGCGGCAGTCCTCAACGAAGGCGGCGACCTTCGGATCGGCAGCAGCCAGCCGCTCGGCCAGGGGGTGCCCCGGCGCGATGCCGACGAAGCTGGCGCCGTAAAGGGTGTCGGGCCGGGTGGTGTAGACCTCCAGCCCCTCTTCGAAGCCGTGCGGAATGGTTCCGGCAAACGGAAAGCGGAAACGCAGGCCCTTGGACCGGCCGATCCAGTTCTCCTGCATCAGTCGCACCTTCTCAGGCCAGCGGTCCAGGGCGCCAAGGCCGTCGATCAGGGCGTCGGCATAGTCGGTGATGCGGAAGAACCACTGGGTCAGCTTGCGCTTCTCCACCGGCGCGCCCGAACGCCAGCCCCGGCCATCGATCACCTGCTCGTTGGCCAGGACGGTGTTGTCGACCGGGTCCCAGTTGACCACGCCCTCCTTGCGGTAGGCGAGGCCGCGGGCCCACAGCTTCAGGAACCAGGCCTGGTGCTGGCCATAGTAGGCGGGGTCGCAGGTGGCCAGCTCGCGGGTCCAGTCGATCGACAGGCCAAGCCGCTTCAACTCGGCGCGCATGCTGGCGATGTTGTCGTAGGTCCAGCCCTTGGGGTGGACGCCCCGCTCCATGGCGGCGTTCTCGGCGGGCATGCCGAAGGCGTCCCAGCCCATCGGATGCAGCACATTGAAGCCGCGCGCCCGCTTGTAGCGCGCCACCACGTCGCCCAGGGAATAGTTGCGTACGTGGCCCATGTGGATGCGCCCCGATGGATAGGGGAACATCTCCAGGACGTAGTAGCGCGGACGGCCGTCCTCGGCGTTCGACGCCAGGAAAGCGTCGGCGCTGTCCCAAGCGGCGCGCCACCGGGGCTCGGACTCCTTCGGATTATAACGCGCCATGAGGAACTAAGGCCTCTCGCGACCCGACAGGTTGATTAGCGGATGTTCGACAGGCGCAGTTGGCGCGCCCGGGTCAGGATCGAATTCTCGATGTCGACCTGGGTCTGGTTGGACGAGGTGGAATCGACCCAGCCGCCGTCCTTGCCCTTGACCTGCTTGAACACCGTGACCGTCAGGCCGTCGGCGCGCAGGCGGGTGTCCAGGATGTAGACGGTCGCCTTGAAGCGCTCATCCGGCTTTTCCGGATTGATGTACCAGTCGGTGATGATCACGCCGCCGTAGGGGTCGGCCGAGGCCAGGGGCATGAACGCCAGGGTGTCGAGCGAGGCGCGCCACAGGTAGGAGTTGACGCCGATGCCGGCCACGGGGGCGGGAGCGGCCTTCTTGCCGATGCCGAGGATGCCGCCGCTCGAGCCGTAAACTTCGGGGCCACCGGCCTTGTGCGCACAGGCGCCGAGGGTAAACAGGCCAATCGCGGCAAGGGCGACGGAGGCGCTACGCACCAAAGCCATAGTTTTCAGCTCCAAACCTAGTAATTCCGCGAGCCTTTGTAGGCCGCGCGCAGCGCCCCCCGGCAGCAAAGCCGCCTCTATAGCACGCGTTTGCCTGCCCAAAAGCGGAATCGCGTGGCGGGCGGGCCACAGACCTGCGGCAAAGATGGTTGATATCCTGCGCGCCACAGCGGAGCCATTGACCTGGGGTGACATCCGCCTTTAATCGGCCTTGTGATACGGAATATCTGAGCAGGGAAACCGGCTTAGCTGTTTTGCGTTAGGCCTAGATGGGGCTATTGGGTCTGGAATGGTGGGCGTGAAGCTCTTTTCCGCGGTGTGTGCGCTGGCTCTTGGCGGAGCCCTGGCGACGGCTGCCCATGCCCAGACCCTCACCGCCGATCCGTCCAAAGCCCTGACCGACCGCAATCAGTGGGGCATCCAACAGACCCGCAAGTCGTTCGAGTGGGACAATGCCAAGAGCCGCTGGGGTCTGAAGCTGGACCTGGAGCAGCCCGGCTACCGCGAAATGGACCTGAACAACGTGCAGGCCGGCGCCTACTACAAGCTGAGCCCCCAGCTGCGCCTCGGCGGGGTGGTGTCTCTGGGCGATCCCTCGGCCGCCGTTCCGCGCGAAGTCGCCCCGCAACCGCCTGCGCCGCGCGTGCGGCTGGAAGGCGCGTTCAAGTTTTAGCCTCTAAAGCCGCGGCGAAAGCCTCGACCCCCGCAAGACCGACCGCCCCCGCGCCGAGCAGCCTGGGGGCGTTTTTCGTTGTGATCCCGCCCAGGGCGTAGGCCGGCATGCGCCCCGCACGGATCAGGGCGGCTAGGCGGCAGGGGCCGAGCGGCTGGCCCGCAGAGGGGCTGCGGCTTTCGAACACCGGCGAGATCAACACCGCGTCCGCTCCCGCGCGTCTGGCGCGGATGATGGCAGGAAGGGAATGGGCCGCGGCCGTGACCAGAAATCCTGGCCGCCCGGCCTTCAGCCGCTTGGCGTGATGGGCCATGCGTTCTGGCAGATGGACCCCAGCCTGGCCCCGCACCCGCACCGCGTCCGCCCCGATCAGCAGCATGAGGCCGCGCCGTGCGGCGATCCGGCCGAGCTTCCGGGCCGTCTTGCCGGCTTTGGGCGCGCCGAACGCTCGGTAGATCAGCCCGCAGCCGCGCGGCAGGCGCTTGGCCAGGGCGATGGGGTCCGGCGTGCGTTTGGGGTCGGTGACCAGGATCAGCGACGGCAGGCCCGGCGTTTGGGGCTTCCGGCGCGCGGCGGCGCGGCTTAGCGTCCGCCCGACCCGTTGCAGCCGTTCCCACTTGCCCATCGATGACCGCTCCCGCCTTCGATCCCGCCACCGCCCGCCAGGACATCCTGGACCGTATCGCCGCAGCCGCGAAGGCGGCCGGGCGGGCGCCGGCTGATGTGACCCTTGTGGCGGTGTCCAAGCAACAGCCGTGGGAGCAGATCGCTCCGGTGCTGGACGCCGGCCAGACGATTTTCGGGGAAAACCGGGTGCAGGAGGCCGCCGAACGGTGGGCCGAGCGGCGCGAGGGACTAGAGCTGCGGCTGATTGGCCCCCTGCAGACCAACAAGGCGCGCGAAGCCCTGGCTCTGTTCGACGTGATCGAGACGGTCGACCGGCCCAAGCTGGCGCGGGTGCTGGCCGAGGAGATTCAGAAGGCGAGCAAGGCGCCTCGCCTCTACATCCAGATCAACACCGGCGAGGAGCCGCAGAAGGCCGGAGTTATCCCGCCGGACGCCGACGCCTTCATCGCCGCCTGCCGAGGCGAGTTCGGCCTGACTATCGAAGGGCTGATGTGCATCCCGCCCGAGGCCGAGCCCCCCGGCCCGCACTTCGCCCTTCTGGCCAAAATCGCCGCCCGCAACGGGCTGACGAAGCTGTCGATGGGGATGAGCGCCGATTTCGAGACGGCGGTGCGCTTCGGGGCGACTTCCGTACGGGTCGGCAGCGCCTTGTTCGGATCGCGCTAGGACACTTTTTGGTGCGCTAACGCTTCGCTGCTTGAGCGCGTTAGGCCCTGATCTCCAGGCTGTCTCCGGGCTGGGCTTCGGCCAGCAGCGCCTCCAGATCGCCCCGATCCAGCGCCACGCAGCCGGCGGTGGGGGTGAAGTCAGGCTGGGCCAGGTGCAGGAAGATGGCCGAACCCATGCCGTCGACGACCGGATCGTCGTTGTGTCCGAGGATGACCACGATGTCGTAGACGCCGTCCTCGCGCCACATCGCCTCGGCGCTGGCCGGATAGGGCAGTGTCACGGGCCGGTTATAGTTGAGGTCGCCTGAGGCGTCGCACCACCCGTCTTCGCGATGGATCGCTTTGACGGGCAGGGCCGTCCGCGGGGCCGGACCCCTGTCGGGGCGATAGAGCACCCGGCGGATCGGCCAGACCCCGATCGGGGAGGCCCCGTCGCCTTCGCGCTTGTCGGCGGCGGGCGTCAATCCGCTCCGGCCGAAAACCGCTTTGGCGCCATGACCTGGCCACATCACGGTTCCACTGCTGCCGTCGGTCGCTAAAGCCGTGAAAATCATGGATTTGGCGTCCGAATCGTCCTGGGAGCTTTCCGCGGTTTCGGGGCTTTCCCTTTGCCAAGCGGCTCGCAAGCGGTGCATGTTTTCAACCATGGCGCAATCCAAGACCATTCTGATCGTCGACGACGACACCGACCTGCGCGAGGCCCTGGCCGAGCAGCTGCAGCTGGACGATCAGTTCATCACGGCCCAGGCCGCCACCGGCGAATCCGGGGTCAAGCTGGCCCAGGAGCAGCGGCCCGATCTCGTGCTGCTGGACGTTGACCTGCCCGATATCGACGGCCGTGAGGTCTGCCGCCGCATGCGCGCGGCGGGGATCGCCGCCCCGGTGATCATGCTGACGGCGGCGGCGGGCGACAGCGACACCATCGGCGGCCTGGAAGCCGGGGCTAACGACTACGTCACCAAGCCCTTCAAGTTCGCCGTGCTGCTGGCCCGCATCCGCGCCCAACTGCGAAGCCACGAACAGTCCGAGGACGCTGTCTTCCGCCTGGGCCCCTACGAATTCCGCCCCGCCGCCAAGGTGCTGGTGGACGAACGGCAGAAGAAGATCCGGTTGACCGAAAAAGAGACCAGCATCCTCAAATACCTTTATCGCGCGGGGGAAAAGCCGGTGGCGCGCGACGAGCTGCTGACCGAGGTCTGGGGCTATAACGCCGGGGTCACCACCCACACCCTGGAAACCCACGTCTACCGCTTGCGCCAGAAGATCGAGCCCGATCCCACCAACGCCAAGCTGCTGCTGACCGAGGCCGGCGGCTACAGGCTGCAGCCCTAGAGCACCAGATCCACGCTGACCGGGGCGTGGTCGGAGGGCTTGTCCCATTCGCGCACATCGTCATGCACGCGTGAAGACGCCGCGCCCGTACGGAAGGCGGCGTCGCGTAGGCCCGGCGACAGCAGCAGGTGATCCAAGCGGAGGCCGCGGTTGGACTGGCGGAAGTCCTGGGCGCGATAGCTCCACCAGGAAGCCAGCTTCTGCGGTTCCGGATTTGCCTCGCGCAGGATGTCGATGAAGTCGAGCGAGCCCATCAGCTTGCCGAAAGCCTCGACCTCCTGCGGCGTATGGCTGACGATCTTGGACATGTAGCGGTGGTTCCAGACGTCGTTCTCGCCGGGCGCCACATTGAGGTCTCCGGTGACGACCAGCGGCGCCTTGGGGTCGCGCCGGGTCATTTCGGCGGTCAGCTTGGCGTAGAAATCCAGCTTATGGTCGAACTTTGGGTTGAGCGCCCGGTCGGGAACGTCGCCGCCGGCGGGGATGTAGAAGTTCTGGATTTCGATCCCTTCGACGGTGGCCGAGACGCAGCGGGCGTGGCCCTCGCGGCAGACGTCCAGATGCGGGGAGTCCGCAATCGGCAGGCGCGAGGCGATGGCCACCCCATGCCAGCCCTTCTGACCGGCCACCTTCAGGTGGGGCAGGCCCATCTCGGCGAAGGCCTCGGCGGGGAATTCCCCGGTCTGGCACTTGATCTCCTGCAGGCACAGGACGTCTGGCGCCTGTTCCCGTACGAAGCGGGCGACCTGCTCCGTGCGAATACGGACCGAGTTGATGTTCCAGGTGCAGATTCTGAGGCGCATTGGGCTCGGTAACAGCAAGCGGGAGATAAAAAAACGCCCGGCTCAATGGCCGGGCGTTGAAAGTGGTCTCTCATGCCGCCGCCGGGAGGGGATATAGTCCGGCACGGTGGAGCGAAGAACGACCCGCCCCTCGCTATCCAGTGTCAAATTTGCCACGCGCAACCTAAAAAGTCAAGATTAAAGTTTCTTGACGTTGACTGTTGCGAATTCGTCACGCTGCTAGTCCGCAGCAGGCTTGGCGTCTGGTTCCGCTTTGGCTTTCGGCTTCTTCACCGCAGCCGGTTTGACGCCTTCGCCCTTCTCGGCCGGGGTACGCGGATCCTTCAGCACGAAGAGATCCGGATTAATCGGCTGCGGCTTGAGGCTGATGATCTTCAGCCGGGTGGCCTGGCCCTGGCCGTCCACCAGGGTCCAGCCGCGCAGCACGGTCGGATTGGAGCCGAACACGAGGGTGATGTAGCCCTCGGTCTGGGCCTGGCCGTTGGCGTTGCGCGCCGACAGATAGAAGCCGTCCTCATAGGCGCCGACGCGGGTCACCTCCACGTCCTGATCCAGCCGCACCTTGCTGGCCAGCAGGATCGCCAGGGGCGTAGCGCCCAGGGGCGTGCGGTCGAAGGTCTTCAGGCGGGAATCGTAGACCGATACGGTCTTGCCGTCCGACACCACCTGCAGGCCCGACGGGGGATCGTACTGGAAGCGGGCCTTGCCCGGCCGGCGCAGGAAGATGTCGCCGGTGGAGATGGCGCCGCGCGGATTGGTCTGTTCGAAGCGCCCCTCCACATCCTGCAGGCTCTGCAGATAGTCGACCGCCTGCTTGACCAGGGCCTGATCGTGGGTCGACAAAGTCACGGTGCCTGTCTGGGCCCAGGCGGCGGGGACCCCGGCGGCGAGGCCGAGGGTCAGCACGGCCGCGAGGGCCAGGGTCGAGATACGCAGGGTCATCCCCGCTCCTTAAGTCAAACCGGTCGAAACATCATAGCGCAGAACGCGGATGTACGGTCGAGGCTGCCTGGGGCGGTATTGAGGCCGAAGAACCTCAGATCGGCGGCGGCCCCGCCAGGATATCGCGCTTGCCCGCGTGGTTGGCCGGTCCGACGACGCCCTCGCGCTCCATCTGCTCCATCAGCGAGGCGGCGCGGTTGTAGCCGATCTGCAGGCGGCGCTGGATGTAACTGGTGGACGCCTTGCGGTCGCGGGTGACCACGGCCACGGCCTGATCGTAGAGGTCGTTGCCCCCCGCGCTCTCGCCGCCGCCGTAGCCGCCTTCCTCGCCATCCTCTTCCGGGGCGGCGGTGACCTCTTCCAGGTAGTTAGGCGTTCCCTGGTCCTTCAGGAAGCGGGCCACGTCCTCCACCTCCTGGTCGGAAACGAAGGGGCCATGCAGGCGGGTGATGCGGCCGCCGCCGGCCATGTAGAGCATGTCGCCCTGACCCAGCAGCTGCTCGGCGCCCTGCTCCTGCATGATGGTGCGGGCGTCGATCTTGGAGGTCACCTGGAAGCTGATCCGGGTGGGGAAGTTGGCCTTGATGGTGCCTGTGATGACGTCCACCGAGGGGCGCTGGGTGGCCATGATCAGGTGGATGCCAGCCGCGCGGGCCATCTGGGCCAGACGCTGCACGGCGCCTTCGATATCCTTGCCCGCCACCATCATCAGGTCGGCAACCTCGTCGATCACCACCACCAGATAGGGCATGGGCTCGGGGCGCAGCTTTTCTTCTTCGTAGATCGGGCGTCCGGCCTCGTCGAAGCCGGTCTGGACGGTGCGCACGAAGTGCTCGCCCTTGGCCATGGCCTCCTTGGCCTTCTCGTTGTAGCCGGCCACGTTGCGCACGCCGATCTTGGACATGCGGCGGTAGCGGTCCTCCATCTCGCGCACGGTCCACTTCAGGGCGACGATGGCCTTCTTGGGATCGGTAACGACCGGCGCCAGCAGGTGCGGGATGCCGTCATAGACCGACAGTTCCAGCATCTTCGGGTCGATCATGATGAAGCGGCACTGTTCGGGCGACAGGCGATAGAGGATCGACAAGATCATGGCGTTGACGCCCACCGACTTGCCCGAGCCGGTGGTGCCGGCGATCAGCAGGTGGGGCATACGCGCCAGATCGGCGACATAGGGCTCGCCGCCGATGGTTTCGCCCAGCGCCATGGGCAGGACGTGGGTCGACTTCTCATATTCGGACGAGGACAGCAGGTCGCGCAGATAGACGGTCTCGCGCCGGGTGTTGGGCAGCTCGATGCCGATGGCGTTGCGGCCCTGGACCACGGCGATACGGCAGGCGGCCACGCTCATCGAGCGGGCGATGTCGTCGGACAGGGCCACGACCCGGCCATGCTTCACGCCGGCGGCGGGCACCAGTTCATAGAGGGTGACCACGGGGCCGGGGCGGATCTGGTCGATCGAGCCCTTGACCCCAAATTCGGCCAGCACACTTTCCAGAAGGCGGGCGTTCTGGCGTAGGCCGCCTTCGTCGAAGGAGGATTGGCGCGGCTTGGGCTTGGCCAGCATGCTGAGCTCGGGCAGCTGGAATTCGCCTTCCTTGGGCTGGGAGAAGGGCAGCTCGGCCTGGGATTCCCGCGCCTCGCGCTTGGACGGCTTGGACGACTTGATGTTGAGCACCTGGGGCGCGGGGATGTCGATCATCGGCGCCGGGTCGTCTTGGGCGGCGGCCTTGGCCGCCTTGCGCTCGGCGCGGCGGTTGGCGACGGGGGTATTGTCCAGGGACGGGGAGGCGGGCGATTTGCGCAGGCTCATGGCCGCGTCGCCCATGGAGGCGGCGAAACTGCCGACATCCTGACCGCTGAGGCCGATCGCAGCGCCCAGAGCGGCCAGCGCCGCCAGGGCCAGCAGGCCCGCGGAGGCCGGCACGCCATAGGGGATGCGGGCATAGGCCAGAAGCTTGGCCAGCAGATGCAGGACTTCGTCGCCCCACACGCCGCCGAGACCGCGGGCCAGGGGCCAGATGGCCGGCGCGGGCGGCAGGGCGATCAGTCCGGCCAGGGCCAGCACGCCCAGGGCTCCCAGACCGGCGCGCAGACGCAGGCGGGCGCGGGCGGCGGCGGGATCGCGCTGTGACACCCGGCCAAGGCCCGAGACGATCATCAGGGCGGCGGCGACCCAGGCGGCCAGGCCCAGGGACTGCAGCCCCGCGTCGGCCAGCTTGGCCCCGGTCGCGCCCAAAAGATTGTGAACGGCGCCCGCAGCCGACGTGTTCCAGCTCGGATCGGCGGCCCGGTAGCTGGCGAAGGCCAGGATCAGGCACAGGCCGAAGGCCGCCACCATCCCGCCGCGCAGGCGCGCTGAGGCGGGGTGGTCCCAGCCCATGCGCAGTCCCCGCACCACAAATGCGCCGGCTCCGCCGCTCGCCTTGGCCATAGGTCTCTCCCGATCTATCCGGGCAGGTATGCGGCAGGGATGGTTAAGGCGTGTTTACCCCGCTGCTCTTCTTGAAGACTTGGCGCCGCCCGGCCCCTGGCGGCATATGGGGTCATGAGCGAACCCGCCCCGCAGACCCTTCGCGCCGATGTGCTGATCGTCGGCGCCGGCATGGCCGGAGCAACCCTGGCCCTGGCGCTGAAGTCCGGCGGGCTGGAGCCGATCCTGATCGACCGCGCGCCTTTGTCGGACCAATGGACCGAGACCTTCGACGGCCGCGCCTCCGCCATCGCCTTTTCCGCCTTCCGCCAGTGGCGGACGCTGGGGCTGGCGGCGGAGCTGGAGCCCCATGCCCAGCGCATCGAACAGATCATGGTGACCGACGGCCGCGCTCCTGGGGCTGCGTCGCGCAAGACCGCCTCGCCCTTCGTTCTGCGCTTCGACTCCGCCGAGATCGCCGACCGGGTAGAGGGCGAGCCCCTTGGCTACCTGCTGGAAAACCGCCGAATCCGCGTGGCCCTAGCCAAGGGTGTGAAAGCGGCGGGCGTGCAGGTGCTGGCGCCTGCAACGATCCAGAAGGTGGATTTCCAGGACGGCGGCGTGACCTTGACCCTGGCGGACGGGCGACGGCTGACGGCGCCTCTGGCCATCGCCGCCGATGGGCGCAATTCCTTCCTGCGCAAGACGGCCGGCATCGGCGTGGTCGGCTGGACCTATGGCCAGACCGGCGTGGTGGCCACGGTGGACCTGGAACAGCCCCACCAAGGCGTGGCGCACGAGCATTTCCTGCCCAGCGGCCCCTTCGCCATCCTGCCCCTGACCGAAAACCGCGCCAGCCTGGTCTGGACCGAGAGCGATACCTCGGCCAAGGCGCTGATGGCGGCGTCTCCCGAGGCCTTCCAATCCTATCTGGACCGCCGGTTCGGCGACTTCGTGGGCGCCGCGACCGCGCAACCGGGCCGCTTTATCTACCCCCTGGCGCTGGACCTCGCCGAACGGATGACCGCGCCGCGTCTGGCTCTGATCGGAGACGCCGCCCACGCTGTGCATCCCATCGCCGGCCAGGGCCTGAACCTGGGGCTGAAGGATATCGCCGCTCTGGCCGAAGTGCTGGTAGACGCCATGCGGCTAGGCGAAGATCTAGGCTCGCCGATCGTGCTGGAGCGCTACGCCCGCTGGCGGCGATTCGACAATGTCATGCTGGCGGCGGCCACCGACGGCTTCACCCGCCTGTTCTCCAACGACAATCCCCTGGTCCGCGCCGCGCGGGGCGCGGGGATGGGGGTGGTCAACGCCATCGGCCCGGCGCGACGCTTCTTCATGCAGGAGGCGGGGGGCGCGGTGGGCGATCTGCCGAGGTTGTTGCGCGGCGAGGCGCTTTAGCGATGCGGCTGCTGGCGGCCCTCGGTCTGGCCCTATCGACGACGGCGAGCCATCCCGCCCCGTCTCAGGACGTCCATGTCGCGTCCATCTGCGTCAAGACGGGAGAAAAGCCCGAGGGGGCGACCAAAACCTGCTTTTACAACTGCGCCGGGGCGGGGGCCGAGGTGACGGTTCCATCAACCACGGTCTGCCCGTTGACCATCAGCCGCTAGCGGGACAGTCGGCCTTCTCCAGGGTCGCGATATACTGGCCCCACAGGGTTTGGCGCTCGGCGCCCAGCTGGTGCAGCAGGTCCCAGCTGTAGAGGCCGGTGTCGTGCCCGTCGTCGAACACCAGGCGCACGGCGTAGCGGCCCACGGGGTTCACGGCGGTGATCCTGACATTCTTCTTGCCGGGGACGGGTGGGCGTGGACCCGCACCGTGGCCGCGATCCTCCGCGCTGCCCGTCATCACCCGCAGGTATTCGGCCTCAAGCAAATGGACGGCGCCGTCATCGAAGCTGACGGTCAGCAGGTCGGCGGCGGGATTGAGCCTGAGCTCGACCGGCCAGGGCCGGGCTGTCATTCGCCGTCGGCCAGGGGCCGGGCCTCTTCGGGCAGCATGACCGGCACCCCGTCACGCACCGGATAGGCCAGTTTGGCGGCCTTGCTGATCAGTTCGCCCCGGGCTCGGTCGTAGGTCAGGGGCGTGCGCGTCACCGGGCAGACCAGCACCTCCAGAAGGCGCGGATCCAGGGCGGCGTGGATGGGGGCGAGGTCGGACATGCGATCCCTTTACTGCACTTGCGCGTGGTCGTCATCGAAGGACGAGCCATCGATTTCCAACAGGGCGATCAGGGTCTCGCGGCGATCATCGAGGGTCGCGGCCTCCAGCAGCGCCTGCAGCGCGCCGGAATCGAACGGCAGGGCCATGGACAGGCTGTTGACCAGCGCCTCCACCGGGGCGTCATCGACCGCGCCCCAGTCGATGCGCAGGCTGCGGTGCTCCAGATAGCGCTTAAGGGCCTCCATTAGGCGGCCGCGCTCGGCGCTGGCTTCCTCGGGCAGCGGCTTCAGGTCATCGGCGAAGGCGTTGAAGTCGACGCGGGCCTGGCGGTAGGGGGTCTGCACGGACAGTTCGTCCTGCAGGCGAAAGCGCGCCAGGCCGGTCAGGGTGACCAGATAGCGGCCGTCCGGGGTCTCGGTGAAGCTGGTCACGCGTCCGGCGCAGCCGATGTGTGCCAGATGCGGCCTGTCGCGGCCGCCCCCGGCGGTCTGCACCATGCCGATGATCCGTTCGGCGGCCATGGCGTCGTCCAGCATGTTCAGATAGCGCGGCTCGAAGATGTTGAGCGGGCGCGAGGCGTGGGGCAGCAGCAGGGCGCCGTCCAACGGAAAGACCGGGATCACCTGGGGCAGGTCTTCGGCGCGGACCTTTTCGTCCATCGGCGAGCGGCCGCTCAAGAGAACAGCAGGGAGGACAGGCGGCGCCGGCCCTGGCGGGCCACGTCCGATCCAGCCCCGGCCGCTTCGAACACGGTCAGGAGCTGCTTGCGCGCCGCGCCGTCGTTCCATTCGCGGTCGCGCTCGATGATGAACAGCAGCTGGTCTGCCGCCCTGGCGAAATCGCCCTGGCCGGCGTAGGCCTTGGCCAGGTCCAGCCGGGCTTCATGATCGTCTGCGTTGGCCGCCAGCCGCTGCTCCAGGGCGCGGGTTTCGGACGGGGCCTCCTCGGACAGTCTCAGGGCCGCCTTGACGCTGTCGAGCTCGGGGTCCTTGGCGCTTTCGGGAGCCATGCTGACCACCTCGCGCGCTCGCTCGACATCGCCCTCGGCCAGATAGCAGCGGGCGAGGCCTGCCAGGGCCTTGAGGTTGCCGGGGTCGATCTGCAGGCCTTCGGCGAAGGCCTGGGCGGCCCCGCCGATGTCGCCGAGCTTCAGCGACTCGTTGGCCAGAGCCAGAACCTCATCGATCTCGCCGGGACCGACCGGGCCGATCAGCTTGTCGACGAAGGCCTTCAGCTGACTTTCCGGCAAGGCGCCCTGGAAGCCGTCCACCGGCTGGCCATCGACGAAGGCGTAGACGGTCGGGATGGACTGCACGCGCAGTTGGCCGGCGACGGCGGGATTTTTGTCGACGTCGATCTTGACCAGCTTAACCGCGCCCTTGGCCGCCTCGACGATCTTTTCCAGGGCAGGACCCAGCGTCTTGCACGGTCCGCACCAGGTCGCCCAGAAGTCGACGATCACCGGCTGGACGCTGGAGGCCTCGATCACGTCGGCCATGAAGCTGGCGTCGGATCCGTCCTTGATGTTGGACTTGTCCGCCGGGGCGGCGCCGGTTTCTCCCAGCAACATGGTCAAACTCCGTGGCGGCGTCTCAACGCCTCGCCGCTAAAATGGTCCCGCGCCCTTCCCCTCGCAACATCAGACAGGCGAGACAAGCTCCAGCCGGGCGAAATCGACGACCTGGGGCGTGATGCCCAGTGTTCGCAGCACCTGCTGCAGTCCGTCCTGAGAGATGGCGGTGGTGGCGGTGTTGGTCAGGGGATGGAAATTGATCGGCTCGGGTTTGAGCAGGTCGGCGTCCAGCACCAGCCGCACGCGATGCTGGGTGTCGTTGATCAGGCAGAACAGGCTGACCGAGCCCGGCCGCACGCCCAGCACTTCGTGCAGCAGGTCCGCCGAGCCGAACGACAGCCGGGCGGCGCCGATCACCGGCGGCAGGCGCTTCAGGTCAATCTGGGTCTCGCCGAGCGCGCAGATCAGCCAGATCTGGCCCTTGGCGTCCTTCAGGAACAGATTCTTGGTGTGGCCGCCCGGCAGGGCCGCCTTGATCGACTGACCCTCCTCCACGCGGAACACCGCCTCGTGTTCAAGCGTCGTGTGCCGGACGCCGATCCTGTCCAGGAAGGCGAACAGGTCGGCCGGGGTCGCGGGCGTATCCATGCCACGCCTCTAGCGCAGAGCCCGGCGAGTGGTTAGGGGTTTTGCACTGGTCCCCTCAGCGAAAAGCAGCCGATGCCCGAACTGGAATGCTTTCCCACCGCCGCCCGCCCGCCGGAAATCGTGCCGGGCCGGCCTGACCGGCTGTGGATGGACCGCTTCGCTCAGCGTCATCCCTATCGCTGCCTGCCCCTGACCATGGCCAACACCACCGGCTGGGAGCTGCTGTGCCCGATGGGTTTCACCGCCGAATGGAACGGCGGCAAGAACCAGGAAGACATCACCTTCACGCCGGACACGCCTCATCCGGACTTCCATGAGTTCGTGAAGAGCCATTTCTCGCATGGGGTGATGACCTTCCACCCGGGCTATCTGTTCCGCACGCCGGTGCGCTGGTCGATGTGGGTGTCGGGCCCGCCCAACCACATCAAGGACGGGACCCAGCCCCTGACCGCCCTGGTAGAGACCGACTGGCTGCCCTTCCCCTTCACCATGAACTGGATCTTCACCCGGCCGGGCAAGGTCCGCTTCGATCGAGGCGAGCCCTTCTGCTTCATCACCCTGATGCAGGACAAGCAGCTGGAGTCCTTCGACGTGGTGCAGCGCTCTCTGGAGGGCAACGGGCCGCTGAAGAACCAGTACGAAGCCTGGGCCAAGCAGCGCGGCGACTTCAACAAGCGCCTGTTCGCCCGCGATCCGGAGACCATGCGCGAGGCTTGGCAACGCTATTACTTCCGCGGGGAGATGCCCGAGGAGATCGGCCCCGCGCCCACCGACCACGTCAACAAGCGCCGGCTGAAGGGCCCGCGGCTCGGGCTTTGAGGCGCGACGATTCGGCCTTGCGGCGGACCCCTTGCCAACCGCCGGGGCCTCTGCCATAAGCCGCCCTCTTGAAAACGGGCGTCCGGCCTACACCACTCGGATGTCCAGGAGCGCGGGCGTAGCTCAGTGGTAGAGCACAACCTTGCCAAGGTTGGGGTCGTGGGTTCGAATCCCATCGCCCGCTCCAATTCGAGATCCCTGCCAGACGAAGGAAAGCAGGCCCTTTAGGGGCCAGGTGAATGCTGTTTGCGTAGTATGGCGTTGTCCGTGCCGGATCCTCGGTTGCAGCCGGGTTGCATGTCGTCTTCAGGAGACCTTTGACTGTTCAGGTCTGGATCGGCTGATTCAGGACAACGATGCGCGGCGCAAGGTGGCGAAGGGATAGTTTTCACCGCATTGTCGGATCGGCGGCGGCTCCAGCGTCCTAGGAGCAGACCGCTCAAACTCGGGGGAGTTCATAGATGCAGATAGTCGCCGTAATCGCCGCCATTATCGTCGTGGCCATCGCCATCGTGCTGATCGTGGCCGCCGGCAAGCCCAATGTGTTCCGTCTGGCCCGCAGCGCCCAGATCAAGGCGCCGCCCGAGGCCATCACGCTCTATGTGGTGGATTTTCAAAAGTGGACGGGGTGGTCGCCCTGGGAGGGCGTGCCGGGCGACGAGCTGCAGCGGACCTATTCCGGCGCCAAGAGCGGCGTCGGCGCCGTCTACGACTGGCAGGGCAAGAAGACCGGGGTCGGCCGCATGGAGATGATCGAGGTCGAGCCCAGGCGCGTCGGCATCAAGCTGCACTTCTTCAAGCCGTTCGAGGCCCACAACGTGGCCGAATTCACCTTTGAGCCCACAGCCGAGCCGGGCGTGACGGCGGTCGTCTGGTCGATGCACGGGCCGGCGAACCTGAGAACCAAGGTCATGCATACCTTGATGAACATGGACAAGATGGTCGGGCCGTCCTTCGAGCAGGGCTTGGCCAAGCTGAAGGGCCTGGCGGAAGGCTGACGTGGCGGGGCGACAACGAGCGGTGTATCCAGACGGCTCCTAGGAGTCATCCGATGCCCCCCGTCCTGATCGCCCTCTACGGCCTGCACATCCTGGCCACCCTGTTCTGGCTGCTGTCGTCCTTCATCCTGGCGCGCTCCATGGGGGCGGGGTCGCAGAAGATGTTCCGCTGGCAGATGCTGGCGGCGACTCTGGCAGTGTTCAGCGGCGGCGGACTGTGGTCGCTGTTCCACCGGGGCCTGTTCGGGCCTCCCGAGATGGTGCTGGCCGCCGGCGCGCTCTGCGCCATCGTCGCGGCGGGCGTACAGGGCGCCCTGGTTGGAGGCCCGATCCGCCGGATGAAGAGCGGCGCTCTCAGCCAGGAGCAGGCCTTCGCCAAGATGACCAAGGGCCAGCGCCTGGGCGCCGGCCTGCTGGCCGTCGCTCTGCTGACCATGGTCTCCGCTCCCCACGCCGGCCATCCCTTCTAGGCCGATGACTCTCGCCGTCCGCTCGGCCCAGCCCGCCGACGCGGCGTTGATCTACGGCCTGATCCGCCAGTTGGCCGAGTACGAGAAGCTGCTGCACGCCGTCGACGCCACGGAAGCGGACATTGCCGCCGCCCTGTTCGGCCCCAAGCCCCGCGTCTTCTGCGACATCGCCGAGGCCGATGGCGAGCCGGTCGGTCTGGCCCTGTGGTTCTACAACTTCTCCACCTTCCGCGGCCGCGCCGGCATCTATCTGGAGGACCTGTTCGTGGCCCCCAGCGCCCGGGGCCAGGGAGCAGGGCGGGCCTTGATGGCCGCTCTGGCGCGCCGCTGCGTTGAGGAGGGCTTGGCCCGGATGGAATGGGCGGTGCTGGACTGGAACGCCCCGGCCATCGGCGTCTACGACCGGCTCGGCGCCGAGGCGATGGACGAGTGGACCATCCGGCGCCTGAGCGGGGACGCCCTGGCGGCGCTGGCGGCGGATGCAAAAGAAGCTGCGCCGTAACCATAGCCGGATCGCGGTTTGAAGCGTTAGATCAGCGACATGACCACCCTTCCCCAGCCCCAGGTGTCCGCCACCGCCCGCAACGCCCTGATGTTCATCGCGGTGATCGCGGGGGGCGCGGCGCTGTTCCTGCTGCGCTCGATCCTGACGCCCCTGCTGCTGGCCCTGTTCCTGATGGTCATCATCGACGGCCTGTCGCGGGTGTTGCGGACCCGCTTCGCGGCCCTGTCGGAGCCCATCGCCCTCGGTCTGGCGATCCTGGTCACCGTGGCCGGGTTCGGGGTCACGGTGGTGCTGATCGCCGGCAACGCGCCGGGCTTCATCGGTCAGCTGATGGCCGATACCCCGCGCCTGAACGCCATCATCCGCGATGTCGGCGCGCGGCTGCACATCCATTCGCCGCCGACCGTGGAGCGGCTGGCGCGCCAGCTCGATCCGGCCAAATACGCCGGCGGCGTGGCCCAGACCCTGCAGGGGATGATCTCCAACCTGCTGTTCATCCTCATCTATCTGGGCTTCCTGTTCGCCTCGCGGACCGGATTTCAGCGCAAGACCGAGCGGCTGTTCCGCAACGACGAGGAGCGCGGCAACGCCCTGACCGCCTTCCAGCACATCCGCAACGGCATCGAGCGCTATCTGTGGATTCAGACCGTAACCGGCCTGATGATCGCAGTGGCCTCCACCGTGGTCCTGGCGGCGGTGGGCATGCCCAATGCGGTCTTCTGGGGCTTCCTGATCCTGGTCACCAGCTATGTGCCGATCATCGGTGGGATGGTCGGCCAGTTCCTGCCGCCCATGTTCGCCCTGGTGGAGTTTTCCACCTACTGGCAGCCGGGCGTGATCCTGGCGGGGCTGACGGTGATCCAGCTGATCATGGGCAGCATCGTCTTCCCCCGCATGCAGGGGCGCAGCCTGAACCTCGACCCGGTGGTGATCCTGCTGGCCCTGTCCTTCTGGGGTCTGGTCTGGGGCGTGCCGGGGATGTTCCTCTCCACCCCTCTGACGGTCAGCCTGATGGTGATCTGCGAGCAGTTCCCCGGCGCCCGGTGGGTGGCGATCCTGTTGTCCAGCGACGGGGAGCCGGAAACCGCCGACGCCGCAGCTCCCGATCCCAGTAAGGCGTCCGCCGCGGCGCCGGGCCGCCGCCGCAAGGCTCGGGAAGCTCTCACGCAAGCGTGAGATCGATCTTCCTGGCCCTAAGGTCTGGAAATTCAGAGCCGGCTTCCTATCTGGAGGACTGGCCGCGGACACACCCCCCCTGTCCGCACCAGACAAGGCGCCGTCGTCGTCCCCGCGAACCGTGCGCCTTAGCGTCCACGCCGAACGCCCCTTCGGCAGGACCGCGCCGCCGGGTTGGCCGAAGCGCCCCCGGCGGCGTTTCGCTATCCGGATCGAACTCAATCGCCTGTGTCGTTGTTGATCCTTCAAGCGAGAGGACTAGGCTCCCGCAGTAGAGGGAGCTTCCCATGCATGACGACGGTGCGGCGGCGATAAGACCTGCCCCAAAGGCGAAAGCCTTTTCGTCGGACGCTCTGCTGCAGGCGTTTTCCAAGGCCAAGGGGCGGGCCGCCAACGCCGCCGAGCGCGATTTCGTCCTGCAGTTGGCCGAGGACTACGCTCCCGACGACCTGCCCGGCCTCTCTTTGCGCGATTTCGGCGCCCTGGCGCTGCACCTTTGGGCCTTCTGTCGGGTCGAAAACGCCGCGGAGCCGCACATCCGCTTCGAGCATGCCAAGGGCGAGGATGGTCGACCGTTCGGCCTGGACCTGCTGCAGATCGTGCAAAACGACCGTCCCTTCCTGGTGGACAGCGTGATGGGCGAGCTGGTCTCGGAGGGACTGACCATCCGCGCCATGCTGCATCCGGTGATTGCGCCGGGCGCTCACGCCAAGACGGCGGCGGCGCGCTCGGTCATTTGCGTGCTGGTCGATCCCCTCGACCCGGAGCGCCGGCAGACCGTGCTGGACAATGTCCGCCGCACCCTGGCCGACGTCTATGCGGCGGTAGAGGACTTCCCCGCCATGCTCGGCCTGATGAGCCGCACTCTGGCGGAGCTGGAGCGCACCACGCCTGCAAGCCCGGCCAAGTCGGAAGCCCTGGCCCTGCTGCGCTGGCTGGAGGCGGAGCATTTCGTCTTCCTCGGTGCGCGCATCTACGAATATCCGCGCACCAAGACCGGCCGCTACGCCCACGAGGAGCCGCTGTTCGAGACCGAGCGCAGCCTGGGCATCCTGCGCGACCCCGCCCGCGGGGTCCTCAGGCGCGACAACGAGCCGGCGGTCCTGTCCAGCCAGTTGCGCAAGATGATCGAGGCGGACGATCCCCTGGTGGTGGCCAAGGCCAAGGCCAACGCCTGCTCGCGGGTGCATCGGCGCGCCTACATGGACTACATCGGCATCAAGCGGTACGGGCCCGACGGCCTGCCGGTGGGCGAGGTCCGCTTCGTCGGCCTGTTCACGGCGGAAGCCTATGACGAGCCGGTGCGCCAGGTTCCGCTGATCCGCCGCAAGGTCGCCAATGTCCTGGCCCGCGCCGGCAAGGCGAGCGGCAGCCACGATCAGCGGCGGCTGAACAATGTGCTGGAAAGCTACCCCCGCGACGAGCTGTTCCAGATCACCGAGGACGAGCTGCTGACCATCGCGCTGGGGGTCGTGCATCTTTACGACCGGCCCCGCCTGCGCCTGTTCGAGCGCAAGGACCCTTTCGACCGCTTCGTCTCGATTCTGCTCTATGTGCCGCGCGACCGCTTCGACGCGGCCCTTGCCGAACGGGCGGGGGAGATCTTGGCCAACGCCTGGGGCGGGCGGCTGTCGGCCCACTATCCGTCCTTCTCCGACATGCCCCTCGCGCGGGCGCACTACATCATCGGCCTCACACCCGGCGACCATCCCGAGCCCGACCGGACCGCTTTGGAGGCGGAGATCGCAGAGGCGTCCCGCACCTGGCAGGACCGGTTCGACGAGGCGCTGCGACTGTCGCCGGGACGCAAGCTGCCGCCCGATGTCCGCGCCCGCTTCCTCGGCGCCTTCCCGCCCGGCTACCAGGACCAATTCGCGCCGGAAGAAGCCCTGGCGGACCTAGAGGTAATCGAGGCCCTGATCCCGGACCAGCCGGTGGCGGTGCGCGCCTACCGCACTCCGGGCGATCCCCCCGAAGGCTTCCGCTTCAAGCTCTACCGCTCGGGCGAAGCGGCGCCTCTGTCCGACGTCCTGCCCATCGTCGAGAGCATGGGGCTGAAGGCCCTGGTGGAGCACGGCTTCAAGGTCCAGGCTCTCAAGGGACGCCCGATCTGGGTGCACGAGTTCGTCCTGCGGCGGGGCGCGGAGGAGACGCTCGACCTCGAGGCCGTCAAGGCGCCGTTCAAGGCGGCCTTTGTCGCCATCTGGTCGGGCCTGACCGAAAACGACGGCTTCAACCGGCTGGTGTTGACCCTGGGCATCACCTGGCGCGAGGCCGCGCTGGTCCGCACCCTGGCCCGCTATCGTCAACAGACGGGCCTGGACCCCAGCCAGGGGGTGCAGGAAGAGGCCCTGGCCGACAATCCCGCCATCGCCCGCCTGATCCTCGAGATGTTCCGGGTGAAGTTCGATCCGGTGCTGAAGAGCGAGCCGGAGGCGCGCCGCAAGAAGGCCGACAAGCTGTTCGCCCAGGTAGGCGAGGCCCTGCAGGCGGTCGCCAGCCTCGACGCCGACCGGGTGCTGCGCCGCCTGGCCCTGTTGGCGCAGGCCGCCGTGCGCACCAACTACTACCAGACTGGCCCCGACGGCGGGCCCAAGCCTTACATCAGCATAAAGATCGCCAGCCGCGACCTGGCCGATCTGCCGGCGCCCAAGCCCTTCCGCGAGATCTTCATCTGGTCGCCTCAGGTGGAGGGCGTGCATCTGCGCTTCGGGCCTGTGGCCCGGGGCGGGCTGCGGTGGAGCGACCGGCGCGACGATTTCCGCACCGAGGTGCTGAGCCTGGCCAAGGCGCAGCAGGTCAAGAACGCGGTGATCGTGCCGGTCGGCGCCAAGGGCGGCTTCTACCCCAAGCGCCTGCCGCGTGGCGGGACGGCGGACGCCATCCGCGCCGAGGGGGTCTCCGCCTACAAGACCTATCTGTCTGGCCTGCTGGACATCACCGATAATCTGGACGCCCAGGGCAATCTCATCCCGCCCGCCGACGTGGTGCGCCATGACGGCGACGATCCCTATCTGGTGGTGGCCGCCGACAAGGGTACGGCGACTTTCTCCGACATCGCCAACGGCATGGCCGAACAGTACGGCTTCTGGCTCGGCGACGCCTTCGCCTCGGGCGGGTCCGCCGGTTACGACCACAAGGCCATGGGCATCACGGCGCGCGGCGCCTGGGAGGCGGTCAAGCGCCACTTCCGGGAGCTCGGAAAGGACATCCAGACCCAGGACTTCACCTGCATCGGGGTCGGCGACATGTCCGGCGACGTGTTCGGCAACGGCATGCTGCTGTCCAAGCACACCCTGCTGCTGGCCGCCTTCGATCACCGCGACATCTTCCTCGATCCTACCCCAGATCCGGCCAAGTCCTGGGCCGAGCGCAAGCGGATGTTCGCCCTGCCGCGCTCCTCCTGGGCCGACTATGACAAGGCCCTGATCTCCAAGGGCGGCGGGGTCTATTCGCGTTCGGCCAAGTCGATCCCCCTCTCCAGGGAGGTGAAGGCGATGCTGGAGGTCCAGGACGACGCCCTGGCCCCGGTCGAACTGATCCGCGCCATCCTCAAGGCCAAGGCGGAGTTGCTCTACCTCGGCGGGATCGGCACCTACATCAAGGCGCCGGGCCAGGCTAACGCCGAGGTCGGCGACAAGGCGAACAACGCGGTGCGGGTGGACGGCCCGGAACTACGGGTCACGGTGGTGGGCGAGGGGGCCAATCTCGGCGTCACCCAGGCCGGGCGCATCGCCTACGCCCGCGCGGGGGGCCGGATCGATACCGACGCCATCGACAATTCGGCGGGGGTCGATACCTCCGACCACGAGGTCAACATCAAGATCCTGACCTCGGCCCTGCAGGCGTCCGGCAAGCTGACCCGTTCGGCCCGCGACAAGCTCTTGCAGTCGATGACCGACGAGGTCGCCGCCCATGTCCTGGCGCACAATCACGACCAGACCCTCACCTTGAGCCTGATGGAGCAGGAGGCTCCGGCGGAACTGGGCAATCACGGGCGCTTCATGGCCGAACTGGTCGCCGCCGGACGCCTGGACCGCACGGTGGAGGGCCTGCCGGGCCCCGCGGCGCTCGCCGAACTGGCCAAGGCGGGCAAGGGTCTGACGCGGCCCGAGCTGGCTGTGATCCTGGCCTACGGCAAGCTGGAGCTGGCCGCCGAAATCGTGGCCTCTACGGCGCCTGACGATCCCTTCTTCGAAGGCGCGTTGGAGACCTATTTCCCTTCGGGTCTGAAGCCCTACCGCGCGGCCATGGCCAACCATCGCCTGCGCCGCGAAATCATCGCCACCGTGGTCGCCAACGCCATCGTCGATGTGGCCGGGCCCACCTTCCCCTCGCGCCTGAAGGCCGCCACCGGCTGCGATATACGAGGCCTGGTCACCGCCTTCGAGGCCGCCTGGCGGGTGTTTCGCCTGGACGACGCCTGGAAGGCCATAACCGCGCTCGACGCCTCCGCCGTCCCCGCCGCCGCCCAGCTGGCCCTTTACAAGGAGGCCGGACTGACCCTGCGCCGCCAGACCTACTGGCTCGCCCGGCGAGTGGTGACCGGTGAAGCTACGGTCAAGACTCTGATCGACGTTTATCGTCCCGCCGCCGACGCCCTGCGCAAACAGGGGGCGGCCCTGCTCTCGCCGGTGGAACGCGAGGCGGTGGAGGTCCAAATCAAGGGCTTCATCGACGCCGGGGCGCCCGAGGCCCTGGCCCGCGCCATCGGCGAGCTGGCCCCGCTCAACGCCGTCTCCGACACCGCTGACCTGGCCCTGCAGTCCGGCTGGAACGTGGTTGCGGCCGGGCGCATCTACCACCAGACCGGCGCGGCCTTCGGTTTCGACCGCCTGCGCGCGGCGGCGGGCGCTTTGCTGGGCGACGACACCTACGAGCGCCAGGCCATGCGCCAGCTGATCGAGGACCTGCTCTACGAACAGGCCGCCCTGGCCCGCAGCGTCATGGCTTCGGTCCCTCGCGACGCGGCACGCTCGGCGGAGGAGGCCGGCAAGGCCGTGGACGCCTGGGCCGCCGCCCGCGCCGCACCTGTCAAGGCGGTGGCCGATTTGATCGGAGCCATCGAGAACGACGGGACCGGCTGGAGCTTCGCTAAGCTGACCATCGTCAACGGCGCCATGCGCCAGCTGACCGCCACGGCGGGATCGGGCGCCTGATGCGGCGGCGCTGGATGGTCGTGATGGCGCTGCTGGTCTTGGCCGTGGGCGTCGGCGTGACCTGGAAGCAGCAGCGGGCCGCCCTCCAGGCGCGGCAGGAGGCTGAGGCCGCCGCCCGGCGGAAGCTGCCGGAACTGAAGGCCGCCGACGCCGCGATCGACTCCATCGATGTCGAAAAGCCGATAATCACTATCTGGGCGGACGTCAGGAAGGCTCCCGACATCGCCGGTAACTTCGACATCGCCGCCGATACCGTGAAGGCGGTCGGCCAAGCGCTGAAGCGCGGGGTCTCCGACGATCTGCAGGGCGTGGAGATCGTCCGCATCGTGTTCCGCGCCGAGGCGGTCGACCGCTTCGGCCATGACGTCATGGCCCGGCTGGTCAGTCTGGATATCCCTGCCGCCGACCTGAAGACCGCCGACTACGCCAAGCTGAACCGGGGGCAGGCGCTGAACCTCGCCTATTCCGCCAGTCTGGGCGCGCCGGGCTCCTATGACGCCATCGACGCCTGGTGCGGTGACAAGGCCCGCGCCAGCGCGGACTTCTGCAGGAAGGTCAGGGACAAGCCCTCAACCTAGTGGCGGAACACCCGCACGCCGGTGAAGGCCATGGCCAGGCCCGCCTCGTCCGCCGCCGCGATCACCGCCGCGTCGCCGATCGAGCCGCCGGGCTGGATGACCGCGGTGGCGCCCGCCTCCGCCGCCTGGATCAGGCCGTCGGGAAAGGGGAAGAAGGCTTCGGACGCGCAAGCAGACCCTTTGGCCAGGCTGTCCGGCAGGCCTGCAGTGGCGGCGGCCTCGGCGGCGCGCAGGGCGGCGATGCGGGCGGAGTCGCGGCGGTTCATCTGCCCGGCGCCGATGCCGGCGGTCTGGCCGTCCTTGGCGTAGACGATGGCGTTGGACTTGACGTGCTTGGCGATGGTGAAGGCGAACAGCATGTCGCGCACTTCCCGCTCGGTGGGCGCGCGCTTGGTGACGATCTTGAGGTCCGCCGCCGACAGGCGCGAGGCGTCACGCGACTGCACCAGGAAGCCGCCCGCCACCGAGCGGAAGGTTTCGCCCGCTGCCAGGGGATCGGGCAGGCCGCCGGTGACCAGCAGGCGCAGGTTCTTCTTGGCGGCGAACACGGCGATGGCGTCCTCGTCGGCCTCGGGCGCGATCACCACCTCGGTGAAGACCTTGACGATCTCCTCGGCGGCGGCGCGGTCCAGCCGCCGGTTGACCGCGACGATGCCGCCGAAGGCGGACACCGGATCGCATTGCAGGGCCCGCTCATAGGCCTCGGTCAGGCTGGAGCCCAGGGCCACGCCGCAGGGATTGGCGTGCTTGATGATGGCCACGGCGGCGCGGTCCTTGGGGTCGAACTCGGCGATCAGTTCGAAGGCGGCGTCGGTGTCGGCGATGTTGTTGTAGCTGAGCTCCTTGCCCTGCAGCTGGCGGGCGGTGGCGACGCCGGGACGGCGGGGCTGGTGGAATTCGTAGAAGGCCGCGCTCTGATGCGGGTTCTCGCCATAGCGCATGGTCTGGCGCAGCGAGCCGGAGATGCTCTTGCGCTTGGGCGCGGCGTCGCCCAGCTGGCCGGCGAACCACGCGGCGATGGCGCTGTCGTAGGCGGCGGTGCGGGCGAAGGCGCGGGCGGCCAGGCGTTTGCGCAGATCCAGCGTGGTGGAGCCGTCGGCCTTCAGCGCTTCCAGCACCTCGGCCACGTCCTCGGGCCCGGTGCAGACGGCGACATAGCCGTGGTTCTTGGAGGCCGAACGGATCATGGCTGGGCCGCCGATGTCGATGTTCTCGATGCAGTTGGCGAAGTCGCCGCCCTGGGCCACCGTCGCCTCAAACGGGTAGAGGCTGACATAGAGCAGGTCGATGCCGCCGATGCCGTGCTCGCTCATCGCCTGGGCGTGGGCCGGGGCGTCGCGTACGCCCAGCAGGCCGCCGTGGACCACGGGGTGCAGGGTCTTGACCCGCCCATCCATCATCTCAGGAAAGCCGGTCAGGTCGGCCACGTCCTTGACCGGAAGCCCCGCCGCCGCGATGGCCGCCTTGGTGCCGCCGGTGGACACCAGCTCCACGCCCAGCTCGTGCAGCGTCCGCGCCGCCTCCACCAGCCCGGTCTTGTCATAGACCGAGATCAGGGCGCGCTTGATCGGGGCGCGGTCGGCGGCGGGCGGAAAATCGGGGGCTGCGGGCACGGCGGACTCCTCTGAGTGAAGCGGTCGTGCCCAGGCGCGCGGCGTATGCATCCCGCGCTCCCCGGTGGTCACCCACCTTCAGCGCCAGTCACGCGAGACGAGGCTGGCGTAAGGCGGTGCGGCGGTGTCGTCAAGGCAGTCAGCTGGCGCTGATCTTCCAGCGCAGGCGCGCGGTCCCGTCCCGCTTGACCAGGGTGCGCATCACCACCTGCTGGGTCTGCTGCGGCCGGCCCTCGACCATATGCACCCCCGGTTCGACCCGCACCTCAGGCGCGTCGTTGCGCAGCCACCAGCCGCCGCTGGATGGCCCCTGCAGCAGTACGCTCTTGTGGTCCAAGGCCAGCGACACCTTCACGTCGGGGTGCATCTGGAAGCGGACGGTGAGGAAGGCGGGCTTGTGCCGTGGCTGGGCGAAGGGGTCGGCGGCGGACATCAGCACGTCCTCGCCGCGCAGCTCATCAGCGGTCTGATCCAGATAGAGCCGCCGTCCGTGGGTCAGGCCGAAGACGCGCGCCCAACCGTCATGGGTGTATTCCAGCCAGGAGCCGCCTTCCGCCTCGTGGCGGCGGCCGGTTACCTCGCGCGCGCCGCCCTCCAGGCGATGGCCGAGCACGCGGGCCGGCAGACCCTGCAGAGGCTGGCCTGAGCTGGCGTCGGCGACATTGGCGCAGCAGCCGGCGGGCGTGAGGCGCAGGGCCTGGGCGGTCGGGGCGCGGGGCGACCAGCCGGTGTTGGCGATCAGCCGGTCGGTCCCTGCCAGCACCTCCAGGGCCAGGGGCTGGGCGCAGGCCATTTCGCTCCAGGCGCCCTCGGCGGGGGGGCCGACATCGATGAAGGCCTGCAGCTTGCGCCCAGTCAGCTTCTCATAGCCGCTGTAGGGCGCGCTCGTGGTCTGGGCGTGCGGCGCCTCGCCCTTGGCCAGCGGCTCTTCAGGGGGCAGGGCGGCGGCGATCCGCTCCGGCTCGCCGGCTTCTGAGCCCTGCATCGCAGGCAGGCCGCCGTCGGCGAGGGTGAAGAAGCGCACCGCCCCCGTCAGGCGGTCGATGGCGCGGCTGAGCACTTCCGGCGGCTCGCGGCCGAGCTGTTGCAGGGCCTCGTCCAGGGTGCGCAGGTCGAACAAAAGCTCCAGCGCAGCTTCCGGCGAGCGGGAGGCATGGCCTCCGTCCGGCAGGACGGCCACACGCAGAGCCTGTTCCAGTTTGCGCAGCGCCTTCTGGCGCAGTCCGTCACCCGCCTTGCCGGCCAGGGCGCATCCGGCGATGGCGGCGGCGGCGGCCTGTTCGGCGGCCCGGGCCGGGTTGGAGCCGACCAGCAGCAGTTCGCGCGCCTGCCGGGCCAGGGTATCCAGCAGCAGGGTCTGCTCGCTTTCCAAGTCCTCGGCGGTCAGGTCGCCCATGGCGCAGGCCAGGTTGAACACCCGCCGTTCCAGGACGTCCGGGCTCCAGGAAAAGGCGTTCCAGCGTCCGAACACCGCATGCCAGCCCAGCACCAGCGACAGAGCCGTGCGCCCGGCGTTGGGAATGGCCAGCAGGTCCGGCAGCCAGTTCATACCGTGCAGCGCAGTGGCGAAGGCGCGCGAGGGACTGGGCAGGTCCCAGGGTTCGATGCCCTGGCCCGGCTCCATGATCAGGCCGTCGAAGGTGAAGCGCCCGGCGAGGATGGCCCGGCCCCGGCGCACGCGGGGCGGGCGCAGATCCTTGGGCGAGGCGGCGCGGCCCTGGGGCGCGGGCAGGCCGATCAGCCAGCGGTGCGGCGGCGAACCGGCCCATTCGGCGCGCAACTGGCGCCGCGCCAGCCGGGCGGTGAACACGATCCAGATTCTGGCCCGCTCGGCGCGGCGGCCCCCTACGGCTCGGGCCAGCAGGCGCGGGGCTTCGTTTTGCAGCTTGGAAAAGGCCGCGGAAATCCGCGCCGGGACTTTGAAATCTGGCGGTCGGAACGGCGGCAGAGAGGGCAGGCGGGCCATGCCCTTCTCCGTCAGGCGCCTCGGAGCGCGCGGATGTTGCCGGCGTAGGCGTCCGGTCCGCCCTTGAAGACGGCGTTTCCGGCCACCAGGGCGGTGGCGCCGGCGGAAAGGCACTGGGGCGCGGTCGCCGCGCTGACTCCGCCATCGACTTCCAGCACAATATCCTTGCCGCTAGCGTCGATCATGGCGCGAAGGGCCTCGATCTTCTTGAGCTGCGACGTCATGAAGCTCTGGCCGCCGAACCCCGGATTGACCGACATCACCAAGATCAGGTCGATGTCGTCCATCATGTACTGGATGACCTCGGGGGCGGTGGAGGGGTTGAACACCACCCCGGCCTTGGCCCCCAACTGGCGGATGCGCTTCAGGGTGCGGTCCAGGTGCGGTCCGGCCTCAGGGTGCACCGACATGATGTCCGCCCCGGCCTCACGGAAGGCCTCCAGATAGGGGTCGGCGGGCGTGATCATCAGGTGCACGTCCATAGGGATCGAGACGTGCGGGCGGATCGCCTTCACCACGTCCGGCCCGATGGTGATGTTGGGCACGAAATGGCCGTCCATCACGTCCACATGCAGCCAGTCCGCCCCCGCCGCCTGGATGGCGCGGGCCTCTTCGCCGAGCCGGGCGAAATCCGCCGACAGGATCGACGGGGCGATGATGGGCGTGCTCATGACCAAGGCTTAGCGGGGCGGGGGTTGAGGGGCAAGGCGTCAGGCGCGGGCGAACCTGACCGCGAAGAATCCGTCGGTTCCACCCTCGATCTGGAACGGCAGGATGCGCATGGCGCCATTGGCCGTGATGCTGCCGTCCGGCGCGCCGCCCTCGCCGGGGGCGATGGGGTCCAGCCTGAAGTCGGGGTGGCGGCGCAGGAAACCGTCGATCTGGCCTTCGCCCTCTTCGGGTTCCAGCGAACAGACGCAATAGACCAGCCGTCCGCCGTCCTTGACCCGCATCGAGGCGGTGTCGAGCAGGCGCGCCTGGCTCTGGGCCAGCTTGACGATATCGGCCGGGCGGCTGCCCCACAGCACGTCGGGGTGGCGGCGGAAGGTGCCGGTGGCGGTGCAGGGCGCGTCCAGCAGCACCGCGTCGAACTTGCGTTTGTCCTCCCAGAGGGCGGCGTCCGCGGCGTGGGTCTCGGCGGTCAGGCCCATGCGGGCGAGGTTCTCGGTCACCCGTACGAGGCGCGGGGCGGACCGGTCGACGGCGACGGTCTCGGCGCCCGCAGCCGCCAACTGCAGGGTCTTGCCGCCGGGCGCGGCGCAGAGGTCGGCGGCGGTTTCGCCCGGCTGGACATGCAGCAGGCGGGCGGGAATGGCGGCGGAGGCGTCCTGCACCCACCAGACGCCGTCCTCGAACCCCGGCCACTCGGTCAGGGTCCCGCCCTTGTCGGTGCGCCAGGACCCGCCGGGAATGGCGCGGGCCTCCAGAGCTTCGGCCAGGCCCTCGGCGGCGGCTGGATCCTTGAACGTCAGGTCGGTGGAGGGCTCCACAGCGATCACAGCGGCGATCTTCAGGGCCGCGTCGACGCCGAAGGCGGCCTTCCAGCGCGACAGCAGCCAGTCGGGCGCCAGTCGGGAGGGGTCCTGCTCGGGCTTGCCGGCGCGGGCGAGGCCGCGCAGCACCGCGTTGACCAGCCCCTTGAACGGCCGCGTGCCCTTGTAGGCGGAGGCCAGCTCCACCGAGGTGTCCACCGCGGCGAAGTCGGGGGCCTCCATATAAAAGAGCTGGCAGGCGCCGATGCGCAGAATGGCCATCACCGCCTCAGGCGGCGGCTTGCTGAGCTTGGCCTGCAGGGCGTGATCGATCTCGCCGAGGTGGCGCAGGGTCATCATGGCCAGGGCCCGGGCGTGGGCCCGCTCGCGCGGCTCCAGCCGGGTGAAGGGCGGGCGGCTGAGAGCTTCGTCCAGGCCGCTGCGGCTCTTCAGAGCGGATTCGACGATGGCCAAGGCGGCGGCGCGGGCGTCCAGCCCCACCACGTCGCGTCCGTGAGAATCGTTCATGCCGCCTTCCGGGTGGCGGCGGGCTTCAGGGTCTCGGCCAGCAGGCGCCCCTCGATCGCGCGGCTGGAGCCGGAGCGCCAGGCGACCACGATCTGGCGGCTGGGATAGGCGGCGTCCAGCGGGCGGATGCTTACCGGCGCGTCCTCGGCCAGACCGGCGTCCAGCGCCATGGCCGGCAGCAGCGAGACCCCCAGGCCCGAGCCGACCATCTGCACCAGGGTGTGTAGCGAGGTGGCGGCGAACAGGTTCTCGTCGTTGCGCGGCGGATTCAGGCCGCAGACCGACAGGGCCTGCTCGCGCAGACAGTGGCCGTCTTCCAGCAGGATCAGGCCGTTGGCCTGCAGGGCGGCGGGCGAGATGCGGCTCTGGGCGTTCATCGGATGGTTGGCAGGGGTCATGGCCAGCAGTTCATCGTCGGCCACCGGCGCGTTGTCCAGCCCGGCGGTGTCGTAGGGCAGGGCGATCAGGGCGGCGTCCAGCGTCCCGGCCTTCAGCGCCTCGATCAGCCGGTGGGTCAGGTCCTCGCGCAGGAACAGCTTCAGCTTGGGGAAACGCTCGCGCAACAGGGGCAGGGCGCGGGGCAGCATGAAGGGGGCGATGGTGGGGATGACCCCCAGACGGAAGCGGCCGGTCAGAGGTTGGCCCGCGGTCTTGGCCGCCTGCACCAGGTCCTCGGCCTGGGCCAGGATGTCGCCGGCGCGGCGCACCGCCTCTTCGCCGACGGCGGTCAGGATCACGCCGGAGCGGGCCCTGTCGACGACCGGGGCGCCGAGAGTCTTCTCCAGCTCCTGGATGCCGGCCGAGAGGGTGGGCTGGGTGACGTGAGCAGCTTCGGCGGCGCGGCTGAAGGAGCCGTGTTCGGCCAGGAGACGCAGGTACTGGAGTTGGCGCAGGGAGGGGAGCATGGCGGATATATAGCTATTTTCTATCGCAAATCAAAAAACTATCGATTTGTTTTTAGGCCCCGGCGGGCGTCTACATCATCCCGTCGCCGGCTATGGCGCATAGGTTGGCTCTATGGGCCGGCCAGAAACAATCGATTGGCCTTCCCTGAGGGCCGCTTCTACGACTCCCCCGGCGCCGCGTGCGGCGTCCCCATTTCGAATTAAGGATCAGACCATGCTGGGCGTTGGCGAAAAACTGCCGGACTTCAAGATCACGGGCGTGAAGCCGGGCTTCAACAACCACGAGGAAAAGGGAGTCAGCGCCTTCGAGGGCGTCACCAAGGACAGCTTCCCAGGCAAGTGGAAGGTCATCTTCTTCTATCCGAAAGACTTCACCTTCGTCTGCCCGACCGAAATCGTCGCCTTCGCCAAGTTGAACAAGGATTTCATCGACCGCGACGCGGTGGTGCTGGGCGGCTCGACCGACAACGAGCACTCCAAGCTCGGCTGGCGTCGCGAGCATCCGGACCTCAACGCCTTGAACATGTGGCAGTTCGCCGACAGCGGCGGCAAGTTCGCCCGCGCGCTGGGCGTGCTCAATGAAGAAGAGGGCGTGGCCTACCGCGCCACCTTCGTGGTCGATCCGGACAACACCATCCAGCATGTCTACGTCACCAACCTGAACGTGGGCCGCAACCCCGACGACACCCTGCGGGTGCTGGACGCGCTGCAGACTGACGAGCTGTGCCCGTGCAACCGCGCGGTCGGCGGCGCCACGCTTTAAGCGCGGCTGTATAAAAATGCTCTCGGCGGGTCCCGGTGCGGGATCGGAATCCGCCGAAGGGTGTTCTTGATCTGCGTCTCCCGGTCGAACCGGCGACGGCGCCCCGATCCGGGGGCGGCTCCTCCTCCCCCCAGAAGCCGCTCCCGGATCACCTCCTCCTTATTTCCCTAAAATCGAATCCCGCTCGGAGTCCGACTCATGTCGATCGAAGCGCTGCGTGATCTCCTGCCATCTTACGCCAAGGATCTGAGCCTCAACATATCGTCGTTGGCGGCGGAAACGGTGCTCAACGACCAACAGAAGTGGGGTTGTTTCGTCGCCGCCGCCTATGCGGTGGGTCAGCCCGATGTCGTGCGCAACATCAACACCCAGGCCGAGGGCTCGGGCGTGTCCGAAGAGGCCCTGACCGCCGCGCGGGCCGCGGCGGCCATCATGGGGATGAACAATGTCTACTACCGCTCGCTGCATCTGCTCTCGAACCACGAGTACCGGACCCTGCCGGCGCGCCTGCGTATGAACATCATCGCCAATCCAGGCGTGGAGAAGGACGACTTCGAGCTCTGGTGCACGGCGGTGTCGGCGGTCAACGGCTGCGGCATGTGCCTGGACTCGCACGAGGCCGAACTGCGCAAGCACGGCGTCCCGGCGGCCAACATCCAGACCGCCATCCGCATCGCCTCGGTGGTCAACGCTGTTTCGCGGGTGATCGCGGCGGAACAGGCCGCCCAGAGCTAGAGTTACGGCGCTCCCGTAACGCTGTTCGGATGCCTTCGTCGGGTCTAGGCTGCCCTTAACCGGACGGGACAACCCGGCGGACCTTGGGGGAGGGACGGATGGCGAAGACCGACGGCATCTCGCGCCGCGAGGCGATCAGGACGGCGGGGCTTGGGGGCGCCGCCGCGGCCGCCACGACCTTCGCATCCTCCGATACGGCCAACGCGGCCCTTCCCGCCAAATGGGACCGCACCGCCGATGTCGTCGTGATCGGGTCGGGCGCCTCGGGCATGCTGGCGGCCCTGGCGGCCCGCGACAGCGGCTCTTCGGTGATCATCATCGAGGCCAACACGGATATCGGCGGCCACGCCATCTGCAGCGGCGGCCATCTGGCGCTGGGCGGCGGCACCAGCCGGCAGAAACAGTACGGCGTCGCCGACAGCCCGGACCTGGTGTTCCGCGATCTGACCGACTGGTCGGTGGTCGAGCCCAACGGGGCGGCGGACTATCGGTTCAACGACCGCGAGATCATCCGCGCCTTCGCCGACAACTGCGCCGCGACCTTCGAATTCATCGCCGCCCGCGGGGTGGTGTTCGTGGACAAGGCGCCTGACACCTTCGGCGGATCGTCGGTCGGCAACTCCATGCCGCGCGAGAACCATTGCGCCGTGATGAACTGGCCGACGGTTCAGACCGGCCGTCCCGTGGCCGCGGACCGGCAAGCGACCACGTCCTCCGGCAACGGCCTGATGCGGCCCCTGGAGGCTGCTGCCCGCCGCGCCGGAGTCGAGATCCTGCTCGAACACCGCATGACCGCGCTGCACCGTGACGCATCGCCCTCCGGCCGGGTGCGCGGCGTCGCCGCAACGTTTAAGGGCGCTCACCTCAATGTCCGCGCGCGCAAGGCGGTGATCCTCGCCACCGGCGGTTCGTCGGGCAACGTCAATTTCCGCCGCATGTTCGACCCCCGGCTGACCGAGGAATATTGCGGCGTCGCCGGAGAGCCCTGGTCCAAGCAGGACGCCAGTGGCGAGCTGGCGGGCCTCGCGATCGGAGCTTCCCTGTGGGGCGGCGCCAACCAGACCGGCGAATTCGGCGCCTCCATTGCCAAGCCAGGCAAGATCGCCTGCCAGTATGGCTACGCCAACCTGACCTGGATGCCGGGCAGCCGCGTGTTCGATCAGGCCCGCGCCACGGGCCTGGGGGTCAGCGACTGGCAGAACCTGATCCTGGTGAACATGCTGGGCCGGCGCTTCTATGACGAGACGGCGGGGGGCTACTCCAGCAACAACTGGAACGCCATCAAGGCCTATACGCCGAACAGCACCCGCAACGCCGCCCAGACCAAGCTCAACCCCTATACCTTCCTCGACGCCGCCCTGGCTGGGATCGGCGACGGCAGGAACGGCGGCGGTCCGATCTGGGCGATCTTCGATTCCGAAGCTGCCGCGCGCGAGAAATGGACGCTGAGCCCGCCGAACGTCGACGCCGGCGGCGGCTTCTTCTTCCAGGCCGATACGCTGGAGGAACTGGCGCGGAAGATCGTGATGCCACATCAGCGGGTCCCGATATCGCCGCAGGCCCTCGCCGAGACCGTGGCGCGCTACAACGGCTTCGTCGCGGCGGGCAAGGACGAGGATTTCGGCAAGCCTGCCCCGAGCTACACGATCTCGAAAGGGCCCTTCTACGCCGCCTGGGCGACGCCGGTGATCCACGACACCCGCGTCGGCCTGCGCATCAACGCCAAGAGCCAGGTGATCGACATGCAGGGCGACATCATTTCCGGGCTCTATGCCGGTGGGGAGACTGCGGGCGGCTTCTCGATGCACGGTCTGGCGCGAGCAACGACGCAAGGGTTCATCGCCGGCCGAAACGCTCACGCCGAGAAGGGCTGATTTTTTAGTGCGCTACCGCCTATCGGCTGCTTGAGCGCTAGGCCGCGTCGAACCTCAGCGGAGCGCCCCAGAAGGCCTCGACGATGCCGTTCTGTGGGCCCGGCGCGCCGGTGGTGAGGAAGAGGCGCTGGCCGGATGATCCCGGATCGTATTCGGGGTGCGCTGTCAGGTAGCGTTCCAGGCTGTCGGCGGTGGAGCGGGGCTGGTGGATCAGCTGGACGCCCGGGGGCAGGGCGGCGGCGAACAGGTCGGCCACGATCTCATAGTGGGTGCAGCCGAGCACCGCCTTGTCGGGCGCGCGGCCGATGCGGCGGGTCAGGGCTTCCACATGCCCCTGGATGATCGGCGCCAGCACCAGCCGGTCCGCGCCGCCCTCGATCAGGGGCACAAGCTCCGGGCAGGGCTCGGTGAACACCGCGATATCGCCGCGCCGCTTATCGATCTCGATTTCATAGACGCGGCTGCGCGCCGTGCCCGCCGTGGAGAAGATGCCCAGCACCTCCAGCGCCTCGGCCTTTTCCGGCAGCCGCTTGGGGTCGGGCGTCCAGGGCAGGCCGGTGGCCGCCTCGATAGTCGGTACGATGATGCCCAGCACATTGGCCGGCCGCCCGCGTGCGTGCTGGAAGCCCGGTAGCCAGGTCTGCTGCAGGCGGCGCAGGGCGATGGCCGAGGCGGTATTGCAGCCCAGGACCACCAGGTCCGCGCCGGCCTCGAATAGCCGCTCGCAGCCGCGACGGGTCAGCTCCACCACCCGCTCGCCGGGCAGGCCGCCGTAGGGGGCATGGGCCTGATCGGCCAGATAGATGAGGTCGGCGCTGGGGAACCGCTCCACCAGAGCGCGGTGGACGGACAGACCGCCCACGCCCGAATCGAAGACCCCGATCGCCATGGGCCTTCAGATAAGGTGTGTCGCGAGGTTAGGACAGTCCGGGGTGCAGCAGGTCGTGCAGCGGCTGCTCGTGGCCCTGGGCCTGCAGTTCCACCTGGCGCTGCCACAGGCAGATCAGGGGCGTGACCACCAGTTCCATGATGAGGGCGAGGCGCATGCCGTCGCTACCCGGCGGACCGAGCTCCACCAGGCTGAGCGCGCGGCCGAGGCCGCCGATCACGACGATCAGGGTCAGGGCCCGAACCAGCATCCCGCGCCGCTCGATGGTCGGGATCGAGCTCCAGAAGATCAGACCGATGGCCAGCAGCAGGCCCGACAGATAGCGGAAGTGGCTGTCCAGGGAGACGGCGGAGGAGGCCGCTTCGCCGTGCGAGCCCAGCCCTGCCAGGGCCGGTCCCATCAGCACCCCGGCCAGGCCTGCGCTTACTGGAACGATGCCGGCGACGGCGATGGCGATCTGCAGGGCGCGTCGGTTGTCATGCGTGTTCATGCCCCTTTTAACGCAACCTGGGCGGGTTTGGATCAACGCTGCCGTGGCGTTGTCAGGGTAGACGGCCCTCCGTGGCCAGCCGCTTGGCGAAATCGTCGAAGGCGCCGTAGGTGGCCCGCGCCAGGGCGCCGCCAACCGATACCCGCCGCACTCCGACAGAGGCCATGTCCTGCACGCTCAGCCCGGTGTTGGTCAGGTTGGCGTTGACCGGCATGGACACCTCGCGCACCAGCCGGGCTTGGTCTTCCAGGGTGCGCAGGCCGGGGGCGTAGAGGCAGTCGGCGCCGGCGCCGGCATAGGCGTTCAGCCTTGCGATCACCTCGTCCATGTCCACCGGGTTCATCAGATAGGCCTCGCAGCGGCCCACCAGCACCACGTCCTGACCGGTAGCGTCGATGGCGGCCCGCGCCGCGCGCACCCGCTCCACCGCCACCTCCATCGGATAGAAGGTCTTGCCGGTCTGGTCCTCGATCGACAGGCCCGCCACACCGGTGTCGACGCAGCGCTTCACGATGTCGCTCAGCTCCTCCAGGCTCTTCCCGAAACCATCCTCGAAGTCGGCGTTGACCGGCAGGTCGGTGATCCCGACCAGGAAACGCAGGTGCTCCAGCACCTCGTCCACGCTCATCGCCCCGTCGTCCTTGCCCAGCGCCCAGGCCGCGCCCGCGCTGGTGGAGGCCAGGGCCTTGAAGCCGGCGTTCTTCAGGCGGATCGCGGTAGCGCCGTCCCAGGGGTTGGGGATGGCGAAACAGCCGCTCTGGTGCAGGGCGCGGAAGGCGGCGCGGCGCTCGGCGATGGTGGTCATGGCGGGCTCCTCAAGACGGGCCGCGCACACTAGCGGCGCCGTGCTAGACTGGCGAGACTGTGGCTAGCGAAGCTTGGGGAGGGTCCAATGAGGCGTTCGCTCGGTATCGCGTGTGTGCTGGCGCTGCTCGGCCTCGGCGGCTGCGCCGGTTCCATCTTCCATCCGGCTCCTGCCGGCTAGGCGCCGCTCGGGTCGTCTGGGCCCGATCTGCAGCAGAGCAATCCCCACCCGCCGATGGGTGGCAACACGGGCGCCTGACGCCCAGCCTTCCGGCGTCCCATCTGTCATGGAGCGCAGCTACCTTAAGTCCGCCCCCCAGGAGACGCCGCCATGCTCGCCTTCACTTCCGTCCCAGCCGTGATCCTGCTGGGCTTCGTGCTCTACGTCGTGTTCGGCAGCTTCTTCACGGTCGATACGGCCCAGGTGGCGGTGGTGACCCGCTTCGGCAAGTTCCTACGCGCGGCCGAGCCGGGGCTGAACTGGAAGGTTCCCTTCATCGACCGGGTCGCCGGGAAGGTCAGCCTCAGGGTCGAGCAGATCAAACTGGTCATGGAAACCAAGACCCAGGACAACGTCTTCGTCACCATCCCCATTTCGGTGCAGACCCGGGTGCGGCCCGAGAAGGTCTATGACGCCTTCTACAAGCTGCAGGATCCCGCCACCCAGATTCAGTCCTACGTCGAGCAGGTGATCCTCGGCCACGTGCCCAGCATGACGCTGGACGAGGTGTTCGCCACCCAGGCCGGCATCGCAGCGGCGGTGAAGAAGGAGCTGGACGTCGACATGGCCGGGTTCGGCTACGAGATCGTCAATGTCCTGGTCACCGACATCGTGCCCGACGAGAAGGTCAAGGCGGCGATGAACGACATCAACGCCGCCCAGCGCGAGCAGGTCGCCGCCAGTGCCCGAGGCGAGGCGGAGAAGATCCTGGTGGTCAAGCGGGCCGAGGCCGAGGCCGAGAGCAAGGCGCTCCAGGGGGCCGGCATCGCCAATCAGCGCAAGGCGATCATCGAAGGGCTGCAGGGCTCCATCGAGCAGTTCCAGAAGGGCGTCGCCGGGACCTCGACCTCGGAGGTCATGCAGCTGGTTCTGGTCACCCAGTATTTCGACACCATCAAGACCATCGGCGAGAACGACAGGACCAACACCCTGTTCCTGTCCCACTCCCCCGGCGCGGTCACCGAAATCTCCAACCAGATCATGGAATCCATGCTGGTGGCCGAGCGGGCCAAGGAGCGCTAGCGCGCTTTTCTTTGCGCTACCGCTTCGCTGCTTGAGCGCGGGGCCCTCTACTTCCCCGGAAGGCCGCCGGCCTGGTGGTTGGTGGTGATGTCGTTGGTCAGGTCGCGGGAGTCCTGAGCCAGCTGAGCCCAGTCGTGCTTGGTGCGGCAGTCCTTCTTGGGAAACAGGCTGCCGGTCACCTCGATGGTCTTGCAGACCACCTTGTCGTCATCGGCGAAGGCGCCTGGCTTGGCGGGTTGCACGGCCTTGGCCGGAGCGGCGGCGGGCGCGGCCGGGGCTGCGGGCGGATCGGCCATCATCAGGGCGCTGGCGGCGATCAGGGCGAGGATGCTCATGGGTTACTCCATGGGGAAGACTTTGGAGTGAAGTATAGCCCATTCGCCCCGCCCGTCACTTCGCGGCGCCTTGCCTCTTTCTTGACTCTGCGCCCCCCTCGCGCGCATAACCCGCCCTCCTCGGCGCATTCCTAGCAACGCGCCCTCCACCGCCACGACCCTTCCGCCTGCCGGGAGACGAGGGCGGAGAGGCTCCCCCGTCCACGTGATCGTGCGCGGGGGCGTTTTGCGTTGCTTGGTCCGCGCCACGTTTTGACGGTGGTGTTCGAGACTCATGTTCGAGACTCTGGGCGAACGGCTGACAGGCGTTTTCGACCGGCTCACCGGCCGCGGCGTGCTGTCAGAAAAGGATGTCGACGAGGCCCTGCGCGAGGTGCGCGTGGCCCTGCTCGAGGCCGATGTCGCCCTGCCGGTCGTGCGCGACTTCATCACCCGGGCCAAGGAACAGGCCACCGGCGAGGCGGTGATCCGCGCGGTCAAGCCATCCGAGCAGGTGGTCAAGATCGTCCACGACGGCCTGGTGGAGATGCTGGGCGGCGAAGAGCCGGTCGGGCTGGAGCTGGGCGTCGTGCCCCCCGCCGTGATCCTGATGGCCGGCCTGCAGGGCTCGGGCAAGACCACCACCTCGGCCAAGCTGGCCGTGCGCATTTCCAAGACCGAGCGCAAAAAGGTCCTGATGGCCTCGCTCGACACCCGCCGTCCGGCGGCGATGGAGCAGCTGGCCGCGCTGGGCCAGCAGGGCGAGATCGACACCCTGCCGATCATGGCGGGTCAAAGCGCTCCCGACATCGCCCGCCGCGCCCTCTCCGCCGCCAAGCTCGGCGGCTATGACGTCCTGATCCTCGACACCGCCGGCCGCACCACGCTGGACGAAGCGATGATGGCCGAGGTCGCCGACATCGCCCGCATTTCCTCGCCCGCCGAGACCCTGCTGGTGGCCGACAGCCTGACCGGCCAGGACGCGGTGCGCACCGCCAAGGCCTTCCACGAGCGCCTGCCCCTCACCGGCCTGATCCTGACCCGCGCCGACGGCGACGCGCGCGGCGGGGCGGCTCTGTCGATGCGGGCGGTCACCGGCCTGCCGATCAAGTTCCTGGGCGCGGGCGAAAAAATCGATGCCTTGGACGCCTTCGACGCCCGCCGCGTGGCTGGGCGCATCCTGGGCGCCGGCGACATCGTCTCCCTGGTGGAGAGGGCCGCGGCCGACTTCGACCAGGCCAAGGCCGAGAAGATGGCCAAGAAGCTGGCCAAGGGTCAGTTCGACCTGGAGGACCTCGCCGAACAACTGCGTCAGATGCAGAAGATGGGCGGCATGTCGGGCATCATGGGCATGCTGCCGGGCGTGCAGAAGGCCAAGGCCCAGATCGCCGCCTCGGGCATGACCGACAAGACCTTCAAGCGTCAGGAAGCGATCATCACCTCGATGACCCCGACCGAGCGCAAGAAGCCCGACCTGCTGAACGCTTCCAGGAAGCGCCGGGTGGCGTCCGGAGCCGGGGTCGAGGTGCAGGAGATCAACCGCCTGCTCAAGCAGCACCGGCAGATGGCCGACGCCTTCAAGATGATGAGCCGCGACGGCGGCAAGTCGATGGCCCGCATGGCCCAGGCCATGGGCGGCATGCCGGGCGGAATGCCCGGCGGCGGCCAGATGCCCAGCCAGGCCGACCTGCAAAAGCTGATGGGCGGCGCAGGCGGCGGACCGAAATTACCCGGGCTCGGCGGCATGCCGAACCCCTTCAAGAAACCCTGAAACGCAAACCAACTGAATTCTAAAAGGAAATAGACAATGCTGAAGATCCGACTGACCCGCGGCGGCACCAAGAAGCGCCCCTACTACTCGCTCGTCGTCGCCGACAGCCATTCGCCCCGCGATGGCCGCTTCATCGAGAAGGTGGGCACCTACAACCCCCTGCTGAAGAAGGACGACCCCGCGCGCGTCACCCTGAAGCTGGAAACGATCCAGGAGTGGCTGAAGAAGGGCGCCCAGCCCACCGACCGCGTGGCCCGCTTCCTGTCGCAGCACGGCCTGGTCGAATGGGCCCACGGCAACAACCCCAACAAGGGCAAGCCCGGCAAGAAGGCCGAGGAACGCGCCGGAGAGAAGGCGCAGAAGGAAGCTAACCGCGCCGAAGCCCTCGCCGCCGCCAAGGCCGCTCCGCCGCCCCCGCCCGAGCCTGAAGTCGTCGCCGAACCGGAAGTGGTCGCTGAAGAAGCCGCTCCCGTCGAAGCCGCCGCCGAAGAAGCCCCGGTCGAGGCCGCTGCTGAAGAAGCCGCTCCCGAAGCCGCCGCTGAAGAAGCCCCGGCCGAAGAAGCCCCGGCCGAAGAAACCGCCGAGGGCTAAGGCCCCTATCGTCATCCCCGGGCCGCGCCTGGGGATGATGGTCTGCGGGACTGGCGAACATGACCGGCGCACCGAAACTCGTCCTGGTCGGCCGTGTCGCCGGCGCCTTCGGCGTCAAGGGCGAGGTGCGGATCAGCGCCTATACCGCCACGCCCCTGGCGCTGCTGGACTACCGCGCCCTCAAGCGCGAGGACGGCTCGCCCGGCCTGACCGTGGTTTCGGGCCGCGCCGCCCCAAAACAAGGCGGGGCGACCGATTTCATCGGCAAGGCCTCTGAGATCGCGACCAAGGAAGAGGCCGACGCCCTGCGCGGGCTGCGCCTCTATGTGGCCCGCGCCGACATGCCCGCGCCGGACGAGGACGAATTCTACCTCGCCGACCTGATCGGCATGGCCGCCGTGACGCCCGAGGGCGAGGCTCTGGGTCAGGTCAAGGCGGTGCACGACTTCGGCGCCGGCGACATCCTGGAGATTGAGCCCCGGCGCGGCGCCACCTGGTACCTGCCCTTCACCCGCGCCTGCGTGCCCGAAGTGGACATCGCCGAAGGCCGCATCCTGGCGGTGCGTCCGGCCGAGGTGTCGGACGACCGGCCGCAAGGAGAGCGGGACGAGGACGAGGGCGCGCCATGACCTTCGCCGTCAGCGTCCTGACCATGTTTCCCGAGGCCTTTCCCGGCCCGCTCGGCGTCTCGCTGATCGGAACCGCCTGGAAGGAGCAGGGGCTGTGGTCCTTGGACGCGGTGGACATTCGAGGCTTTTCAAGAGATAAGCGCGGCTTCCTGGACGACACCCCCGCTGGGGGCGGCCCGGGACAAGTGCTTAGGGCGGACGTCATTGCTGCCGCGCTCGACAGTTTCGAGCAGCAGGGACGGCCGCTTTTGTATATGAGCGCCCGGGGTCGGCCCCTGACCCAGGCGCGTGTGAAAGAGTGGGCCGCTGGTCCAGGACTGATCGTCCTGTGCGGGCGGTTCGAAGGGGTGGATCAGCGGGTCATCGAGACCCGGGGGTTCGAAGAGGTCGCCGTCGGCGACGCGGTCCTGGCCGGTGGCGAGGCGGCGGCGATGGTGGCGATTGAGGCCTGCGTTCGGCTGGTCCCGGGGGTTCTGGGACAGTCCGCCTCGCTGGAGGACGAAAGCTTCGAGGACGGACTCCTCGAACATCCGCAGTACACACGGCCGCGGACGTTCGAAGGTCTGGATATCCCCGAGGTTCTGCTGAGCGGACACCACGGCGACATCGCCCGGTGGCGCAAGGCGCAAGGCGAAGAAACCACCCGCGAGCGACGGCCCGACCTTTGGGCCCAACGTCTCGCCAAACAACAGGCAAAGGGCAATTAAGCCCAAGGAGATTTGAACTATGGCTGCGAATATCATCAAGGAACTGGAAGCCGCCGAGGCCGCGCGCCTGGTCGCCATCCGCACCACCCCCGAATTCCAACCCGGCGACACCCTGCGCGTGAACGTGCGCATCAAGGAAGGCGAGCGCGAGCGCGTCCAGGCCTATGAAGGTGTCTGCATCGCCCGCTCCGGCGGCGGCCTCCACGAGAACTTCACCGTCCGCAAGATCTCCTTCGGCGAAGGCGTCGAGCGGGTGTTCCCGATCATGTCGCCCATGATCGAGTCGATCGAAGTGAAGCGCCGCGGCGCCGTTCGCCGCGCCAAGCTCTATTATCTGCGCGACCGCCGCGGGAAGTCCGCCCGGATCGCCGAACGCCAACAAGCGCGTCCCGACGCCGCGACCACCGAGGACTAAGCTCCTCCGCCGCGATATCGAAAGGGCCTCGGCGCAAAACGCCGGGGCCTTTTTGCTTTCCTCCCGACGCTTCGCGGCGCGAGCAAAGCAATTTTCTTTTGCGCTACCGCTTCGCTGCTTAAGCGCGAAGGGGTTTACTCACTCCTCAGGGAGAAACGCCAAATGACCACCAAGGTTTTCATCGACGGCGGCGCCGGCACCACCGGGCTGGAGATCCGCGAGCGGCTGGCCAAACACGAGGGGCTGCAACTGCAGTCGCTGGAAAGCGACAAGCGCAAGGACCCCAAGGCGCGGGCCGAGGCGCTCAACGGCGCCGATGTGGTGATCCTGTGCCTGCCGGACGACGCGGCGCGGGAAGCCGTGTCCCTGATCACCAATCCCGAGGTCAAGGTGATCGACGCCTCCACCGCCCACCGGACCGACAAGGCCTGGGCCTACGGCTTCGCCGAGCTCGATCCCAAGCAGCGCGGCGCCATCGCCGGATCCAAGCGGGTGTCCAACCCGGGCTGCTATCCGACCGGCTTTCTGGCCCTGATGCGCCCCCTGACCCGCGCCGGCCTGATCCCCAAGGACTTCCCGGTGACGGTCAACGCCGTGTCCGGCTATTCCGGCGGCGGGCGGACCATGATCACCGAGTTCGAGGACGAAAAGGCGCCCACCCACACGCTGGAGACCTTCCGCACCTACGGCCTGACCCTGCAGCACAAGCATGTGGGCGAGATGGAGACCCACGCGCGCCTGTCGCATCCGCCCATCTTCGCGCCGAGCGTCGGCCGCTTCTACCGGGGCATGCTGGTGGAGGTGCCGCTGAACCTGTGGGCGCTGAAGGGGCACCCCTCGGTGCACGAGGTGCATGAGGTGCTGGCCGAGACCTACTGCAAGGAGCCGCTGGTCGATGTCGCCAGCCTGGAGGACGGCCATTCCACCCTCGACGCGGAAATCCTCAAGGGCAAGGACACCCTGCGCCTCTATGTGTTCGGCAACGAAACCCGGGGCCAGGCCCGCCTGATCGCGGCGCTGGACAACCTCGGCAAGGGCGCCGCAGGGGCGGCGGTGCAGAACCTCAACATCATGACCGGGCGGCCGGAGACCGAGGGCCTGGTGCTCTAGAGACTTAGGCAAAAAGGGTCTGGGACTTTACGAATACCGCCCGGACGCACTACATGCCGCCCATGCCGGGAAAGACTCTGTACGATAAGATCTGGGACGCTCACGTCGTGGCCACCGAGCCGGGCGGGGAGACGATCCTCTATATCGACCTGCACCTGATCCATGAGGTGACCACGCCCCAGGCGTTCGCCGGCCTGCGCGCCGCGCATCGCCCGGTGCGCCGGCCCGACCTGACCCTGGCGGTGGCCGACCACAACACCCCGACCGAGGGCCAGGCGCTGGGCGTCGACGCCGTGGCGGATGTGGAGGCGCGTCTGCAGCTTCAGACCCTGGGCCGCAACGTCAAGGAATACGGCATCGAGTTCTTCCCGATGGGCGACGTGCGCAATGGCATCGTCCATGTGGTCGGGCCTGAACAGGGCCGCACCCAGCCGGGCATGACCATCGTCTGCGGCGACAGCCACACCTCTACCCACGGCGCCTTTGGGGCCCTGGCCCACGGCATCGGCACCTCGGAGGTCGAGCACGTCCTGGCCACCCAGACCCTGCGTCAGCGCAAGGCCAAGAACATGCGGGTGACCTTCGTCGGTGAGCCCGTCCCGGGCGTCGGGGCCAAGGACTACGCCCTGGCCCTGATCGGCGAGATCGGCACCGGCGGCGGCACCGGTTCGGTCATCGAATACGCCGGCCCGGCTATTACCGCCCTGTCGATGGAGGGCCGCATGACCCTCTGCAACCTGTCGATCGAAGGCGGGGCCAAGGCTGGTCTGATCGCCGCCGACGACAAGACCCTGGCCTATATCCAGGGCAAGCCCGGCGCCCCCAAGGGCGCGGCCTGGGACATGGCCGTGGACTATTGGAGCGGCTTCGTCACCGACGCCGACGCCAAGTTCGACCGCGAGATCGTCATCGACGTCGCCAAACTGGCGCCGACTCTGACCTGGGGCACCAGCCCAGAGGACACCATGGCGGTGGACGCCCTGGTTCCCGATCCGGCCGACTTCGCCACCGAAGACAAGCGCGCGGGCGCGGCGCGGGCCTTGGACTATATGGGCCTCGTCGCCGGTCAGCCGATCACCGAAGCCTCGATCCAGCGGGTGTTCATCGGCTCCTGCACCAACAGCCGCATCGAGGATCTGCGCCAGGTGGCGTTCGTGGCCAAAAAGGCGATGGACAAGGGCCTGAAGGTCGCCCCTGGCGTGCGGGCCATGATCGTGCCGGGCTCGGGTCTGGTGAAGCATCAGGCCGAGGTCGAGGGGCTGGATCAGGTGTTCCTGGCCGCCGGTTTCGAATGGCGCGAGCCGGGCTGCTCGATGTGCCTGGGCATGAACCCCGACCGCCTGGAGCCGGGCGAGCGCTGCGCCTCCACCTCCAACCGCAACTTCGAGGGCCGCCAGGGCCGCGGCGGACGCACGCACCTGATGAGCCCCGCCATGGCCGCCGCCGCCGCCATCGCCGGCCATATCGCCGATGTCAGGGAGTATCTCTGATGCAGAAGTTCGACCACCTGACCGGCCCGGCCGCGCCGCTGGACATGGCCAATATCGACACCGACCAGATCATCCCCAAGCAGTTCCTCAAGACCGTGGAGCGCGAGGGCCTGGGCAAGGGGCTGTTCTACGACTTCCGCTTCGACATGGAGGGCAAGGAGAAGCCCGACTTCGTCCTGAACCAGCCCGCCTACAAGGGCGCCAAGATGATCGTGGCGGGGGACAATTTCGGCTGCGGATCCAGCCGCGAGCACGCGCCCTGGGCGCTGATGGATTTCGGCATCCGTTGCGTGGTGTCCACCTCCTTCGCCGACATTTTCTACAACAACCGCTTCGATCGGGCGGTCGGCGAGGCCAGGATCAGTCGCCGTGGCTTCCGCCAGCTGATCGAGGTGGTGATCCCCCTGCGGGAGATCCAGGCGGTGAAGGTGGAGGTGCGGGATG
>CAIYVC010000028.1 GCA_903929535.1 uncultured Caulobacteraceae bacterium | reverse complement strand
TCGACCGGCCGATCCTCGATTCCAAGGTCATGCGGCGCGTCCTGTCCTACGCCAAGGGCTTCGGCGCCCTGGTCGCCCACCGTCCCGCCGACCCCTATCTGTCCGCCGGCGCCGCCGCCACCGAGGGCGAATTCGCCTCGCGCCTGGGCATTCCGGGGGCTCCCGTGGTGGCCGAACGGATCATGTTGGAGCGCGACCTCGCTCTAGCCGAACTGACCGGCGCGCGGATGCTGGTTGACCAGATCACCTGCGCCGACGCCCTGGAAAGCCTGGAGCGCGGCCGCAAAAAAGGCCTGCAGGTCACCGCCTCAGCCTCGATCAACCACCTGAGCTTCAACGAACTGGATATCGGCGACTACCGCACCTTCTACCGCCTGGACCCGCCCCTGCGCGCCGAGGACGACCGGCAGGCCCTGATCGACGCCATCTCGTCTGGCCTCGTTGAAGTGGTCACCTCCGCCCACGCCCCGGCGCCCGCCGAGGACAAGCGCCTGCCCTTCGATGAAGCGGTTCCGGGCGCGGTGGGTCTGGAAACCCTGTTGGCGGGCCTGCTGTCGCTGCACCACGACGACCGCGTGGCCCTTCTGGACCTGATCCGGACCGTTACCCACGCCCCTGCCCGCCTCCTGGGCCTGCCCGGCGGACGGCTGGCCCCCGGCGCTCCGGCGGACCTGGTTCTGTGCGACCTCGACGCGCCCTTCGTGCTGGACGCCGACAAGCTGATTTCAAAGTCCAAGAACTCACCCTTCGATGGGCGGCGCCTGCAGGGCCAGGTGTTGCTGACCATGGCCGGCGGCCGCGTCATCCATCAGGCCGAGGAATAGCCTCCTCCGTCTTTCCGCACGCGGAATTGAACGAAAACCCAGCTGAGCTGTTGTGATCGGAAGCTCAGGGGTTTCAGGGCGCGGATTCATGTCCGCCACCCAGGGCGAACGTTCACTTCGAGGAGGACACCATGCGTTCCAAGTTCCTGCTGGCCGGCGCCGCCGCCCTGCTGCTCTCCACCACCGCCGGCGGTTTCGCCATGGCTCAGATCAACAAGGGCGCACTGAAGGGCGCTTCCGAGACCAAGGACGAATCCACCGCCGACACCAAGGCGACCAAGGTCGAAGCCAAGGGCGCTGAAAAGGCCGCCTCCACCGCCAAGAAGAAGGCCAAGGTGGCCATTAGCAAGGCAAAGACCGCGTCCAAGAAGGCCGACGAAGCCGCCAAGGCCGCCGCCGCCGAGGAAAGCCATCAGGTCTCCTACGCCGACCTGGCCAAGGCTGACGCCGACCTCGCCAAGAAGGACGCCGGTATTGCCAAGAAGAAGGCCAAGGTCGCTCAACACAAAGAGAAGATCGCCGCCGACAAGGCCGAAGACGCCGCCAAGGCCGCCGCCGCTTCGAAATAATTGCCGGAGCATGACAGCCAAAAGTGGAAGCCGGTTTTGGCGACCGTCATGCTCTAACTACCCAGGATCAACCCCGGCGGTCCGCCGCCGGGGTCTTTCCACCTGCCGCCCCGCGTGAGATGAAACCCCAATGATGCGAGGCATCCGGGGGGCGTCTTGAACACTATCCAGCCTTGGCTCGCCGCGATCCTGGTGATCGGCGGCTATCTGCTGGGCTCCATTCCGTTCGGCGT
>CAIYVC010000027.1 GCA_903929535.1 uncultured Caulobacteraceae bacterium | reverse complement strand
GGTTCCAGCGGCTGAAGGTGGACGGGGTCTTCTATCCCATCGAAGACGTCCCGCCGCTCGAGAAGCAGATCAAGCACGACATCGACGTGGTGGTGGACCGGATCGTCACCAAGGAGGGACTGGAACAACGCCTGGCGGACAGCCTGGAGACGGCGCTGCGCCTGGCCGACGGCATCGCCTTCGCCGAATGGGCGGACGTGGCGGAGGGCGAGAAGGAGCCCCGGCGGCTACTGTTCTCCGAGAAGTTCGCCTGCCCGGTCTCGGGCTTCACGATTTCCGAGATCGAGCCCCGGCTGTTCTCGTTCAACAACCCGCATGGCGCCTGCCCGGTTTGCGACGGCCTGGGGGCCAAGCTGGCGTTCGACGCCGACCTGGTGATCCCGGACAAGGACAAGAGCCTGCACAAGGGCGCGGTGGCCCCCTGGGCGCGCGGCCCCTCGCCGCTCTACACCCAGACCCTGCAGGCGCTGTCGCGGCACTACGACTTCTCGATGGATGTGCCGTGGTCGAAGCTGCCGGACGCCGCGCGGCTGGTGATCCTGTACGGATCGCGCTCGGAGAAGATCAAGTTCACCTATGACGACAACGCCCGCAAATACGAGGTCAACAAGACCTTCGAGGGCGTGATCCCCAATCTGGAGCGGCGCTGGCGCGAGACCGACAGCGCCTGGGTGCGCGAAGAGATGGCGCGCTACCAGTCCGACACCCCCTGCGACTCCTGCCACGGCCTGCGCTTGAAGCCCGAAGCCCTGGCGGTGAAGATCGCCGGATCGTCGATCGGCGACGCGGGGCTGCTGTCGATCCGCAAGGCCCGCGACTGGTTCGAGAGCCTGGACGGCCGGCTGACCGAAAAGCAGATGGAGATCGCCCGGCGCATCCTGAAGGAGATCAACGACCGCCTGCGCTTCCTGGTGGACGTGGGGCTGGATTACCTGACTCTGTCGCGCGGCTCAGGCTCGCTGTCGGGCGGGGAAAGCCAGCGCATCCGCCTGGCCAGCCAGATCGGCTCGGGGCTCACGGGAGTGCTCTATGTGCTGGACGAGCCGTCGATCGGTCTGCACCAGCGCGACAACACCCGCCTGCTGACCAGCCTGAAGGGGCTGCGCGACCTCGGCAATTCGGTGCTGGTGGTCGAGCACGACGAAGAGGCGATCCTGACCGCCGACTACGTCATCGACATGGGCCCGGCGGCGGGGGTGCATGGCGGGGCGGTGGTGGCCGAGGGCCTGCCCGCCGACATCATGGCCAACCCCAACAGCCTGACCGGCCAGTATCTGACCGGCGCGCGCGAGATCGCCGTGCCCGCCGACCGCCGTCCGATCAACCGCAAGAAGATGGTCACGGTGGAGGGCGCGCGCGGCAACAACCTGAAGGGCATCACCGGCTCGATCCCGGTGGGGGTGTTCACCTGCATCACCGGCGTGTCGGGCGGCGGCAAGTCGACCTTCACCATCGAGACCCTGTACAAGGCCGCCGCGCGGCGGCTGAACAACGCCTCGGACGCGCCCGCCCACCACGACCGGATCGAGGGGCTGACCAACTTCGACAAGGTCATCGACATCGACCAGTCGCCGATTGGGCGCACGCCGCGTTCGAACCCCGCCACCTACATCGGCGCCTTCCAGCCGATCCGCGACTGGTTCTCCGCCCTGCCGGAGTCCAAGGCGCGCGGCTATGGCCCGGGGCGGTTCTCGTTCAACGTCAAGGGCGGGCGCTGCGAGGCCTGCCAGGGCGATGGCCTGATCAAGATCGAGATGCACTTCCTGCCGGACGTCTACGTCACCTGCGATGTGTGCAAGGGGCAGCGCTACAACCGCGAGACGCTGGAGATCCTGTTCAAGGGCAAGTCGATCGCCGACATCCTGGGGATGACGGTCGAGGAGGCGCACGACTTCTTCAAGGCGGTGCCCGCGATCCGGGACAAGATGGCGACCCTGTCGCGGGTGGGGCTGGACTATGTGAAGCTCGGCCAGAGCGCGACCACGCTGTCGGGCGGCGAGGCGCAGCGGGTGAAGCTGTCCAAGGAACTGTCGCGCCGGGCCACGGGGCGGACCCTCTACATCCTGGACGAGCCGACCACGGGCCTGCATTTCGAGGACACCAAGAAGCTCTTGGAGGTGCTGCACGAGCTGGTCGACCAGGGCAACACCGTGGTGGTCATCGAGCACAACCTCGACGTGGTGAAGACCGCCGACTGGATCCTGGACTTCGGGCCGGAAGGCGGCGACGGCGGTGGCCGCATCGTGGCCGAGGGCACGCCCGAGCAGGTGGCGGCGTCTAAGGGCGAGAGCTGGACCGGACGCTATCTGGCCGAGGTGCTGGCGCGGCATGAAGAGCGGCGCAAGGCGCGGGTGTCGGAGCTGAAGAAGACGGCGAAGCGGGCGTAGGCAGCCCTCAACACCGCTCACCCCGGCGAATGCCGGGGCCCAGATCGTATGGCGGCGAGGTTGGGTGTCGAGCCCTTGGCGAGCATTAGGAATGCCTGTTTGTCGGGCTTCTCTTCCAAGCAGAGGTTTTTGCGATGATCGTTTCTCGGAAGGGCTTCTACTTCAACGTTCCCCCGGGCGACCGACAACTCTGGGCAATCGGAATGGTGGTGGTTCAATGGTCCGCCCTGGAGAATCTGTTGACCGGCGTTGCCAACGGAATCCTAGCCAACGATGAAAACGCTCGGAAAATCTATGAGGAGACCCGGGTAACTAAGCTGCGCCTCGACATGCTGCATACGCATGTCGACCAACGGGTAGTGGATCCAGCCCGCGAACGGCTAATCGGCATTATTGGCCGGGCAAAGGAAATGCAGGCTGAACGCGATAAGATTGTTCACGGAGCATGGACGGCTCCGTTCGAGGATGAGCCCGAGCACGCCTCTGCATTCAGCTTCGGAGGAGCCCGGCGCCCCTTCGAATGGAAGTTGACCTTCGGACGGCTAGTCGAGATTGCCCGCAAGATCGATAAACTACAGGCCGATCTCCTCCAGATCATTATGTCGTTCAAACCAAAAGACGAGCCCGGTGGGTTCGCCATGCGGAGCGCGTTGCAGCAAACGCTACACGAACAATATCGGCTCGGTTGAGATCGCTCCTAACCGTTGGCAAGATGCCAACGTCCGCTCACCACACTTAGCTTTGTCGAGCCATATGATCTGGGCCCCGGCCTTCGCCGGGATGAGCGGATGGGGTGGGGCTAAACTCGCGGCAGCTGAGCCGCGAAGGCCTTGTAGGCGTCGACGTTCATGCTGAGCGAGGCGGCCAGCAGGACCATGCTGAGCCAGACCTGGGCCATGTTCATCACCGCGTAGAGGGCGACGACCACCACGTTCAGTCCGCCGAAGTCGTTGGCCAGCAGGATGGCCAGGGGGTCGCCGCGTCCGCCGGCCAGGGCGACAGAGGCCATCAGGGCGCTGAACAGGATGACGATCAGGAACAGGATCACCAGAACGATGGCCAGCAGCAGGACATAGGCGCCCAGCAGCGACCAGAAGCCCTTGCCGGTCAGGGCCCAGGACCGGCCGAGCGCGATCCGCTTCTCCACCATCGCGACGACGGCGGTCAGAGAGAGGCGCACCTGCAGGCAGACGATAAGCAGGAAGCCCACCAGCACAACCACGATCGGAGGCAGGCCCGCCTGGGCGGAGAAATCGGCGGCCAGGGCGACGATGGTTTCGGCCAGGAAGACGGCCAGGAGGGTCATGGCGTTGGCGCCCAGGACCCGCAGTTCATCGCCGCCGAAGCGAAGCCCGCCCCAGGGGTGATTGCCCGGCTCCAGGCGCACCCGCAGGATGGCCGTGACCAGCACCGAGCCGAACACCACCATCAGCAGCAGGGCGAAGGACGAGGCCGGGGCGATGGCCTGGGACAGCTTGGTGATCTGGGCCGGGTCGAAGGGCGTGGCCTGGGACGCCGCCAGCAGGGCCGTCATCTGATCGCCGCCGAGGTCGAACATGGCCACCAGGGCCAGGGCCATCACCACCAGCAGGAAGGCCGACCAGATCAGCAGGGTCGCCGGCCGCTCGCGCACGAAACGGAAGCCGGCGAAGACCGCCTCGGTCGGTGAGAATTCAGCCATACGGTCTCCGGCGCGCGAAAGGCGTCAATGGCAGGGTCGTGTGGCGATTGTAAAGCGACGCGCTTAGGCGGGGACGGTGACGGGCGGCGTGTCGGGCGCGTCATAGGCCTGATAGGCGCGCACCAGCGGCCCGCAGGCCACCGGCAGCAGCACCGCCACCATCATAGCGGTGATCAGTTCACCGAAGATCGCGGCGGGCTTGATCAGGTCGGCCAGGTTGGTCTGGCGGGCGCCGGTCAGGGTGTTGGGGCCGATGGCGCCGTGGGTGCTGATCGAAAGCACCTGGGCCAGGGTCATGACCAGCAGCAGACCGACGAAAACCACCACGAAGTAGAGGATGCCGGACAGGGCCAGCGATCCGGCCAGGGGCCAGAAGTGGCCCTTGGTGGATTCCCAGGATTCCTTGAGGCTGATGCGCTTGCGGTCGACCGCGATCACCGGGGCCAGGGACAGGCGGACGATGATCACGGACGGCAGGGCCACCACCGCCAGGCCGCCGACGAAGGTGATGAAGTTGGCCACGTCCGCGCTCAGGGCGCCGATGACGTTCTCGATCAGGCCGAAGGCGATGCCGGTCACCACAGAGGTGACGAAATAGATGCCGAAGTAGATGAACATCAACAGCAGGATGCGGCGCTCGTCCTCGCCGATGTGGAAGCTGACCTTGCGGTCCAGGCCGATGAAGGAGCGCACGGCGGAGGGGTAGATGATGGCGCTGCCCGCCATGTTGATCACCACCGTCACCGCCAGGGCCGGCAGCAGGCGGGGGAGCAGATGGCCGAAGGCGATCCAGTCGAACGGCTGAACCTGGGTCAGCTGCTGGAACTCCACCAGGGTCGAGCCGCCGATCAGGGCGCCCATGACCGCCGAGGCCAGGTTGAACACCAGAGTCGCGCCGGCCCAGGCGCCGACAGCGCCCGGCTTCTCCCGCGTGAACCGAAAACCCTCAAACGCCGCATCGGTCGGCGAGAAGCTTGGCATCGAAACGAATCCCCAACCGCACAACTGAGCGGCTGATGCTGATGTTTGGCTCCGGCGCGCGATTGTAAAGGTGGCGCGGACATTCCCCGGCCTTAAGGCGCGAAAAATATTTCACTGTGGTAATTGCCGCCCGATGAAAACCAATCCCGATAAGGCTTCCAGCGAGGCCGTTCATGTGGTGGGCGGGGGCCTGGCCGGCTCCGAAGCGACCTGGCAGATCGCCGAGTCCGGCGTGCCCGTGGTGCTGCACGAGATGCGCCCGGTGCGCGGCACCGATGCTCACCAGACGGACGGATTGGCCGAGCTGGTCTGCTCCAACTCATTCCGCTCGGACGACTGGGCCTATAACGCGGTGGGCCTGCTGCACGCGGAGATGCGCCGCTGCGGCTCGCTGATCATGGCCTGCGCGGACGTCAATCAGGTGCCGGCCGGCGGGGCCCTGGCGGTGGACCGTGAAGGCTTCTCCCAGGCGGTGACGGCGAAGCTGGAGCAGCATCCGCTGATCGAGATCGCCCGCGAGGAGGTCGCGGGCCTGCCGCCCGAGGACTGGTCCAGCGTGATCCTGGCCACCGGCCCCCTCACCTCCCCGGCTCTGTCGCAGGCGATCCTGGAACTGACCGGAGAGGGCGCGCTCAGCTTCTTCGACGCCATCGCCCCGATCGTCCACTTCGACAGTATCGACATGGACATCGCCTGGCGCCAGTCGCGCTATGACAAGGAAGGCCCCGGCGGCGACGCGGCGGCCTACATCAACTGCCCGATGGACAAGGCGCAGTACGAGGCCTTCATCCAGGCCCTGATCGACGGCCCGAAGGCCGAGTTCAAGGAGTGGGAGAACGTCCCCTATTTCGACGGCTGCTTGCCGATCGAGGTGATGGCCGAGCGCGGGCGCGAGACGTTGCGCCACGGGCCGATGAAGCCGATGGGCCTGACCAATCCGCGCGACCCGCTGGTGAAGGCTTACGGCGTGGTGCAGCTGCGCCAGGACAATGCGCTGGGCACCCTGTTCAACATGGTGGGCTTCCAGACCAAGCTGAAGCACGGGGCGCAGGCGGAGGTGTTCCGCACCATCCCGGGGCTGCAGAACGCGGAGTTCGCGCGGCTGGGCGGGCTGCACCGCAACACCTTCATCAACTCGCCTCGCCTGCTGGACGGCACGCTGCGGCTGAAGGCCGACCCGCGCCTGCGCTTCGCCGGGCAGGTGACCGGGGTCGAGGGCTATGTTGAGAGCGCCGCGGTGGGCCTGCTGGCCGGGCGGTTCGCCGCCGCCGAGCGGACGGGCGGGAGCCTGACGCCGCCGCCGCTGTCCACGGCCCTGGGCGCCCTGATCGGCCACATCACGGGCGGGCACCTGGAGATCGAACGCACCGAGAAGGGCCCGTCGAGCTTCCAGCCGATGAACATCAACTATGGACTGCTGCCGCCTATCGAAACGCCCAAGCGCGGCCCAGACGGCAAGCCGATCCCGCTGAAGCAGCGCGGGCGCGAGAAGAAGAAGCTGATGAGCGAGCGGGCGCTGCGCGACCTGGAGGGGTGGCTGGCGGGCTAGACGCCGCCCGTCGCGGCCGCCCAGAAGAGCCGCCACTGTTTCTCCAGCACGGTCATGTGCGCGCCCTTGGCGTAGCGGGGGCTGAGGCAGGCGTAGGCGACGGCGGGGAAGGCGGGGACCGGGAAGGCCTTCAGGCCGCTCCTGGCGGCGCGCAGGGCCTCGTGGACGCCGCCGGCGGGCATCCCTTCCGGAAGGCGCGTCTTGCCGCCAATGGCGCGTCTGTGCAGCAGCAGCGACAGTCCGTAGGCCTGGCCGGCGAGGCGGGCGGGCTGGAAGCCGGCGGGGGCGCCAAGCGCCTGGGCTGCCGTTTGCATCAGGGCGCCCGAGGTCTGCGAGGCGTAGGCCGCCGCATCGGCCTCGTCGAGGAAGGGCGCGGCGTCGAGATCGCCCATGCGGGCGCCGATCAGGTCGTCGAGCGGGGCGCGGTCGAGGCCGTGGCGGCGGACGGCTTCAGTCAGGGCCTGGGCCACCGGATGGCTGCGCACGCGGCCCCCGGCGTAGATCTCGTCCAGAGCCTCGCTCCACCAGGTCAGGCGAATCTCGCCCATCAAGGGTTCGGAGACCATGGTCGGAACCCGCGCCAGAACGTGATCGAAGGCGTACAGCGCGATGACGTCGGCCCGCGCCTGGGCGTCGGCGATGAAGCGCGAGGCGAGCCAGCGGTCGGGGTCGGAGCGGCGGACCGTCTCTTCCAGATCGTCTGCGGGCGCGGCGTCGGTCATGGCGGGTGGAATAGTCGCTGGCGGCCCAACAAAAAAGGCCCGCCGTGAAGCGGGCCTCTTCCGTGGATGGTCGATGGCTTAGCCGAAGATGGTCTGGCTCATGGTCATGGTGACCAGCATCGGCAGGCTCAGCAGGGTGTTGGTGCGGCTGAACAGGGTCGCGGTCTTGGCGGCCTTGGCCTTGGCGTCCGCGTCGGCTTCGACGAGGCCCAGCGCGATCTTCTGGTTCGGCCAGATCACGAACCAGACGTTGAAGGCCATGATCAGGGCCAGCCACATGCCGGCGCCCAGCAGGGTGTATTTGGCGTCGATGCCGCCGGTGTCGCTGACGACGCCGAGGGTCAGGACGTTGACGAGGTAGTGGCGCGAGCCGGCGATGGCCAGGCCCCAGATCACCGTCGACAGGGCCGCCCAGCGGAACCAGAACAGGGCCTCAGGCGCGATGTATTTCGACACGCCCGGCTTCAGTTCGGCGGGGATGGTCGGCATGATCCGGATCTGGACGAAGTTGAAGTAGTAGAGCAGCCCGATCCACAGGATGCCGGAGGCCACGTGCAGCCAGCGGAACACGCCCTGCAGGAAAATCTCGTTGAAGCCGACGCCGTCGAAGCCGTAGCCAATGATGAAGATCAGCGCCAGGACGAAGCTGGCAATGATGGTGTTGCGGAAGTTGAGCAGCAGCGCCGCCATGTTTCGCCCCCTTAAGGTCTTAGAACAGACTGTGCCCAGTCCCTGAAGCACTAGCGGGAAGGTGCGCTGGAGCCCCGCGTTCGGCAACCGCTAAATAGCGATTAGGGCCGCCGCCAGCCGGCGTCCTTCGGAGACCAGCACATTGTAGACCCGCGCGGCGGTGGCGGTGTCCATGACTTCGAGGCCCAGGCCCGCTGCCTGTAGAGCCTTGCGCAGCTCCGGCGGCGGCGGCGCGACGCGGGCGCCCACGCCCAGCAGCAGAAACTCGACCTGGCTTACCCCCGCCGCCAGCACCGACGCGATGTCGTCGGTCTTGAGATCGGCCAGCGAGGCGACAGGCCACGGCTGTGGAATATCGTTGAGGATCAGGATCGAGCCCTCGACCCGCCGTCCCGATATGCGAAACCCGCCGCCGCCATAGGCGTCGATGGAGGGCGGCTGGCGGAGCTCCGCCACTGGCTCAGGGCCGCTGCGGAAGCGGCTTGGCTTCGTCGTCGTTGCGACGCACGCCCCAGACCAGGATGATCGGCAGGGCGACGTAGATCGACGAATAGGTGCCGATGATGATGCCGAACACCATGGCGAACACCAGCGGGAACAGGGTCGGGCCGCCCATGAACAGCATGCCGGCCAGGGCCAGCAGGGCGGTGGAGCCCGTGATCAGGGTCCGCGACAGACGCTCGTTCTCCGACAGGTCGATGATGTCGCGAAGCGTGGTGCGCTTGTACTTGCGCAGGTTCTCGCGAAGCCGGTCGAAGGTGATGACCTTCTCGTTCATCGAGTAGCCGATGATGGTCAGCAGGGCCGCGATCGAGGTCATCGAAAACTCGATGCGCAGGAAGGACAGCATGCCGATGGTCAGGATCAGGTCGTGGAAGATTGCGATGACCGCGCCGAAGCCGAACTGCAGCTGGAAGCGGAACCAGATGTAGACAAGCATCAGGGCGATGGCCAAGCCGAGCGCCATCAGGCCCGAGGTGAAGAGCTCGCCAGAGACCTTGGCGCCGACCACTTCGACCCGCTTGAACTGGATGCCGGGGAACTGCTTGGAGAGGCGGTCCTTCAGCGGATTGACGCCCGCCATCGGGTCGGCGTTCTCGGCCGGACGGAAACGCAGCAGGGCCGCGCTGGGGCCGCCGAAGCCCTGCACCTGGGCGTCGTGCAGGCCCGCGGTGTTGAGCGCCGCGCGCAGCTGCGCCAGGGGCGCGGGGCCGGGCGTGTTGATCTCGATCAGGGTGCCGCCCTTGAAGTCGGTGCCGAAATTCAGACCGATCACAAAGAAGCTGATCACCGAGGCGATCACGGCAATGCCGGAGACGATCGCCGCGTAGGGCGCAAGCCGCGTGAACTTGAAGTGGGTCTGGGCCGGAACGAACTTGATCAGGGGCCAGTAAGAGCTGCTCATCGGATCATCTACCTACAGGATCGGCAGTTTCTTGGGCCGCGCGACGCGGAACCACCAGCCCAGCAGGACCTGGGTCACGACGATGGCGCTGAACACCGAGGTGAACACCCCGATCGACAGCGACCAGGCGAAGCCTCGCACGGGGCCGGCGCCGAACTGGAACATGATGCCGCCGGCGATCAGAGTGGTGACGTTGGCGTCCAGGATCGACACCAGCGCCCGGCGGAAGCCGTGGTCCGCCGCCGCCATGGCCGCATGGCCCGCCCGGCCTTCGTCACGCATCCGTTCATAGATCAGCACGCTGGCGTCGACCGCCAGGGCCATCGACAGGATCATGCCCGCCACGCCCGGCAGGGTCAGGGTCGCCTGGGTCACCGACATGGCGGCGATGATGAGCAGAGCGTTGACCACCAGGGCGGCCACGGCGATGCCGCCGAACAGCAGGCCGTAGGCCAGGACGATGAAGCTGAGGATGACGACGAAGCCGAGCACCGCGGATATCTGGCCCGCGCGCACGGCGTCGGCGCCGAGCTCGGCCCCCACGCTGCGCTG
>CAIYVC010000026.1 GCA_903929535.1 uncultured Caulobacteraceae bacterium | reverse complement strand
GCCAAAGGCCGAACCCTGCACCACGGCGACGCCTTCGGTCTCCAGCAGCTCGGTGACGAAGTCGACGTCGGTCTCCAGCACCTTGCCCGAGGGCGCGGTCTTGCCGATCAGGCCGGCGCAGGACGGATAGACGTAGAACGCCCCTTCCGGCTTGGCGCAGGTCATGCCCTGAGCCTGGTTGAGCATCGACACCACCAGGTTGCGGCGCTTCTCGAAGGCCGCCGAACGCGGGGCCAGGAAGTCCTGGGTGCCGTTAAGCGCCTCTACCGCCGCCGCCTGGGCGATCGAGCAGGGGTTGGAGGTCGACTGGCTCTCCAGCTTGCGCATGAGCGTGATCAGCGCCTCAGGGCCGCCCGCGAAGCCGATCCGCCAGCCGGTCATGGCATAGGCCTTGGAGACACCGTTCACCGTCAGGGTGCGGTCGTAGAGCTTGGGCTCGATCTGGGCGATCGTAGCGAACTCCAGCCCGTCGTAGAGCAGGTGCTCGTACATGTCGTCGGCCATGATCCACACGTGCGGATGGCGCAGGAAGACGTCCGCCAGGGCCCGCAGCTCGGCGGCGGTATAGGCCGCGCCGGTCGGGTTGGAGGGCGAGTTCAGGATCACCCAGCGGGTCCTGGGCGTGATGGCCGCTTCCAGCGCCTCGGGCGCCAGCTTGAAGCCGTTCTCTTCCGGTCCCACCACGAACACAGGTTCGCCGCCGGCCAGCAACACCATGTCGGGGTACGACACCCAGTAGGGCGCCGGCACGATCACTTCGTCGCCCGGGTTCAGGGTCGCGACCAGGGCGTTGTACAGCACCGGCTTGCCGCCGGGGGCGACGTGGATCTGGCTGCGCTTGTAGTCCAGGCCGTTCTCGCGCTTGAACTTGGCGGCGACGGCGTCCTTCAGCTCAGGCGTGCCGTCGACGTCGGTGTATTTGGTCTTGCCGGCGCGGATGGCGGCGATGGCCGCTTCCTTGATGTTGTCGGGGGTGTCGAAATCCGGCTGGCCGGCGGACAGGCCGATCACGTTCTTGCCTTCGGCGACCAGGGCGCGGGCCTTCGCGTCGACCGCGAGGGTGGCGGACGGCTTGACGCGCTTCAGGGCGGCGGATTCCAGGGACATCGACGACTCCGTATGCAGACGCGCGGGGTTTAGCCCTTGCCGCAGCGCGGCGCCACCTTTGGCAGCCAAAATCCGGCGATTTTTGCGGTGGAACCTATGAGGGGCCCATCCGCTCTGTAAGCATGAAAACCGTCACCCCCTTGCTGATCATGGCCGCCGGCTTCGCGGGAGCGATCGCTGTGCTGGGCGCCTGCACGCCCAAGCCGCAGGGTCTGTTCGCCGAAACCTCGCCCGCCGTGCCCGCCACCCCGGTGAGCGACACCGGCGCGCCGCACTACATGGGCCGCTGGGCTGTGGACGCCGGCCACTGCGCCCAGCCGATGGTGATCAAGGCCAAGATGCTGGATGACGGCTCGAACAATTGCGAGTTCGCCAAGGTGGACAGCTCCACCGCAGGCTACACGATTTCGGCCATGTGCCGCGCCGGCAAGGCCGTCACGCCCAGCCGACTGACCCTGACCCTCCCGGACCCCGCGAAGACCTCGTCGATGACCCTGGCCGGCGGTCCCTACAAGACGCCCGTCGCCCTGGAGCGCTGCGGCGCCTAGTCCTTGTGCCAACGCCGTGGTTTCGCTAGATAGCTGCCATGCGTAACCGCGCCGCCATTTCGATTCTGACCGCCGAGGGCCTGACCCTTGGTCTGCGACTTGGGCTTAGCAGCCCCTGGGCGCTTTAGGGCCGCGCGTCGTCGCGGGACCGGGCGCGCAGGGGTCTTAAGACACCGCCAAGCCCTCAAATCCCGCGAAGAGAAATTCCATGTCGACCCAAGTCCAAGACGCTCAAAATCAGTCCGAGCGCGACCGCGTCATCATTTTCGACACCACCATGCGTGACGGCGAACAGGCGCCGGGCGCCTCCATGTCTCTGGAAGAGAAGCTGGAGCTGGCCAAGATCCTGGAGGAGATGCGCGTCGATGTGATCGAGGCCGGCTTCCCGATCGCCTCCAACGGCGACTTCGAAGCCGTGCGTAAGGTCTCCGAGATCGTCACCGAAAGCACCGTCTGCGGCCTGGCCCGCGCCGGGGTGAAGGACATCGACCGCGCCGCCGAGGCTCTGAAGCCGGCCAAGCGCGGCCGTATCCACACCTTCCTGTCCACCAGCCCGCAGCACCGCGACTTCATCCTGAACATGTCGCAGGAGCAGATACTGGAGCTGATCACCAAGTCGGTGACCCATGCCCGCAACCTGTGCGGCGACGTGGAATGGTCGGCTCAGGACGCCACCCGCACCGAGCGCGACTTCCTGCGCCGTTCCGTCGAGGCGGCCATCAAGGCCGGGGCTCAGACGATCAACATCCCCGACACCGTGGGCTACACCTATCCCACCGAATACGCCGACATGTTCCGTGACCTGATCGAGAACGTGCCGGGCGCCGACACGGTGATCTTCTCCACCCACTGCCACAACGACTTAGGGTTGGCCGTCGCCAACAGCCTGGCCGGGGTGCAGGGCGGCGCTCGCCAGGTGGAATGCGCCATGAACGGCCTGGGCGAGCGGGCCGGCAACGCGGCGCTGGAAGAGGTGGTCATGGCCTTTAAGGTCCGTTCCGACGGCCTGCGCCAGCACACCGGCATCGTCACCGAGCACATCACCCGCGCCAGCCGCTACGTCTCGGCCATCACCGGCTTCCCGGTGCAGTTCAACAAGGCCATCGTCGGCAAGAACGCCTTCGCCCACGAGAGCGGCATCCATCAGGACGGGATGCTGAAGAATGCCTCCACCTATGAGATCATGCGTCCCGAGGACGTGGGGCAGGGCGCCACCAACCTGGTGATGGGCAAGCACTCCGGCCGCCACGCCTTCCGCGACAAGCTGAAGGCCCTGGGCTACGAGCTGGGCCAGAACGCGCTGGATGAAGCCTTCACCCGCTTCAAGGACTTGGCTGACCGCAAGAAGCACGTCTACGACGACGACATCATCGCCCTGGTGGACGACAGCCTGGCGCGCGGGGCCGAGCGGATTTCGGTGACGCGCCTGCGGGTCATCGCCGGCACCGAGGGCCAGTCGGCCGAGCTGACCCTGACGGTTGACGGAAATGCCCACTCGGCGGAGTCCGGCGGCGACGGTCCTGTCGACGCGGTGTTCAGCGCCATCCGCAAGATCGTGCCGCACGAGGCCGAACTGCGCCTGTTCCAGATCAGCGCCGTGACCGAGGGCACCGACGCCCAGGCCCAGGTCTCCGTGCGTCTGGAGGAGGACGGCCGCATCTCCACCGGCCACGCGGCGGATACCGACACCCTGACCGCCGCCGCCAAGGCCTATATCAACGCCCTCAACAACCTGCTGCTGCGGCAGGAGAAGACGGCTCCTGAGCCCCTGATCGCCAGCGGGTTCTAGTCTCCGTGTTCGCTCTGCTGTGGATACCCGCCACCCTGGCGGCCTCCGTGCTGCAGGTGGCGCGCAACGCGTTGCAACGCGGCCTGCTGCCAAAATCGGGGCCGTGGGCGGCGACGCTTGTGCGCTTCCTGTTCGGCCTGCCGTTCTCGCTGGCCCTGGCTTTGGCGATCCATGCCCTGAGCCCGGGAACCGAGGTCCACCTGACCACGGAATTCTGGCTCACCACCCTCAGCGGCGCCGTCTCTCAGGTGATGGCCACTGCAGCCCTGCTGGTCTCGATGCGGCGAGCCGGGTTCGCGGTGGGCACCTCCATGCAGCAGAGCTCCCTGCCGCTGGCGGCGATCCTGGGGCTGCTGCTGTTCCATGACCAGCTGCATGCCGTAGCCTGGGCCGGCGTCGCCCTGACCAGTGCGGCCTTGCTGGTGCTGACCTGGCCGCGTGAGGCGGGCGGGCCGCAGCCGATTTCGGGAGGCGTGTTCGGCCTGCTGTCCGGCCTCTGCTTCGGCTATTCGCTGAACTGCTACCGGCAGGCGGGGCTGGCCATGGATGCGGGCCACCCGATCTTCGCCGCCGCCGCCACCGTGACGGTCAGCCAGACCTTTCAGTCGCTGGGCCTGTCCATCCTGCTGGCCATCTGGGACCGCGCCGCGCTCAAGTCCGTATTCACCGCCTGGCGCCAGTCGCTGCTGGCGGGGCTGTGCGGAGCCATGGCCTCGATCTGCTGGCTGACAGCCCTGGGTTTCGCTCCCGCCGCCCCGGTGCGCGCCCTGGGCGTGGTCGAGGCGCCGGTGGCGGCCATCGCTGGGCGGCGTATCTTCCGGGAAAGCTTGACAGTTTTGCAGTGGATCGCCGGCGCGGTGGTGGCTGTCGGGGTGGCCATGACGGCGCTTGGCTGACCCACATCGTCGCAGGCTGAGGTTCCCGGCGCAGGCGAGCGGAGGGGCAATCACAAAAACGTCGGGCGCCGGACTGTTCGGCGCTGCGAAAAGCCTTGAATTCGGGTCCTCCGCAGGGCACACGGTCCGGGTCCGTCGCGCCCAGGACGACCGCGACGCCAAGTCGGCGCCACGCATCAGATCGTAGCTCAGCCCAGCACCACTATCGGCCAAGGTCCTGCATGTTCTCGTCCCTCTTCGGTATGATCTCGAACGACATCGCGATCGACCTCGGCACCGCCAACACCCTGATCTACATGAAGGGCAAGGGCATCGTCTTGAACGAGCCTTCGGTGGTGGCGCTGCGCAATGTCGGCGGCCGCAAGGTGGTCCACGCGGTGGGGATCGAAGCCAAGCAGATGCTGGGCCGCACGCCCGGCCACATGGAAGCGATCCGCCCGATGCGCGACGGGGTCATCGCCGACTTCGAAGTGGCCGAGGAGATGATCAAGTACTTCATCCGCAAGGTTCACAACCGCAAGGGCTTCGTGAACCCCAAGGTGATCGTGTGCGTGCCGTCCGGCGCCACCGCCGTGGAACGCCGCGCCATCAACGACAGCTGCCTGAACGCCTCGGCCCGCCGCGTCGGTCTGATCGACGAGCCCATGGCCGCGGCCATCGGCGCGGGCCTGCCGATCCATGAACCGACCGGCTCGATGGTGGTCGACATCGGCGGCGGCACCACCGAAGTGGCCGTGCTGAGCCTCTCCGGCATCGTCTATTCGCGCTCGGTCCGGGTCGGCGGCGACAAGATGGACGACAG
>CAIYVC010000025.1 GCA_903929535.1 uncultured Caulobacteraceae bacterium | reverse complement strand
TGGCCGCCGCATCGGGACTGTGGAGACTCTCTAACGACGAGCGCGACATCCTGCGGGCCAACACGTCAGGCACTGGTGAATTGATGCGCCACGCCATCGAGCAGACACGGGCCCAACGGCTCATCCTAGGCATCGGTGGCAGTGCCACAAACGACGGTGGCGCCGGCATGGCCGCCGCTCTCGGCGTGCGCGCGTATGTCGGCGGGGCACGGCTGACCGGGTAGCCACCGCCGCGCCGGGCCCGAGCCGATCTGGTACGAGGCCATCAGCGGCGCGCCGGACGAATGGCCCATCAGCACCACCTTGGTGATCCCGGGCAGGGCCTTGGCGTAGGTCATCACGGTGCGCACGTCGCGCAGCACGTTGTTCCAGTCAGTGTCGTGGTCCTCGGGGTCCGGACCGGTGCGGGCGTTGGTGGAGATCACGACATAGCCGCGGCTGGCCAGGATCGGGGCCTGCAGGTTGTCCAGCGAGTTGGATTCGTCGTGCATGATGACGATGGCCACATGCGAGTGGGCGCCGGGGACCGCCGGGCGCGAGACCACCGCATCGATGCCCCGGATCTTGGTGAAGGCCTGGGTGATCGCCGGCTTCGGGGCCTGCGCGAAAGCGGCGGGCGCGGCGCCGGCCAGGGATGCAAGACAAAGGGCGAACAGAGCGCCCCGCACGGGATGGGCCATGATGTTTCCTCCGACGCGGCGCGTATCCGCGCTCTGATCGCCTTGATGGCGTTTCGCGGGCACCATAGGCGCCGCCATGACGCTTGAAAAGGGATATGCGGGAAGCCCGCTTTGGCCCGGCGGCTATTGCGGCTAAAGAGGCCGCGCGCTGTTCGGATGAGTGCCCATGACCTCTGAAACCCAAGCTCCAGTGATCATCGTCGGCGGCGGGCCTGTCGGCCTCGGCCTGGCCATCGAACTGGGCCAACGCGGCGTGCGCTGTCTTCTGGTGGAGCGGGCGGCGGCCATGCACACCGTGCCCAAGGGCCAGAACCTGACCCAGCGGACCATGGAGCACTTCCACTTCTGGGGCGCCGAGAAGGCCCTTCGCGCAGCCCGCACCATCCCGCCGGAATACGGCATCGGCGGCCTGACCTCTTACGGTTCGCTGCTGGGCGGCTACAGCTACGACTGGCTGCAGCGCGACTGGGTGCGCGACTACTATTTCACCGACAACGAGCGCCTGCCGCAGTACGCCACCGAGACCGTGCTGCGCGCCCGCGCAGCCGAGCTGCCCGCCATCGAGACCCTCTACGGCTGGACCGTGCTGGACGCCGGGCAGGACGAGGCCGGCGCCTATGTGCGGGCGCGCCGGGGCGCGGACGGCGAAGAGAGGATGCTGCGGGCGGACTATGTGGTGGGCTGCGACGGCAGCCGTTCGGCGGTGCGCGAAGCCGCAGGGATCACCCAAACCAAGTCCGACCACGACCGGCTGATGGTGCTGCTGGTGTTCCGCTCGCGCGGCCTGCACGAGCTGCTCAAGCGCTTCCCCGGCAAGTCCTATTACAATGTGCTGCACCCCTCGTTGGGCGGCTACTGGCGCTTCTTCGGCCGGGTCGACCTGGGCGAGACATGGTTCTTCCACGCCCCCGTGCCGCCGGGGACCACCGCCGCCAACTTCGACTTCCCCGCCCTGCTGCGCGAAGCGGTGGGCGCGGATTTCGACATCGCGCTCGACTACGTGGGCTTCTGGGACCTGCGCATCGCCATCGCCGACAACTACCGCAAGGGCCGGGTCTTCATCGCCGGCGACGCCGCCCACAGCCACCCGCCCTACGGCGGTTACGGCATCAACACGGGGCTGGAGGACGCCGCCAATCTTGGCTGGAAGCTGGCCGCGACGCTGCAGGGCTGGGGCGGGCCTGGCTTGCTCGACAGCTATGACGAAGAGCGCCGCCCGGTGTTCGCTTCCACCGCCCGCGACTTCATCGAAAAAGCCATCAGCCAGGACCGCGCCTTCCTAGAGACCTACGACCCCGAGAGCGATAAAGCCGCCTTCGAACTCAACTGGAACGCCCGCCAGACCGTGGCCAAGACCGAGGTCAACAGCTTCGAACCCAACTACGAGGGCTCATCCGTCGTCGGCGGCGGCGGCGCCCCCAGCGCGCTCGGATCGCACAGCTTCACCTCGCGGGCGGGCCACCACCTGTCGCCTCAGCCCCTGTCGTCGGGCGCCAATGTGTTCGAGGCGCTGGGCGAGCGCTTCACCCTGCTGGCCCTGGACGCGGACCCGGCCGTCGTCGCCGCCTTCGAAGGCGCGGCGCGCGATCTCGGCGTCGGCCTGACCGTCATCACCGACAGCCGCGCAGGCGGACGCGAACGCTACGAAGCGGCCCTGATCCTGGTGCGGCCTGACCAGTTCGTCGCCTGGACCGGCGAGGGCGGCGACGCCCGCGCCGTTCTGGCCAGGGCCGTCGGCGGCCTCTAAAGACATCGCCATGAAGATCGACGGCGTACCCTATCGCACCATCTGGCTGGCCGAGGACGGCCTCGAGGTCGAGGTCATCGACCAGACCTTGCTGCCCCACCATTTCGAGATCCGCCGCCTGACCACCGCCGCCGAGGCCGGCGTGGCCATCTCGACCATGATCGTACGCGGCGCCCCTCTGATCGGCGCCACAGCCGCCTATGGCATGGCGCTGGCCGCCCGCGAGGACGCTTCGGACGAGGGTTTGAAGACCGCCGGGGCGATGCTGATGGCCACCCGCCCGACGGCGGTCAACCTGCGCTGGGCCGTGCAGCAGGTGCTGGGTGTACTGCTTCCCCTGCCGGGCGCCCAGCGGGTCCGCGCCGCCTATGCCGAGGCCGCGCGCATCTGCGACGAGGACGTGGCCTCCTGCGCCGCCATTGGCCGCCACGGCGCCGAACTCATCAAGCAGGCCTACAACGGGACGAGCCCCGTGAACGTCCTGACCCACTGCAACGCCGGCTGGCTGGCGACGGTGGACTGGGGCACGGCGCTCGCGCCCATCTACGCCGCCGTGGAGATGAGACTGCCCCTGCATGTCTGGGTCGATGAGACCCGCCCGCGCAGCCAGGGCGCGGCCCTGACCGCCTGGGAGCTGAACCAGCACGGCGTGCCCCATACGGTGATCGCCGACAACGCCGGCGGGCATCTGATGCAGACCGGCAAGGTCGACCTCTGCATCGTCGGCTCGGACCGCGTGGCGGCCAACGGCGACGTCTGCAACAAGATCGGCACCTATCTGAAGGCCCTGGCCGCCCACGACAACGGCGTGCCCTTCTATGCCGCCATGCCCTTCTCCACCATCGACTGGACCCTGGCCCGCGGCGAGGACATCCCGATCGAGGAGCGCAGCGCCGACGAGGTTGCGTTCGTCACCGGCAAGACGGCGGACGGCCAATTGGCCACCGTGCGGGTGACGCCGGAGGGCAGCCCCTCGGCCAATCCCGCCTTCGACACCACACCCGCCCGCCTGGTCAGCGCCATCATCACCGAGCGCGGCGTCTGCCCCGCCAGCGGCGAGGGCCTGCTCGGCCTCTATCCCGAACAGCGAGGCGCCGCCTGATGCAGAACCTGTGGTCGGACAAGGAGGCCGAGGCCTACATCGCCCGCTACGCCGAGCGCGGCGTCGGCGAGGACCTGGCGCTGCGCGTCTACACCAGCCGCCTGCTCGGCGCCGATCCGCGCCTGGTGCAGCACGGCGGCGGCAACACCTCGGTGAAGACCACCGTCAACGACATGGTCGGCCGCCCGGTCGAGGTGCTGTGCGTCAAGGGCTCCGGCTGGGACCTGGGCGACATCGAGCCGGAGGGTCTGCCCGCCGTGCGGATGGAGGCGCTACTCTCGCTGCGCCAGCTCAACACCCTGTCGGACGAAGGCATGGTGGAGGCCCAGCGCACCGCCCTGATGGTCTCCAACGCCCCCAACCCTTCGGTCGAAGCCCTGCTGCACGCCTGGGTCCCGGCCACCTTCGTCGACCACACCCACTCCAACGCGGTCCTGGCCCTGACCGACCAGCCGGACGGCGAGGCCCTGTGCCGCGAAATCTACGGCGACCGCCTGGCCATCGCCCCCTATGTCATGCCCGGCTTCTCGCTCGCCCATCAGGTGGCCCAGGTCTATGAGGCCAACCCTGGCGCCGAAGGGGTGGTGCTGCTGCGCCATGGGATTTTCACCTGGGGCGACACCGCCAAGCAGTCCTACGATCGGATGATCGAATTCGTGTCGATGGCCGAGGAGCGGCTGAAGGCCGGATCCGGCAAGGCCCTGAAGCAAATCAAGCTGCCCGCGCTTCTGCCCCTGGCCGAAGTCGCCGCCGTGATCCGCGGCGCGCTCGCCGCCAAGCGTTCGGACGGCCTGGCCCGGGTCGTGCTGGACCATCGCGCCAGCCCCGGCATCCTGACCTTCGCCGGCGGCGAGGAGGTCATGCGTTACAGCCAGCAGGGCCTGGTGACCCCCGACCACGTGATCCGCATCAAGCCCTGGCCCCTGGTGGTCCCGGCTCCGGCCGAAGGCGACAGCGCCGCCTTCGCCGCCGCCGTGCGCAAGGCGGTGGACGACTATGCGGCCAAGTACACCGCCTATTTCGAGCGCAACAACGCCCTGATCGAACCGAAGAAGACCATGCTCGACCCCCTGCCCCGCTGGGTGGTGGTTCCGGGCGTCGGCCTGTTCGGCGTCGGCGCCTCCAAGGGCGCGGCGCGCATCGCGGCGGATATTGCCGAGACCACCGCGTCGGTGATCCTCGACGCCGAGGCGATGGCTGAGTTCAACAGCATCACCGAGTACGACATTTTCGAGATCGAATACTGGTCGCTGGAACAGGCCAAGCTCGGCAAGGGCAAGGAGGCGCCGCTGGCGCGCCATGTGGTGGCTGTGACCGGCGCCGGGGGCGCCATCGGGGCCGCCGCCTGCCGCGCCTTCAAGGCCCAGGGCGCCGAGGTCGTGGCGCTCGACCGCGACCTGGCCGCCGCCCAGGCCACCGCCAAATCGGTCAAGGGGCTGGCGCTTGCCTGCGACGTGACCAGCAAGGCCGAGGTCGACGCCGCCTTCGACAAGATCGCCGAGGCCTACGGCGGGGTCGACATCCTGGTGTCCAACGCCGGCGCCGCCTTCACAGGCAAGATCGGCGAGGTGTCCGACGAGGTGTTGCGGGCCAGCTTCGACCTCAACTTCTTCGCCCACCAGCACGCGGCCCAGGCGGCGGTGCGGATCATGGGACGGCAGAAGACCGGGGGCGTGCTGCTGTTCAACGCCTCCAAGCAGGCGGTCAATCCCGGCCCCAACTTCGGCCCCTACGGCCTGCCCAAGGCGGCGGTCATCGCGTTGGCCCGCCAGTACGCGGTGGAGTACGGCGCCGACGGCATCCGCTCCAACGCCATTAATGCCGACCGCATCCGCTCGGGCCTGCTAACCAGCGAGATGATCGCCACGCGCTCCAAGGCGCGCGGTCTCAGCGAGCACGACTATATGGCCGGCAATCTCTTGGGTCAGGAAGTCACGGCGGAAGACGTGGCCGAGGCCTTCGTCGCCCTGGCCCTGGCGGAAAAGACCACCGCCGCCGTGCTCACCGTCGACGGCGGCAATGTCGCCGCCGCCATGAGGTAAGGATCAGGCTTTAGGCGCCACCGTGGCGTCCTGATGGCTGGCCGCCAGCCCGCGCTTGACGAAGCCGGTGGCCTTCATCTCCTCGACGAAGGCGCGCAGGTAGAGATAGCCCTTGCCGCCCTTGGCGCAGCCCATCGCCTGGCTGACCGTGGCGAAGGCCTCCGGCATGATGCGCAGGCCCTTATGCGTCTTGGCGTAGTCGGCGAGCATCTGGCGGATACCCGCGCCCGCGTCGATCTTTCCGGACCCGACATCATCCAGATAGTCCCGGTTGCCGCGCACCAGGGTCGCGTGCTGCAGGGTGCGGGTCAGGTAGAGGTCGTAGGCCGCGCGTTCCATGACGCCGATCTTGAGGCCCGGCTTGTCCATGTCGGGCGGATGGCTGATCGGGGAGTCCTCGCGCACGATGTAGGTGCTCTCGATCAGCACATAGGGGGCGGTGAAGTCGATCCGCTCAGCCCGCGCCGGCTCGATGGCCAGGAAGCAGACGTCGCACTTGCCGGCGCTGATGGCGTCGACCACCTCGCCGGGGCTGTCGTAGGCGATGAAGTCGGTCTCGACGCCGAGGCGCTTGCCAAGCTCGCGGGCCAGGTCCGCCGCCACTCCGCCCGGCTTGCCGTCGCCGCGGTCGCGCATGGTCAGGACGGTGTTGCTGAAGTTCATGCCGGCGCGCAGGCGCCCGGTCGGAGCCAGGGCGGCGGTGTCTGAAGCAGCCAAAAGAAGTCTCCCTTGTTCTATGCCCTGGGCGAACCTCGCCGCGATCCCCATCTGAGGTGGGGTGGCCTTAGCTGACGGAGTGAACCATGCGGGTCGGTACGGTCAAGGAGATCAAGACTCGGGAATTCCGTGTGGGCCTGACCCCGGCGGGGGCGCATGAGCTGGTCGTCCACGGGCATGAGGTGTTCGTCGAGGCGGGAGCGGGCGCGGGCATCGGCCTGCACGACAGCGACTACGCCGAAGCGGGGGCAACTGTCCTGCCGGATGCGGACGCCGTGTTCGCCTCCAGCGACCTGATCGTGAAGGTCAAGGAGCCCCAGGCCCAGGAGATCGCGCGGCTCAGGCCCGGCCAGACCCTGTTCACCTATCTGCATCTCGCCGCCGACCCGGCCCAGGCCCAGGGCCTGATGAACTCCGGCGCCACGGCCATCGCCTATGAGACCATCACCGATCCGGCCGGACACCTGCCGCTGCTGGCGCCGATGAGCCAGGTCGCCGGGCGCATGGCGGCCCTGGTGGGTGCTCAATATCTGCTGAAGCCGTCGGGCGGGCGGGGCCTCCTGATGTCCGGCGTGCCGGGCGTGCCCCCGGCCAAGGTCGCCATCCTGGGCGCCGGGGTCTCGGGCGTGAACGCCGCCGAAATCGCCCACGGCCTGCGCGCCGACGTCGCCGTGTTCGACATCACCGCCGATAAGCTGGCCGCCATCGACGTGCAGTTCGGCGGCGAGGTGCGCACCATCTATTCCTCGAGGAAGGCTCTGCTCGACTTCCTGCCCCAGGCGGACCTGGTGATCGGCTGCGTGCTGGTGACCGGCGCCGCGGCGCCCAAGCTGATCCGCCGGGAGGACCTGAAGCTGATGAAGCGCGGCGCGGTGCTGGTGGACGTGGCCATCGACCAGGGCGGCTGTTTCGAGACCAGCCATCCCACCACCCACGACGAGCCGACCTTCGAGGTCGACGGCGTGATCCACTACTGCGTGGCCAACATGCCCGGCGCCGCGCCCCTGACCTCGACCTACGCGCTGGCGGCGGTGACCCTGCCCTATGTGCTGCGCATGGCCGATCAGGGGGTCGAGGCCTATCTGGCCGCCGACCTGCACTTCGCCGCGGGTCTGAACATCGCCAAGGGCCAGGTCATCCACCCGGCGGTGAAGGCCGCGCTCGGCCTCTAGTGATGGCGAAATAGCCGGTCGATCGGCACGCCGAGGATGAACTTGGCGATCCACTGGTCGCCCTCTGACGTCAGTCCCTTGCCGACGCCGAGGTTCAGGTCCCAGTCGCCGAACGAGGTATCCGCCGTCAGGAACGGCTGCTCGGCGTTGTGCGCCAGATCGCCGAAATGGCGGGTGTCGCCCAGCTCGTCATAGGCCTCGAAGCCCAGAGCCAGCTTGGGCTGCACCCGGTAGGAGACCTTGGTGTCGATATCGAAGGACAGCGGCTCGGGCTGCGGCCCCGACACCGTCCAGTCGAGGTTGCCGTTGATGCCAACGGTCCAGGGCCCCTTGCGGAAGCCGTAGATGGTCTTCAGCTCGGCGTTGGTGGGGTTGATGTCGTAGTAGCGGTTCAGCTTGCCGATCTCGAAGTTCAGCCCCCACCACCAGTCCTGGTCCGCTGACCGCTTGGGCGCGATGAACTTCAGCCGCAGCTTCTCGCCGCCGATGCTGTAGCCGCCGTGCGGGTTGAGCGCGGACAGGATGTAGAGGCCGCCCTCCAGATTGTCGGTGATGCCGTAGGCGAACTCCGGCGTGACCCGATAGGTGTGCAGCGACGGCAGGCCGCCGGGATAGTCGGCTTCGGCGGGACCCTGGGTGACATAGTTGTTGTGCACATCGAGGCCGAATTCGCCCTGCTTGCTCATCTCGTCCATGTAGACCTGGATTTCCTCGGGCGCCGCCCGGGCCGGGACGCTTGCAAGCAGAACCATGGAAAGCGCCGCGCACATCACGGCGGCTATTCTGCAAATGCAAATACGTCGCATTGTATTCTCCAGCATAGACATAACTCATCTATGCCAAGATCAATGAAACCGGCAACAATCCTAGTTGTAAGTGGTAATTACTCTCAAATAGCCCAGTCGAACGAGCGGCCCACGGCCTTCTTCCAGCTGGCGTAGAGGGCGCCGCGTTGCGCCTGATCCATGGCCGGGGTCCAGCGCTTGTCGGCCTTCCAGTGGGCGTGCAGGTCCTCGATGCCGGGCCACACCCCGACCGCCAGGCCGGCGGCGTAGGCGGCGCCAAGCGCGGTGGTTTCCGACACCTCGGGGCGCACCACGCCGATACCCAGCATGTCGGCCTGGAACTGCATGAGCAGCTCATTGCCCACCATGCCGCCGTCGGCGCGCAGCTCCTTGATGCTGATCCCGCTGTCGGCCTGCATGGCCTCGGCCACGTCGCGAGTCTGATAGGCAGTGGCCTCCAGGGCGGCGCGGGCGAAGTGTCCGGCGCGGGCGTAACGGGTCAGACCGGCGACGATGCCGCGCGCATCCGCCCGCCAGTAGGGGGCGTAAAGACCCGAGAAGGCGGGCACGAAATAGACATCGCCATTGTCCTCCACCGTGCGGGCCAGGCTCTCGACCTCGCCGCTCGACTTTATCAGGCCGAGATTGTCGCGCAGCCATTGCACCAGGGCGCCGGTGATCGCCACCGATCCTTCCAGCGCGTAGCAGGGCTTCTGCGCCCCGAAGCGGTAGGCGACGGTGGTCAACAGACCCGCCGTAGAGTGAGTGATCTGCTCGCCGGTGTTCATCAGCATGAAGCAGCCGGTGCCGTAGGTGTTCTTGACCTCGCCCGGACGGAAACAAGCCTGGCCGACCAGGGCCGCCTGCTGGTCGCCAAGGATGCCGGCGATCTTCACGCCTGCCAGCACACCGGTCGCTTCGGCATACACCTCGGACGAGGACGCGATGCGCGGCAGGACCGAGGCGGGGATGGTGAAGGCCTCCAGCAGGCCTGCGTCCCACTCCAGGGTCTCAAGGTCCATCAGCTGGGTGCGGCTGGCGTTGGTCACATCGGTCAGGTGCGAGGCCCCGCCAGTCAGATTCCAGACCAGCCAGCTATCGATGGTGCCGAAGGCGATCTCGCCTCGCGCCGCGCGCTCGCGCAGGCCGGGGGTGTTGTCCAGCACCCACTTCAGCTTCAGCCCGCTGAAATAGCTGGCCAGTGGCAGGCCGGTCTTGGCGCGAAAACGGTCCGGGCCGCCGTCCCGGGCGAGGTCGCGCACCAGCGGATCGACGCGGGTGTCCTGCCAGACCAGGGCGTTGGCCACCGCCTTGCCGGTCTTGCGGTCCCAGACCACCGTGGTCTCGCGCTGGTTGGTGATGCCGACGGCGGCCAGCTGGCTAGGCTTCAGCCCCTTCTGCGCCAGGGCCTTTTCGATCACCTCCTGGGTCGCCGCCCAGATCTCGGCAGGATCGTGCTCCACCCAGCCCGGATGCGGGAAGATCTGCTCGTGCTCCTTCTGCGCCACCGAGACGATGTGGCCGTCCCGGTCGAACACGATAAAGCGGGTGGAGGTCGTGCCCTGATCGATGGCGCCGATATAGGTCTGGGTCATCGGGGTACTCAGTCGTGCGGGTTGATGACGGGTTCGGAGGGCTGCGCCACGCGCTCGCCCGGGGGCCGCAGATAGGGCCGGATCAGTAGCTGATAGACGCCCGCGCCGACCAACCCGCCGGCCAGCGGCCCGGCGATCGGCACCCACCAGTAGTTTCCCGGCGACGGCAGGGCCTGGGCGCCCCAGCCCATCACATAGGCGAACAGGCGCGGGCCGAAATCGCGGGCGGGATTGAGCGCCCAGGCCTCCAGATACCCCATGCAGGCGCCGATGGTGGCCACCAGCAGGCCGATGATCAGCGCACCGGAATTGGCCATGGGGGCCTGGGTATTCCACTCCTCGGTGATGGCGAAAATGCCCAGCATCAGGAAGGCGGTCAGGATCACCTCGTCCAGCAGGGCGTGCATCGGGGTGATGGCCAGGCCGGGATGGGTGAAGAAGACCCCCGCCGCCCCGCCGTCGCCCGCGCGGGTCAGGTGCTGGGTTGCGTTGAAGTTGTCGATCACCGGCCCGAACAGGACATAGACGATGGCCGCGCCAAGGAAGGCGCCCACGATCTGCGCGACGCTGTAGGGGATCACCTTCTTCCAGGGAAAGCCGCGGAACACCGCCAGCGCCAGGGTCACCGCCGGATTGGCGTGGGTGCCCGACACCGCGCCCGTCACATAGATGGCGATGGTCACCGCCAGGCCCCAGGCGATGCAGACGCCCCAATAGGCCTGCTTGTAGGGGCTGGGATCGTAGAGGGTGTACATGGCCGAGGCGGAGTCGCCGAAGCTGATGATGATGAACATGGCCATGGCTTCGGAGATCATCTCTCCCGCCAGTTCACGCAGACCCTTGCTGGCAGCCAAGATGCGCATCCTCCGCTATGGGCGCGCCTTTGCCGGCGCTTGCGGGGAGTATCACCGGGGCGTCTAGCGCCGTCGACTGCCAAACCCCGCCTGCGGGCACAAAAAAGCCCGGAGCTGAGGGGCCGCCGGGCTTAGTTGGTGGAGAAGTTAGGGAGGAGAGAAATCTAGCCCTTGGCGACGGGCAGTCCGACGCGGACCGTCTCGGCGCGTTCCTCGGTCCCGGCCGCCTTGGCGCCGGCCGCCTTGAGCACGAAGTCGATGCCCTGGACGATGCCGGGGGAATATTTGGCGCCGAGCAGGCCGTTGTGCGTGGCGCCGTCGACCACCGAGATGAAGCCGTGGCGCGAGGCCAGGGCCGGGGGCGGCTGCAGAGCCTGGATCTGGGCGCCTTCGTCGGCCGACAGGACGCCGGCGGAAACGACGGCCACGGGCCAGTCAGTGTTCAGCGGGCCGGTCGCGGCGGCCTGTTTGGCGGCCAGGGGCCAGTTCTTGACCTCGTCATAGGAGGTCTTGTTGTACTCGGCCGAAGCGAACTGATGGCGCTTCTGGGCGTCTTCGACGGGCGGCAGGCCGACCTTGTCGCCCAGCGAGGTGCCGGCCAGCAGGTGCAGGATGCCGAATTGGGCGGTCAGGGCGGCGGCGTGGGCGCCGTCGGTGAAGTCGGCGACGTACTTGGCGACGTGGGCGTCGTTCATGGCGTCGGGAGTGGTGGAGTCCACCAGGACCAGACCGGCGACCTTTTCGGGGTTGCGGTTGGCGAACAGGTGCACCCTGGCGCCGGCCATCGAATGGCCGACCAGGACGTAGGGAGCCGGGATGTTGGCCTTGGCCACCAGCTTTTCCAGATCCTGAGCAACATTGACGCCGTCGCGCGGCTCATCGGAGGCGTCGGAGAAGCCCATGCCGGCCCGGTCGTACGCGCAGGAGCGGACGCCTTGCGACGCCAGTTGCTTCTGCACATACGCCCAGTCGCCGGCGAACCCGAAGGCGCCGGATTCGAAGAGCACCACGGGCTTCGAGCTTCCCGTGGGCCCCGCGCAGACGAGACGCAGGCTGCGTCCGCCGATATCGATCATTTGGCCGCCGACCTTCAGTTCGCTGCCCGGGGCGGGCCCGGCGGCGACGGCGAAGGGGACGACTGCGGCGCAGATGGCCAGAACTTGCAGGGCGCGCCCGAACACCGTCTTGGCGCGCCACACGCGGCGCGGCCGAGCTTGGGAGATCTGGTCGGGGAAGAAGGTCGTCGACATAAGGCGATCCTGCGGGCGTAGCCCCCAAACCTGGGGGGTTCTGCAGGTGTGACGCCGCCGCCGGGTGTGTTTCCCCACTGCGACAAAATGGCATGCGCGTTAAATATGATCCGGCGTCCGCCAAGAGCGGAGATCCAACAGGGATCGAGCCGCGTATTAACGGATTCAGTAAGGACGCCGGATCAGGCCGAAGCGACCGGAATGACGTAGGGACCCTCGGGCACGATGGCCACGGATGTGTCGCCGTGGCGTACCAGGCTGTCGGCGATGGCGCCGTCCAGGGAAGCGATCATCTCTACCCCGGTGATGCGCTGCTCCTCAGCGTTCAGCCCGCCGGTGTAGAGCTGCACTCGCCCGATGCGCATGGCCTTCAGCTGCATCTCAGTCTGCCACTCGTCGACCTCGGCCAGGGTCTTGGCCGTCAGAGTGGCAAGGAAGCGCTCCGGCCCCATCTCCACCAGCCGCGCCTGGGCCTCGCGGAACTCCTCCGAGCCGAAGCCCTCCGAGCATTCCGAGGCGATGATCAGGGTGCCGCCCGGCTCCAGGATGTCCAGCGGCGTCACCATGCCCTTGATGGTCTGGTAGTAGGTCTTGTCCAGCGGATAGCCGGCCGATGAGGTCACCACGGTCTTGAACTTGCGCCCGACATTGATCCGGGTCGCCTGGGCGATGAAGTCCACCGCCGCCAGATGGCTCTGGATGATCTCGCCGAAGTTGACGTGGACCATGTCGCGGTCCTCATCGATCACGGTGTTGAGGGCGTAGATTTCGCCCAGCTTGCGCACGATCTGCAGCTGCTCTTCGTGCAGCGGATTGCCTACCAGATTGCACTGGACCGCCAGCGGGTCCTCCATGAAGCGGGCCGAGTGGAAGGTCCGGATGGTTTCGTGGCCCGCCACCCCCGGCGCCACCACCTTGCGGCCCCCGGACCAGCCGGCCATGAAGTGGGGCTCCACCAGACCCGTGGCGATGCGCAGGTCCGCCTCCACCAGCAGGCGGTTGAGGGTCACCGGCGTGCCGCGGGTCTCGGTTCGGCCGAGATCGACCAGATCCTCGACATTGCGGGCGTAGTGGTTCTCGACCCGGACATTGTCCAGCACCCAGGGATCGCCCACCAGTTCGGCCAGCTCAGCGCCCAGATTAGGCCGGTGCAGGCCGGTGGCCACCAGCACCACGATCTCGCCGATCGGGATGCCGCCCTGCACCATGGTCTCGATCATCGGCCGCAGGAAGGCGCCGTTGGGCACGGGCCGGGTGATGTCGCAGATCAGGATGCAGGCGCTCTTGCGGCCCCGCGAAAGCTCCAGCAGCGGCGGCGCGCCCATCGGATGGTCCAGGGCGTCGCGGATAGCAGCCTTCTGGTCAGCCAGCTTGGGCAGCACCGCCTTGCGGATCACCGTCGGCTTGGCCAGGGCCGGAAGATCCAGGGTCATGAAGCCGCGGCCATAGGCGATGGCGATGTCGTCGTGGGCCAAGGCAGGTCTCCGCCGCTGAGAAGACGCTTTCTCAGACGATCCCGCCGCCAAGGCAAGCGGCGGTGCGCGCCCTAGTGTTTGTCGTCGTGTTTGTCGTCGTGCTTGTCGTCGTGCTTGTCGTCGGGGTTTTCCGGGCCGCGATGGCCATGGCCCTTGCCGGGACCGGACTGCGGATCGGCGGGCTTGGCGTCGGCGGGCTTAGGCTCGGGCGGCTTGGCCTGAGGGCCCTGGGGTTCGGCCTGCACACGCTTGGCCTGTTCGGCCTGAGCCTGCTGCACCCGGCTTTGCTGCTCGGCCTGACGGGCCTGCTGCTGTTGCTGCCGCGCCTGCTGGTCGGCCTGACGGCGGCCGTTTTCGGCCTGCGCCTGCTGCTGGCGGGCCTGTTGCTGGGCCTGCTCCGCCTGATGACGGCCGGCATCGGCTTGCTGCTGACGCGCCTGCTGTTGCGCCTGCTCGGCTTGGCGGCGGCCATTTTCGGCCTGAGCCTGCTGTTCGTGCGCTTGTTGCTGCTGCTGACGGGCCTGCTCCGCCTGACGACGGCCATCTTCGGCCCGGGCCTGATCGGCGCGGCGGGCGTTGTCGGCCAGATTGCGTTGGTCCTGAGACCGCTGCTGTTGAGCCTGTTGCTCATGCGCCTGACGGTCGCGCTCGGCGTTCTGCGCCTGCATCCGGCGTTGATCGCCCTGGCGCTGCTGGTCGGCGAGTTGCTGCTGACGGCGCGCGTCGTCCTGGGCGCGGGCGTTCTGGGCGCGGGCGTTCTGGGCTTGAGCCTCCTGCTGAGCGCGCTGATCGCGGGCGGCCTGATCGGCACGGGCGCGGTCGACGGCCTGGTCCTGGCCGTGCTGCAGGGCGGCTCCGGCGGCCATGGCCACGGCCTGGGCGGCGTAGGCCTGGCGCTGGCCGCGTTCGCGGTCGAACTGCGCCTGGCGTTGCTGGATCTGGCTCTGCTGCGACTGCCGGTCATGCCAATCGCGCCAGTCGGCATTGCGCTGTTGCTCGGCGCGCCAGTCGCGCTGGGTCGCCAGCACCGCCTCGCGGCGGGCCTGCCAGTCGGCGGCGTAGGCGGCCTGGCGCTGCTGGTGCACGGCGGCGGTGTAGAGGGCTCGGGCCCGGTTCAGATAGCTGGCAGCCATGGCGGCGTCGCGGGCGGCCACCGCCTGGGGCACGATGCGGCCTGCCCGGTCGTAGACCACCGCCAGCACATCGCCGTCATAGGCGTAGGCATAGCGCGGGTCGCGCACCAGGAAGGGCTCGGAGGCTCCCGAGCGGTAGAAGTATTCACGCGCGCCGTCGGGCGTGTTCTCGACCAGCCGGTAGGCGCCGTCCTGCGAGCGCCACACCCAGGGCCGTTGGCCGTCGTAGTCGACCGTGTAGTCCGGCGGGCTGTCGGCGAAGGCGTCGCCCAGTTGATAGGCGTCGTCGATGTAGCGGTAGGGCTCGCGCTCGACCCCCGCTGAGGCCTGACGCAGCGGCGCGGCGCCCGGCAGGGTGGCGGAGGCCGGGGCGTAGCCCCCGGGCGAGGCCCCGGAGGCCAGCGGCAGGCTGCCGATCGGCGCGCCGACGGTGGGCGTGGCGTCGGCGGAGGCCTGCTGCTTGGGGCCGCAGGCAGCGAGCGTCAGGCTGGCCGCGGCCAGGGCGAAGCTCGAGACGGATAGGAATTTGATTGGGCTCATGGTGTTCAAAACCCCGGACCCGGCCTACCGTTCCGTCCCTACCGCCCCGAGGTCTCCCGTGTTGAACCGCCGTCACCTGCTTCTGAGCGCCGCCGCCCTGCCCCTTCTGCCCGGGACCTCCCTGGCTCAGAGCGCTAAAACCGGCGAGGCCGCGCGGCTGAACGCCCTGCTGGACCAGTTCCAGGACGCCAATCTGCAGCGCTCGCCGATGCAGGCCACCCACCTCGGTCTGGACAAGGGCGCGCTCAAATCCCGCCTCGACGACCGCTCCCTGGCAGCGCGCCAGGCCGATATCGTGGAGAACCGCCGCCGCCAGAAGGCGCTGTCCGGCATCAACCGCAGGGCGCTCAGCCAGGGCGACGCGCTCGGCTACGACACCATCGCCTATGTGCAGGATATCCAGGCCGAGCAGGACGCCCGCTTCGTCTACGGCGAACCCCAGAGCAACCCCTACGTCGTGCACCAGCTGGGCGGCGCCTATGCCGACATCCCCGACTTCCTGGACACCCAGCACGCCATCGCCACCAAGGCCGACGCCGACGCCTATCTGGCCCGCATGGAAGCCATGGCGGTGATGCTGGATCAGGAAAGCGACAAGATTCGCCACGACGCCGATCTGAAGGTGGTCCCGCCCGCCTTCATCATCGACACCACCCTGAAGCAGCTGAAGGACTTCGCAGACACTCCTGCGGCCCAGGCGACCCTGGTGACCTCCGTCGCGCGCCGGGCCAAGGAAAAGGGGATCGCCGCCGATTACGCGGCGCCCGCCACGGCCATCTACGCGGACAGGATCATCCCCGCCGCGCGGCGGCAGATCGAGCTACTGGCCTCGCTGAAGGCCAGGGCCAATCCGGGCGCGGGGGTCGCCGCCCTGCCCGACGGCGCGGCCTACTACGCCCTGGCGCTGCGCACCCTCACCACCACCAACCTGACCCCGGCGGAGGCGCACAGGCTGGGCCTGGAGCAGGTCGCCGGCCTGACCGACCAGCTCGATACGCTGATGAAGGCGCAGGGCATGAGCCAGGGCCCGGTGTGGCAACGGTTCCGCGCCATGTTCGCCGACAAGCGCTTCCTCTATCCCAACACCGACGCCGGCAAGGCCAAGCTGATCGGCGACCTGAATCTGAAGGTGAAGACCGTCCAGGCCAAGCTGCCGCAGTGGTTCGGGACCCTGCCCAAGGCCAGCCTGGAAATCCGCCGCGTGCCCCCGGCCATAGAGGCGGGCGCCTCCAGCAACTACCAGCCCGGCACGCTGGATGGCTCGCGGCCCGGCGCCTACTACATCGTCCTGCGCGACACCGCCGAGGACCCCAGCTGGCTGATGCCGACCCTGAGCTATCACGAGGGGGTGCCCGGCCATCACCTGCAGGTGACCCTGCAGCAAGAGGCCGACATGCCGGTGATCCGCAAGACCACCTGGTTTTCGTCCTACGGCGAAGGATGGGCGCTTTATGCCGAGCAGCTGGCCGACGAGATGGGCATGTACGCCGACGATCCGTTCGGCAAGATCGGCTACCTGCACGACGCCCTGCTGCGCGCCGCGCGGATCGTCATGGACACTGGCCTGCATTCGCAGAACTGGAGCCGCGAGCAGGCGATCCGCTACTTCGTTGAGAACCAGGGCGACCCGGAAAGCTCCGCGACCAGCGAGGTCGAGCGCTACTGCGTCTGGCCGGGCCAGGCCTGCAGCTACATGATCGGCAAGCTGGAGTGGCTGCGCCTGCGCGCCAGGGCCCAGGCGGCGCTGGGGCCCAAGTTCGACATCCGCCGGTTCCACGACGCGGGCCTGCTGAACGGCGCCCTGCCCCTGACCGTGCTGGACACCGCCATCGCCAACTATACGAGCGCCTCCCGCGCCTGAGGTTGGGCGGACATGGAAGGGCCTCGATTTGCTGGCGCTCTGAGGGCCCTGTGATACCGTCGTTCCATCAACGGAGAGGCTCGGCCATGCGCATCGGATCGCTCGTCATCGCGGCCGCCCTCCTGACCGCGCCGCTCACGGCCGCGGCCCAGAGCTGGGAAAACTACGACTACCAGGACGCCGGCTTCGCCGTGCACTTCCCCGCCCCGCCCTCGGTGACCACCGGCGTCTACAAGACCACCACCGGCGAGACCGCCCCCGCCACCATCTATTCGGTGCGCCGCGACGACATCATCTACACGGTGACCCGAGCCGATTTCACCAAACTGACCCTGGACGGCGACAAGGCGATCAACGACGCGGTCAAGTCGTTCGAGCAGCTAGGCAAGATTCAGCTGGATGTCGACGCCCGCATCAACCGCCAGTACGGCCATGAGCTTAGCGTCGGCGGCAAGGACGGCAGCCGCTTCACCGTGGCCATCTTCTTCTTCAACCACCATCTGTATCAGCTGCAGGGCCAGGCCATGCCGCCGGACCCGGACCGCCGCTCAGGCCAGCTGATCCGCTTCCAGCAGTCGCTGCAGTTCCCGTTCAACGACTAGTGCGGTTTTTGGCGCGGCTTGGGCGAGAGCGCCGCGCGCAGGGCCTCGGTCCTGGATTCGAACAGGCGCTGGAAGATCACCACCCACAGACCCACGATCGCCGCCATCCCGGCGTACATGCCCATGCTCGTGGCGCTGATCGGCGCGCCGCCCACGGGCAGCCAGCCCACGCCGTTATAGAACAGGGTGATGAAGGCGAGGATCGGCAGGTGAATCACATAGAGGGTGTAGGAGCCGCTCGCGAGCGCCTGGTCCATGCCCGCCTTGAAGCCCCGCTCGCCCCTGGGAAACAGGCACAGGAAGGACGCGGCGCCCAGGCCGATCAGCACGTCGGCGAAGCGGTAGTTGATGCGGAAGGAAACCACGAACCCCGCCACGCAGATCAGGGCCCCCGCCCAGCGTAACAGGCGCGGCCAGCGATCGGTCTCCACCACCACATGGGCCAGAGCTCCGCAGACCCAGATCGTCCATAGAACGGCGCCATAGAGGATGTGTCCCTTGGCCAGCAAGGCGACCGAGGCCGCCATCACCACGGTGCGGGTGATCCAGGGCGACAGGCGCGTGACCTTGGCGATTGCGTCGGCGGCTAGCAGCAGCACCGGAAAGGCGAAATAGAACACCCACTCGAAACCGAGCGACCACAGGGGCCCGTCCGAGCCCATGGCCGGAGCGATCACATTCTCCAGGCACAGGATGCTGGCCGCGATATTGGGCAGGCCATAGAGGGTGAAGGGCGGGGTTCCGCCGAACACGCTCTCGCCCCAGGCGGTGTTGTAGACCGGGCTATGCGGCGCGATCAGGAAAGCCGTCCCGTCCAGCGCCGCGGTCAGCAGCAGCGCCGGGATCAGCACGATATAGATGCGGGTGAAGCGGGCCACGGCGTAGCGTTTGAAGTCGAAACGGTCGGCGCGCAGCAGCACATTGCCGCCCACCAGATAGCCGCTCAGCACGAAGAAGATGATCACCCAGGAGTGGCGGGTGTCGGCCAGGGCCCACAGCGCCTTGCTGACCGGATTGTCCTGGCGGGCGAAGACGCAGACCCAGGCGTGGCCCAGCGCCACCATCCCCGCGCTGATCCAGCGCACCGTGTCCAGCAGGCCGCGTTCTTCCCTTCGGTCCATGTGGCAGGCGACGCTTTCGAAAACAGGGGCGGCGAAACTTGGCCGTCAGTCTAGGAGAGGCCGCCTCGCCAAGTCCAGCAACCACCCTGACGCAGCCATGCGTGATCCTCGGCCCGACAAAGGCGTTTGCCCAATAGGGCGAAGCGGATTCAACTCCGCTGATCCGAAGGGAACCGCGCCATGACCGGTCTGGTGGAAATCGCCGCGAAGTTCGCCGCCTCGGCGGCCATCGCCTCGCACATCTCCGCGCCCATCGGCTTCGTCAACTACGGCCTGATCCATTACGACATCCGCGCGGTGAACCGTTCGAGCGGGGTCGGCGGCAGCCCGCCCTACTGCGGCCCGATCGATTCCGACGTCATCCAGATCGTCTATTCGGTGACCAACAACAACAGCTTCGCCCTGCCCCAGATCGCGGTGCCGCGGATGGTGATCGTGGACCCCAATGGCAATGTGGTGCAGCCGGACCGCCAGCTCAGCGAAGCCGTGGCCCTGAAGGCCACCCCGCCGATCCTGTTGCACAACGCCTCGCTCGGCGCCCACCAGAGCGCCGTCCAGGCCGACGTCTTCGTCACCAAGAAGTTCGACACCCGCAACCGGCAATATCTGATGCGCCCCCTGCCGGGGTCCGCGGAGTCCCAGCGGCTGCCCATAACCCAGCCGGTCGACACCCCGGAGTGCCCGCAGTCCACCACCCAATAACCGCTAGCGCCGGGCGCGCGAGAAGGCGTCCAGCATGGCCAAAGCCGCCGCCTTGGGCTTCATCTGCCGGTCGAAGGGCAGCGGGCGCACCTCCTGTTTGTCGGCGCGGGGCGATGCGTAAGCCAGGAAGGTGTAGCGGTCGCTGAGGCCCCAGGTGTTGACCAGCTTCACCGCCGGCTCCTCCAGCACCACATCCAGGAAGCGCCGGTAGATGTCCGCGACGGCGACGTCGCGCGCGGCCGGGGAGCCGGCCATGGCCTGATCTTTGACGTCCAGTTCGGTGATGTAGATCTCCAGCCCCAGGTCGGCCACCTGACGCAGGAACTGGCGCAAGCCGGCGCCGAAGCTCGGCGGATGGTCGCCCAGAAGATGGGCCTGGATGCCCAGGGCGTGCAGCGGCGCCCCGCCCGCCTTGAGCCTGCCGAGCGCCTCCAGCATCGAGGCCCGCTTGTCGCGCATCCAGGGGATGTCGTCGTACTCCAGGCCGTAGTCCTCAAGGTCCAGCCGCGCGGCGGGATCGGCCGCGTGGGCGGCGCGCAGGGCCAGGTCCAGATAGTCGGGCCCGATCGCCTCCATCCAGACCGATCGGCGCAGGCCGTCGGGGCGCAGGTCGGCCCGTTCGATGAACTCGATCACCACGTCCCAGGAGTGCACCTTCCCAGCGTAGCGGCCGACCACCCTGGCGATATGCTCCTGCATCAGGTCCAGCGCCTGGGCGCGGCCCATGGTCCTGGGCAGCCAAGCGGGATTGGCCTCATGCCAGAGCAGGCAGTGGCCGTGCACGGCGATGTTGCGCGCCCTGGCCCAGGTCACCAGCCAGTCGGCCCAGCCGAAGTCGAACACGCCCGGCGAAGGGCGCAGCAGCAGCCACTTCATGACGTTCTCGGGGGTCACGTCCGAGCACTGGTTCTGCACGAAGACGGCGAACTCGGGGTCCTGCTGCAGGATCTGCGGCTCCACCGCCGCGCCGCTGAGCAAGCCGCGCGCGCCGGCCATGCCGCGCAGAGTCAGAAGGGAGGCGGGAGGCTGGGCCGCCGCCGACGTCCCCAGCGCCAGACCGGCGCCGGTGGCCAGAGCTGCGCGGCGCGTCAGACCTAGAGCCAACTATAGATGATCCTGGGAATGTAGAAGCGGCGCTTGTTGAGGATGGCCGCGGCCACCAGACCGCCGACGCCGCCGATCCGCTCGATCATGTTCAGGGCCACCGGCGCGCGGGTGCCCTCGGCCTCGACCACCGCCAGGGTGACGTCGACGGACGGCGCCGCGAACAGCCCCAGCCACGAACGCGACAGGGGCGGGGCGTCGATCAGGATCAGGTCGTATTCCTTGCAAGCCTGGCCCAAGAGCCTGGTCCAGTCGCGCTCGCCCAGGGTCAGTTCGTGGTTATGGTCGGGCGGGGTGACATAGAGGTTGGACTCACCCACCCGCGCCACCGCCCCATCGGCGCCGATCGCGGTCAGGGTCGCGCCCCGAGCCGCCAACAGATGGCTGCAGGAGCGTCCGGGCAGGGGCTCCAGGTCCAGCAGCAGCACCTTCTGCCGCTCGCGCGCGGCCAAGAGGGCGTAGTCGACCAGCAGGTTCGAAACCCCCACCCCGTCGCTCGGCCCGATCATCTGCAGGCTGCAATGGGCGCGCGGCGCGATGCTGCGCAGCAGGTGGTTCAGCACCTTGATGTCATCCGGCGTCAGGTACATCGGCGAAGGCAGGCCGCGCTCGCCATGCCGGGGCGAGGCGTCGGGGTCGGAGGACACCGCCAGCACCACCGGGGTGGCCAGCTTGGCCTCGACGTCGGCGGGGGTCAGCATCGACTGCAGCAGCGCCACCGACAGCACCGTGACCCCGCCGGCGGCGATCAGGCCGACGATGATGCCCGACAGCACCATGACCGGCCGCCCAGTCTTGCTGGTGATCGGCGGCGTGGCGGCCTGCAACACGCGGACGTTGGCCTGGGAGTGGGACAGGTTGGTGGCCAGGCGCGTCTCGGCGGACTGCTTGGCCAGTTCGGTGACGCCGGTTTCCAGCAGGGCGCGGGTGCGCATCAGGGCGCGGTATTCCGGCCCAAGCTTCACGAGGTCGGCCATGCGCGCCTGGATATTGGCCAGGGCCGTTTCGGAGGCCGTCTTGCTCTGGGTCAGGCCCGCCTGATCCGCCTGGCCGTTCTTCAGCGCGGTGTCGATCTCCTGGTGAATCGGGTTGATCCCGCGGTGGACCTGATTGACCTGCTGCTGCGGCGCGACCGCGAGGTCGGCCTGCATCTTGGTGATCCGGCGGTCCAGTTCGGCCACGATCGGGCTGCCGTCGACGTACTGGGCGGCGGCGTCGCGCCGCTGGTTCTGCAGCGACACCAGGGCCTGGCCCAGGGAGTCGGCCTGCTGCGAGCGGACATAGTCGGTGGACAGGTCCGACACCTCGGGCGTGGCGGCGCTGTTGCGGGTCAGAAGGCCCACCCGCCCGTTCCGCTCGGCCAGCTGCTGGTCGATGGCGTGCAGCTCGGTCTTGAGCGCGATCTCCTGGTTCTGGGCGCTGGTCATCTCCAGCTGCAGGTCAATGAAGCCGTGCATCAGGGAGAAGGCCTGGATCTGCTTCTCGACCTGGTTGAGCTGCTCATTTAGCGACTTCATCTGGTCGTCGACCGAGCCCTGGCTGTTCTGCTCGAAGACGCCGCGCCGCCGTACCTGGTAGAAGGACACCAGCTTGTTCAGCGCGTCGGCCGAAACCTGACGGTCGCCGTTCTTCAAGGTCAGGCGGATGACGTTCGACTGCGGAACGTTCTCGATCGCGAGATCCCGCTGGAACTGCTCGGCGGCGGCCTGCTCTCGCAGCGGCCCCTTGATGTGCGGATAGACCCGCTCAACGCCCAGAGATTGAATCGTAGCGGCGGCCAGCTCCCGGGAGGCGATGATTTCGGTTTCGGCGTGGACGATCTGCGACCGGTCGAAACTCAGGCCGGGGATCGCCCCGGTCAGCGGGTTCTTCAACACATAGTCGTCGCCCAGAAGGATCAGCAGGCGGGACTCGGCGGTGAAGGTGCGCTGCGCCAGGGCGGCGGCGAACAGGGCGGCGATCACCGGGATCAGGAAGGCGATCAGCACCCGACGCCAGAAAAAGAACAGGGGCGTCAGGATATCCCGAGCGGTCACAGGGTTGCGCGTAGGCATGCGGCTATAGCCGGCCCCATCACGCTCCCGCTCGGCCTGTCCGACGTTCACAGCCTACCTTCGCCTTAGTCCCAACAGAAAATTCGCGTCCCCTATCTCTTAAGGCCAGTAACCTTAATGAAATTTGAGCCTTGGCCTGAGAAAACGCTTTTCTAACCAGTCGCCCTTAACTCTGTCCTTTTTAGGGAGAGGTCCGCCTTGCCCCACCAACGCGCCAAGTCACTGATGAGCCTCACCCGCCTGCTGTCGCTATGCGGCCTTTTGGCGCTGGGCGCCTGCGCCGAGACCAAGCCGGCCCTGGGCGGCGACGCCTTCGTCTCGTCCGTCGATCAGGTTTGGACGGAGGAAGACTACAAATACCGGATCGGCGCGGGCGACGAGCTGGGCCTGCGCTTCCCGCTCTATCCCGACATGAACGCCCAGGTGACCGTGGGCGCGGACGGGCGCGGGGTGTTCCCCATGATCAAGGCGCTGAAGCTGTCGGGCATGACGGTGGAAGAGGCCGACGCCGCCCTCAGCAAGGCTTACGGCGCCTATCTGCGCCAGCCGATGGCCGAGCTGCTGATCTATAACTACGCCGGCGGTCAGGTTTACGTCGGCGGCGAGGTCAAGCTGCCGGGCGCCATCGTCATGAAGGGCGAGATGTCGGTGGCCCAGATCGTCAACAACGCCGGCGGCTTCCTGGAAACCTCCGGCCAGAACAAGGTGGTGCTGCTGCGCCGCCGCCGGGACGGCCACGTCCTGATGCGGGTGGTCGACATCCACAAGCTCTACACCGGCAAGGACGACGTGGATGTGCGGGTGCTGCCCGGCGACGTGGTGTTCGTGCCGCGCACGGCGATCAGCGAGGTCGACCGGATCGTCAAGCAGTACATCACCGGTGTTCTGCCGTTCAACGTGAACTACAGCCTCAACCCGCAGAACAACCTGATCCCCTCGCCGTGATCCGGACGCGCGCCTGATATGGCCAGGCCTCGTCTCGTCTGGACCCCGAAACTGGGCGCCTATGCGGCGGCGATCGCCGAGCAGGGCCTGTGGTCGCTGCTCAACCTCGGCTCCAACCTGGGCATGGCCCGGCTGGTCTCGCCGGAGGACTACGGCGCCTTCGTCTTCTGGACCAACCTCGGCTTCGTCCTGGCCAGCCTGCAGAACGCCCTGACCCTGTGCCACCTCTATCTGCTGGCGCCGGGCGAAGGGACCGAGCCGCACCGCCTGGAGATCGAGCGGCTGATGCACACCGTCACCGCCATTTTCCTGGTGGTCGTGGCCGGCTGCTGCGTGGGGGCCAATGTCCTCTGGAGCGGACCCTTCGACCTGCCGGCGGGAGCGGTCTTCCTGCCCGCCTATCTGCTGCAGCAGTATATGCGCTCGATCTACTTCTCCCGCGGCAAGGCCTTCATCGCCATGCTGCAGACCGGCATGGTCCTGGTCCTGGCCGCTCTGTTCCTGGGCCTCGCCATCGTCTTCCAGCCGATGCTGAAGGCCAACTTCGTCCTGCTGTGCCTCAGCGCCGCCTACGGCATTGTCGGGATCGGCGGAGCCGTGATCGCCTGCGGTCCGCTGATGCGGGGCCGCCGCCTGCCCAATCTGCGCGACTACGCCAGCTACGCCATTCAGTCGGGCTGGGTGTTCCTGGGCGTGTCGACCACGGAGCTGCTGGCCCGCTTCTACGCCTTCATCGTCGCCGGCTGGTACGGACCGCCCGAGCTGGCCATCCTGGCCGCGACCCAGATCCTGATGCGCCCCCTGCCCCTGCTGGCCGCCTCCTGGACCATGGTGGCGCGGGTCGATCTGGTGAAGCGGCGCGACTCCGAACAGTGGGGCCGGTTCGCCGGCCTGACCATCGCAGCCCTGATCGGCGGCGCCTTCATCGCCCTGGCCTGGACCAGCCTGATCACCGTTAGCTGGCCCCTGCTCACCCATTTCCTATTCAGCGGCAAATACAGCGAATTCGCCTGGATGGCGGCCCTGTGGGGCGTCAGCGCGGCGATCAACTTCGCCCAGATCATCCTGTCCACGGGCCTGCAGGTGCTGCGGGCGTTCAAGGTCCTGGCCCTGGCCAACGCCGCCGCCTCGCTGTTCGCGGCCCTCGCCATCGTCGTGATCATGTCGCGGTTCGGCTACGCCGGGGCGATCGCCGGGACCGCCGCCGGTCAGCTGCTGGAAGCGGTGGTGATGGCGGTGCTGCTAGCGACGACCCTGAAAGCTGCTCGGGCTGCTGTTTCCACCGCCCACTGACGGCGTCCTGAACCGGTTCAGGTCCAGGTCCATCCCGATAACCAGGATCAGGGTGCCGAAGATGGTGTTGGCGGTGAAATAGCTGCTCTCCATCCAGTTGTGGACGAAGATCAGCAGCGGAAACAGGCCCAGCGTCGTGGCCGCGCCGATGTTCCAGCGGTCGGCCGGATTGTTCGACTGCAGGATCCGGCGCAGTTCGCTGAAGCCGCGGGCGATCCAGCCGAACAGCAGGGCCAGGGCGCCCACCAGCCCGATGACACCCGTGGTCACCAGCAGATCGAGGTAGCCGTTGTGCGCCTGATTGGCCAAGTCGGGCGATCCGAACCACAGGCCCGCGTTGAGACTGGGCTGCAGCAGGGGGTCGATGTCCCAGAAGGAGCCGAACCCGGAACCGATGAGGGGGTGCTTGAATATCTCGGCGAAGACGAACACCCACACGTCGGTGCGCTGGGTGAAGGTGATGCCCTGGAAGGGAGCCAGCGGATCCAGTCCGGTCGCCGTGCACCAAGCCAAATAGCCCAGCACGCCGAAGAACAGCATCATGATGATGGTGGCGATGATGGCGTGGATGGTCTGTCCGCGCAGCTTCAGCACGAACAGGATGAACGGGCACAGGAAGATCGTCACCAGCAGGATCGACAGGCTGGTCTTGGACTGGCTGGCCACCAGCAGCGCCATGACCGCCACCATCATGAAGCTCCAGAACACCTGCTGGCCGCGGGGCTTCTCCACCATCAGATAGGGCCCGATCACGATGCCGCAGAACAGCATCACCGCGCCCAGGGTGTTCTTGTGCGAATGGATGGCGGCCAGGCCCACGTCGGTCATCGAGACCCGGGGCAGGATCAGCCAGGACAGCAGGTCGATCATCACCATCACCCCGCAGGTGACGACGAAGGCGTAGTGCAGCTTCTTGCTGTCGTTGAAGCCCAGCACCAGGGCCAGGCTGATGATCACCGCGATAATGTAGAGGAAGAAGCGCCGGTGCGCCGCCGCCGGGTCCAGCGCCCACAGAGTCGTCAGGAAGAACCAGACGAACACCGCCACCAGCAGCCACAGCCGTTTAAGCACCGCCACCAGCTGGTCGCGCCGCGCCCAGAGCAGCGGCATCGACATCGCCGCCAGCAGGATCCAGATGTAGCGGTTGACCGGCGAGATTTCCGCCGCGCCGGTGTCGGCGTCCAGCGCCACGTCATGCTGATAGGGCGCATGGCCGATCAGCACATAGAGCAGCATGAGCATCAGGACCAGGAACGACCAGCCCTGGGTCAGCCGCTCGGCAGAGGCGTCGTGATGCCGCTTCTCGGCAGCGAATTCGGCGCGCCACGCATGTACCGCGGCGATATTGGCCCTAGGCAACCGACTGTCCTCCACCCAGGCGCACAGCCAGCGCCGCGCCGACGCAGCGGCCCACTCCATAGACTCCGCGCACCAGATAACGCCGCCACAGACGGCTGGGCTCCTTGATCAGGCGATAGAGCCAGACCATGCCGGATTTCTCCATCCAGGCCGGGGCCGGATTGATCTGGCCGGTCAGGACCGTGAAGGACGAGCCGATGCACAGGCCGATACCGGTGGCGCGGCCGTCGGCGATCACCCGCCGGCAGAACTGCTCGGACTGCGGTGGGCCCATGGCGATGAACACATAACGGCTGGGATGGGCGACGATGAAGTCGATGGCCGCGCGCACGGCGTCGTCGTTGCGGATCATGCCCATCGGCGGGACGTGGTGCGCCAGCTGCTTCAAGCCGAACTGGGTCCTGACCCGGTCCATCAGGTCCTGATCGCCGCCGATCACGCACAGGGCGTCGTCCGGCCGGATGGTCTGGCGGAACAGGCGGTCCACCACATAGGCGCCCGGCGCGAACTGGAACTCCAACCCGGCCAGCTTGCCGAAGCGGTGCAGGATGCGGCTGTCGTTGGTGCTGAGGAAGCTGGACTCGCAGGCCTGGTCGAACTCGGCGTTCCGATGGCGATGGTAGATGTGCTCGATGTTGGGAGTCGTGTAGGTGGCGAAGGGCGCGGCGGGGTCGCGCGCCGTCAGGGCCGCGATGGTCTGGTCCACCGTCAGCGGATTGATGCGCAGTCCGGCGAAATGAAAAACGGGCAAGGCGGCGGCGCTCTCGGAGCCAAGCATGGACAGGGCCTATCCCAACCGGGCGAAATCAGTGGACGCGGAAACGGTGGCGCAATCGTGGCTGCGGCCGTGCGGGAGTCACCGGCATCTTGGGCGCCGGCGATTGCAATTTAGTTACGTCCGGGCGCCCGCGCCGCGCGTCATATCCGCCCAGGCCCTTCAGATGACTGCGCCTGTCTGGCGGGAGCCCGACGTATGGGTTAGAGGCTTTGAGGTCCCCCAAGGAACAGTCCGCTCTTGATCCGCGTCCTTCGTACCCTGCAGACCTACGCGCCGGCGGTGCGGCCGCTGAAGTTCGGCTTCTACAACGCCCTGACCCGCTATCTGGGCTGGCACGTCGAGATCGAGTTCAAGCTGTTGTCGCGCATGCGCGGCGCGGGTCTGGCGCTGGATATCGGCGGCAACTGGGGCCAGAGCATCTGGGCGCTGAAGGGCGCCGCCGCCCCGCGCAAGATCGTCAGCTTCGAACCCAACCCTGCCCTGTCCTCGCGGCTGCAGCGGGTATTCGCGAGGGACCCCGGCGTTCAGATTGAGGCCTGCGGCCTGGGCGACCGCGCCGGCGGCTTCACCCTCTACGTCCCGCGCTACCGCAACTTCGTCTACGACGGCCTGGCCTCGCTTGACGAGGGCGAGGCGCGCAACTGGCTCAACGCCTACCGCATGGCCCGCTTCGATCCGAAGAAGCTGCATGTCGACGAATACCAGACCCCGGTGCGCACCCTGGACAGCTACGGCTTCGAGCCGGACATCGTGAAGATCGACGTCCAAGGCCTGGAACTGCAGGTGGTGCGCGGGGGCCTTCAGACCTTCAGCCGCTGCCATCCGGTGACCATCGTGGAGACCCCCGAACCGGCCCTGGTCAAGCTGTTCGAGACCCTGGACATGGCGCCTTACCGCTGGACCGGCAGCCAGCTGATCCGGGGCGATGTCAGCGGCATCAACGTCCTCTTCCTGCATGCCGACCGCTTGAAGCAGCTTGGGTTGCCCGGCTAGCGATTTCCGTGCGTGCTTCGGACGCAGACGAATCCGTAGGATAACTGGTGTAGATGGCTGCGAAGCGCGGCCGCCTGTCGTCCGCGAGCGTGGAGACCCGATTGCGCGTCCAACTGGCCATAAAGCGGATGATGGATGTGGCGGTGGCGGCTCTGCTGCTGCTCATCCTGGCCGTGCCGCTGGCGGTGGTGGCGATCCTGATCAAGACCACCTCGCCCGGCCCCCTGCTCTATCCCTGCGACTGGGTCGGTCAGAACGAGCGCCGGTTCCGCGGCTACAAGCTGCGCACCATGGTGGCGGGGGCGGCCGCCATGGAAGAGTCGCTGCAGTCGCAGAACCAGATGGTCGGCCCGGCCTTCAAGATCGACAACGACCCGCGCATCACCCCGCTGGGCCACTTTCTGCGCAAATACAGCATCGACGAGCTGCCGCAGCTGTGGAGCGTGCTGAAGGGCGATCTGTCGCTGGTCGGCCCGCGCCCGCCGCGCGAGCACGAATACGCCCGCTTCACCGAGTTCCAGAAGGGCAAGCTGGCGGTCAAGCCGGGCATGACCTGTCTGTGGCAGGTCGAGGGGCGCCACCGCATCAACGACTATGACGACTGGGTCGCGCGCGACCTGGAATACATCCGCCGCTGGTCGATCTGGCTGGACATCGACAATCTTTACGATCATGTGCGCACCAATCTAGGTGTCACTGGGGGCAAGGTGATCGGCGCGGGCGGCGGTGGCTTCCTGATGCTGTTCACGCCTCATCAGGGTGACGCCCTGGAGGCCTATATGGCGTCGCAGAACATGCCGCGGCTGCACTACAGCATCGACCGCACCGGCGCCTGCCTGATGGCTTCGGCGGGCGCATGAGGCTCGAACAGCTGGCCACCGACTTGGGCGATCAGCTGTGCGTCACCGCCATGGCGGCGGTGGTCGGCTTCTGGTGCCTGCGCCAGATCGGCCGGCTGGCGGCCATGGCCTTCGTCATGACCTATCTGACCGCGCTCGGCGTCGTCACCGGCCTGAAGCTCTTGGCCGATATCTTCTTCCTTCCGCCCGCCCTGTCCGAACCGATGGAGCTGTCCAGCGGCGCCCCCAGCGGCCACGTGGCCCTGTCGTGGGTGGTCTATGGCTCGGCCGCCTATCTGTGCGGACGCGCGTCCCGCCGCTGGGACGCCATCCTCGGCCAGTTGGCCTGTCTCGCGGTGATGATCGGCATCGCAGTCACCCGCGTCACCCTGCACACCCACACCATCGCCGACGTCATCTCCGGCGCCATTGTCGGCGGCATCGTCGTCTCGGTCCCGATCCTGCTGGTCTGGTCACGCCAGCCGGACCGCCGCAACGCCGCCTCGGTGCCGTGGCTGCTGGCCGGGATGGCCGCCGCCGGCGCCTTCATGCTGGCCTCGGGCGTGCGCCTGTCCAGCGGCGACTTCAATCTAGCCTAGACCGCGCTCAAGCAGCCGTCAGGCGGTAGCGCAAACAAAGACCCCCCGCTCAAGCAGCCTTCAGGCGGTAGCCCAAAGAAAAACTACTTCGGCAGAATATCCCGGTCGAAGCTGATGGTGGTCGCCTTGGCGTCCAGACCCTTGACCACCTCCGCGGTCAGGTCCCCGCCCATGTTTCCGCCCAGCACCGGAGTGCGGTCGATCAGCAGGCCGCATTTGTGCGCCGTGTAGACCTGGCCGATGATCGGGGTCTCCTCCACGCCGATACGCGCCTGCACCTTCTGGCGGGTGGACTCGATCTCGCGCGAGCGCAGGTCGGCCTTGGCCTGCAGCCCCTGCATGCGGATATTGAGCGCCTGGGCCCTGGCGGTCTTGTCCGCCGGCTTGATCTTGGTGTCGGCGTCCAGCGCCTTGGCGTCCTTCTCAAGCACCGCGCGGTCAGCGTCGACCTCGGCCTGAGCCTGATCCGACAGCTGCTTGATGCGCGCGGTGGCGGCCAGACCGATCTTGGCGTTGGCGTAGACCGCCTGCTGCGACAGGAGGCAGAGGCCGGGGATCAGGGCCCCGCCCAGGGGCTGGGCCCCCGGAGCCGCCGGCGGCTGCGCCTGGGCCAGAACCGGAGCCGGCGCGGCGGCCAGGGCGAACAAGCCGGTCAGGATGAGGCGATGCATGATGTTTTCCTGGAAAGTCTCCGGCCACGTCCGGTGCTGCGTCTTCTATAATATGCCGGCCCAAGGCGGGTCGATCCTGGACGGTCAACTTACCGCCTCTATCGGGAGTCATTTCCAAATACCGGCATTGAAGAACGGGCGATATTCAACATACTGCGCGGCAACTGGCGTTGATCGCCGGAATGAGAAACGTGCAGGGCGCATCGCCCCGCGAGGGAAGAGGTTTTTGGGAATGACACGTCGTACAGGCGGACTGCTGGCGCTCGCCATCGTTGCTGGAGCTATGTCGTTGGCGGCGGCGGGCCCGTCCGTGGCGGCGACCGCCAAGAGCGCGGCCAAGAAGGGCGCTCATCCGGACATCTCCGGCACCTGGGTTCCCGACACCGGCGATCAGCGCAAGCAGGTCACCAGCAACATCCCGCCGTGGCTGCCCAACATCCAGCCCCAGTTCGATCACTGGACCGCCGAGGAGAAGGCCGGCCGACCGTTCCTGGTGCTGAAGGGCTGCCTGCCCCACGCCATGCCCGCCTTCATGCTGATCATGCACAACGCCTTCGAAATCCTGGAAACGCCGGGCCGGCTGACCTTCCTGGGCGAGGGCGAGGGCAACAACCTGCGCCGCATCTATACCGACGGGCGCAAGCACCCCGACGATCCGGACGCCAACCTGTTCGGCCATTCGGTCGGCCACTGGGAAGGCGACACCATGGTGATCGACACCATCGCCGTGGCCCCGGAAGCCTTCATCGCCGTCAGCGAAGGCGTCGGCATCCCCAATAACGGCGACATGCATATCGTCGAGCGCATCCACCTGGCCAAGCCGGGCGTGCTGGCCGACGACATGGTCATCACCGCCCCGCATGTGCTGAGCGCGCCGTGGAAGACCACCCGCTACTACACCAAGTCCAACTACGAGATTCTCGAAGGCGAGTGCGCCGTCGGCAACTTCCGGGAAGGCAAGGACAAGGACGGCAACACCGTCTACATCCCCCGCCCCCTGAACGCGGACGGCACCGTAAAGCTCGCCGATTGAGGACGATGAAGCTCCCCCTTCAAGAAAGCCCCAACACCATGACATCGAAATTCAAGACGGCCGCGGTTTGCGGTCTCCTGCTGGCGGCAGCCGCCGCCACGCCCAGCTTCGCCCACCATTCGGCCTCCATGTTCGACTTCACCAAGTCCCTGACGGTGGAAGGCACGATCAAGGAGTTCAACTGGTCCAACCCGCACATCTCGCTGGACCTGGTGGCCGATCCCAAGGCCGGCGTCCCGTCGCGGACCTGGACCATCGAGGCCTCCTCGACCGGGGTGATGAGCCGCGCGGGCTGGAGCAAGCGCAGCTTGAACCCGGGTGAGAAGGTGACGGTGACCTTCTTTCCCCTGCGTGATGGCGGCGGTGGCGGCAGCGTCAATACGGTCACCTTCCCCAACGGCAAGGTCCTGGCCTGGCTGACCCGCCCCTCCACGACGGCGGCATCCAACGGCCTCTAGGCCCCGGCCCGCATCGCCAAGAAAAAGGGGCGGCCTGCTTTCGCGGGCCGCCCCTTCTGCTTTTGCCGTGACGGCTCCCGCTAGTTGGCGGGGGTCATGGTCTTGGTTTCGATGGGCACGTCCTTGGCGGTGAGGCCGGCGTACAGCACCACGTCCTTGCGCTCGGCCTTCACCTTGGCCACCGCCGCCGGGGTGATCGGCGTGCCCCAGAAGTAGAAGCGCTGAAGCTTGGGCAGGGCCGCCACCTCGGCGAAGCCGGTGTCCGTCACCTTGGTGTTGACCAGGTTGACGTAGGTCAGGGTCTTCATCCCCGCGATGTCCTTGGCCGCCGCGTCGGTGACGGTCGGGTTGGCCTCAAGGCGCAGGTGACGCAGGTTCGGGAAGGCCGTGATGGTCTTGACCATGGCGTCGGTCACGCCGGCGTGGCGCAGG
>CAIYVC010000024.1 GCA_903929535.1 uncultured Caulobacteraceae bacterium | reverse complement strand
GCCGGGCTCGGCCAAGGCGTTGTCGGCGACATCGTCGGCGGCGCGGGCGAAGCGGTAGAAGGCCAGCACCACCGCGCGGTGACGGCGCGCGATCAGGGCCGAGGCGACCGGGAAGTTCTCGTCGGTGGAGCCCTTGCCCGAGGCTAGGTCCTCGGCGGCGAGGGTCAAAGTATTGTCCATGTCTGCCCTCCCCTAGGTAATGGCCTGAGCGCGGCCCTTCCAGAGCCCGCCCTTGCCGCGCCACATCTGCACCGCCGACTGCACGGTGAACACCGTATAGGCCGCCCCGATCGCCGGCAGGGCGAATCCCCAGAGCGGCGAGACCTTGTAGAAGCGCAGCATGGGTTGGAAGGACAGCGCCATCAAAAGGTAGGTGATTAGACCCGGCAACAGAAAGGGCGGCCCCAGCAGAATCGCCGCTATGGGGGCGATGTAGACCAGCAGCATGCCCAGCACCACGCCCACGAGCTTGATCGGCGAATAGTCCAGCTGCGCATAGGCCGAGCGCGACACCATCCGGCCGATCTCGCCCACCGTCTCATAGGGCCTCAGGCTGACCGCGCGGTGGGTCAGGCCGAGCCAGATCGGGCCCTGGCGCTTCATCAGGGCCCCCAGGGCGCAGTCGTCGATCAGGGCCTTGCGAATGGCGGCGATGCCCCCCGCCGCCTTCAGCGCCTCACGGTCGGCCAGCATGATCCCGCCGGCCGCCGCGGCGGCCGGGCCAGGCCGGTTCACCTTGGGGAAGGGGTAGACCATCTGGAAGAAGAAGACGAAGGCGGGGATCAGGAAGCGCTCCGCGCGGGTCTTGCAGTGCAGCTCCGCCATCAGCGAGGTGAGCACCAGGCCGCCCTGCTCGGCGCGGCAGACCAAGGTCCTGAGATTGTCCGGCGTGTGGCCGATGTCGGCGTCGGTCAGCAGCAGGTACTTCGGCTTGCTCTCTTCGGCTTTGAGCGTGCCCTGATGCACGGCCCAGAGCTTGCCGGTCCAGCCCGCCGCCAGGGGCTCGCCCGAAAGCACTTGGAGACGGTCGGCGCGGCCCAGGCGCTGGGCTTCGGCGCGGGCTGCCTCGGCGGTGCCGTCGGAAGAGTTGTCGTCCACCAGGATGACGCGGAAATCGCCGGGATAGTCCTGGGCCAGAAGCGAGCCGACCGACCGCGCGATCACGTCGGCCTCGTCGCGCGCCGGGACCACGGCGACTGCCGAGGGCCACTCAGCGGGATGCAGCGGCGGTGTGAGATCGTCGCGCTGATCGGCCTTCCAGAAACCGCCGTGGGCGGCCAGCAGCCCGGCCCAGATGATCAGCGGAACGATGCCCAGGATCAGCAGGGTCATCGGATGTACCCGTGCGCCCTGAACCAGGTCATGGCGTCCGCCAGGGCCTCGCCATAGGGCCGCGCCCGATAGCCCAGCTCGGCTTCAGCCTTCGCCGAGGTGAAGAACATATGGCGCTTGGACATGGTCAGGGCGTCGCGCGTCAGCATCGGCTCCTTGCCGGTGACCTGGGCCACCGCCTCGAACAGCGACGCCAGGGGATAGAGCGGCCCTCGCGGCAGGTTGACCGTCGGCGCCTTGCGCCCGGCCAGGGCGGCGATGTCGGCTAGCATCCCGCGCAGGGTCACGTCCTGGCCGCCCAGGATGTAGCGCTCCCCGATCCGGCCCTTGTCCAGGGCCAGCAGATGCCCCTCAGCCACATCATCGACATGCGCCAGATTCAGGCCGGTATCGACGAAGGCCGGGACCTTGCCGGTAGCCGCCTCGACGATGATGCGCCCGGTCGGGGTCGGCTTGACGTCGCGCGGGCCGATCGGGGTCGACGGATTGACGATCACGGCGGGCAGGCCGTCCTCGGTGACCATCCGCTCCACCAGCCGCTCGGCGATCACCTTGCTGCGCTTGTAGGCGCCGATGGCGGTCTGTTCTGTGAGAGGCGCGCTCTCGTCGGCCGGCGCCATCGGGTCCTGTCCCTTGGGGATGCCGAGCGTGGCGACCGAAGAGGTGTAGACCACCCGTTCGACCCCGGAGGCCAGGGCCGCGCGCATCACCGCCGCGGTCCCATCACGGTTGGCGCTGACGATATCCTCGGGATCGCGCGCCCACAGGCGATAGTCGGCGGCGACGTGGAACAGGTAGCGGGCGCCCTTGGCGGCGGCCTCGATGCTGGCCTGATCGGTCATGTCGCCGATGGCGACCTCGATATCCAGGCCGTCGAGATTGGTGCGCGGGCTGCTGGAGCGGGCCAGAGCAACGACGGTCAGGCCGCGGGCGAGCAGCGCGCGCGCCACGGCCGAGCCGACGAAGCCTGTGGCTCCGGTCACAAGGACACGGTCCGCGCTCAAATCACGCCGCTCCTAAGCTGCGGGCGAAAGCTCGCCGGAAGGGGTCCGGGTCATCGGCGCCAGGGGCCGGTCCAGCAGGGCCTCCACCGCCCGGTCCACCGCGCCGCCGGGGGCCATGGCGGCCACGGGCTTGCCTTCAGGCTTGGCGGCAGGCGAGGGCTTGGCCGGAGCCGCGCCCGGATCATCGAAGTCCTGCAACTGGAGCTCGGCGGAACCCTCGCGCCCGGCGATGGCGTCGGCGATCTGGCCTTCGCGGTTCTGCTCGAACAGCGAACGCAGGCTGGCGTAGGGGTCGGTCGACATGTTGTCGATGGCGCGCAGCTGATCGTCCGCCTGGGCCCGCTGATCCAGGCCATCGACGATGGCGCGGGCGTAGATCACCTGGCCGTCGTGGAAAGGCTGGAAGGCCAGGGGGTCGGTGACGGCGTCGGCGATATAGCCGAGCAGGTCGCGGAAGTTGGTCGGCCCGATCAGCGGAATGAACAGATAGGGGCCGGGCTGGATATTGTAGCGGCCGGCGGTGGTGCCGAAGCCGTTGTCATGGTGCGGCAGCCCCATGTCGTAGGCAAAGTCGAACACGCCGGCCAGGCCGATGGTGGAGTTGACCACGAACCGGCCCACGGTCTTGGGCGTGCGGGTCGGGTGCGCCTGCAATAGGTCGTTGGCCGCGATCGCCGGTTCCTTGAGGTTGCTGATCATGTTGCGGAATCCCTTCCGCAACTCGGCCGGCAGGATCGCCTTGAAGGCGCGGGCGGCGGGCCCAAAGATCGCGTCGTCCAGCACCCGGTGCACGGCGTAGAAGCCGCGATTCATCGATTCCAGGGGATCGTCGGGGGTGGCGGCGTAAGCGCCCAACGGCTGCAACACGAGCAGCGTCGCGACCAGTGCGATCGCCGTAGATGTTTTGGGCGAGCGGCTTGGTCCCATCAAAAGGGATTTAGCATCGGCGGGCGGACAATCAAGGCGAACCGTCACCGCCGGCGCTTCCCGCGCGCTTAAATGCTCAATCGCGCCGATAAATCCCTATAGTCGGGCATCGCGGGAAGAAAATGAGGCGGAACGGGTGAGGCGCGCGGGCCATCCAGTCAGGGCGAGCCGAATCGTTGGCGCACTGCTGGCGGCCATGCCGGCTGTCGCGACTGCCCAGGCCCAGGCCCCGCCGTCCGGCGGCGGCTGCACCGTGGTTGGCAAAGCCCGGCTTCCTCTGGTGGAGAGCCAAGGCCGGTTTTCGGTCCAGCTGACACTGGATGGCCAACAGACTCTGATGATGGTGGACACGGGCGCCCAGCGCGGGGCGCTCACTGCCCAGACGGCGGACCGTCTGCGGCTTGCGGTCGGCGCCGGGCCGACCCAGCATTTCAACGGCGTCGGCGGGCGCGGCCCTGAGCAGCATCCGCGTCTGGTAGGCCGGGCCGAGTTCGGCCCAACCGTCTGGCCCCAATATCCCATGCAGATCATCGGCGCCCTGCAGCCCGAAACGCCGGAACATCCGTCCCCCGCCGGTCTCCTGGGGGCGGACATGATGTCGTCCTACGACGTGGAGCTGGATTTCCCGGCGCGCACCATGACCCTTTACGCCGTGTCCGGCTGCGCCGGGGACTTCGTTCCCTGGAAAGGTCGGCGCGAGGTGCTTACTCCCCTGGTCGGTCCGCCGGACATGTTCGTCATCACCGCCGCGGTGAACGGACACCCGATCCGCGCCCTGATCGACACGGGCTCCAATTCCTCCAGCCTCAGCCGCAGCGCCGCCAGAAGCGCGAAAGTGTCCGACGCCATGCTCAAGCTGGATCCGGTCGGATCCTACACCGGCGCCAGGGGCGTCGCTGTACCCTCGCACCGCCACCGGTTCGACCGCCTGGCCATTGGCGGCTCCAACTTCTCGGGCGTGGACATGTCGGTGCAGGACGTCGATTTCGGCGCTTTCGACTTGCTGGTGGGCATGGACTATCTCGGCTCACGCCGGATGTGGCTGTCTTACAGCACCCATCAATTGTTCATGCAGACGGCGGCCCGCCCTGTCGCCCCTCCAGCTCCCTAGCGCGACGGCGAAAGCGCTTGCAGCCGCCGACACGGAAGGGTTCGATAAGGAAACATGGCGGCCTTACATCCGCCGCGAGGACAGCCGATGGATGATCCATCGCCGAAGGAACTCTCTGTGCGCCTACGCTCCGCCGTGACGATCCTGGCCCTGGCCCTTTGCGCCGGGTCCGCCCTTGCCGCGCCGATCGACGCCAATCCGGCCCCGCACAACGCCCCTGCCCCGCCGAGCAACGCCTTCCCGCTGAGCGGGGTGGTGGTGGTGCCCCCGAGCAAAGATCCGCCGGCCATCGTCAGCACCTATCCGGCGGCGGGCGCCGCGGTGACGCCCGGCGCCCTGGTCCTGAAGCTCACCTTCGATCAGCGGATGAACCCGGAGGACTGGCGGTTCGACCGGGGGGACATCGGCTACCCCTCCTGCCTGGCGCGGCCGCGCCTGCTGCGTGACGAAAAGACCTTCGTCCTTTTGTGCACCGTGGGCGCCAACGGCAAGTTCGCGGTGCAGATGAACGGGCCGGGGACCGGCGGTTTCGCCAACCTGGCCAACCAGCGCGCCACGCCCCTGCTGCTGCAGTTCTCGACCCTGGACGGCGCCTCGCAGTCTACCATCAAGGACGCCTTGAAGTCCGCCGGTCTGAAGGACGAGGACAGTCCGGTGATGGACAAGCAGCCCGCCGCCATCGCGGCCAGGTCCGCGCCCTAACCGTGGCCATTCCCGCCTCGTCGAAATCCGTAGCTGAGCGCTTGCAGCTGAAGGGCAATCGCCGCCTGGCCGCCCTCAACGGTCCCCTGGCGGTCAGCGACGCCATCGCCGGCGACCGGCCGCGCGTGGACGCTGAAGCCGCAGATATCCTAGTGCTGTTCGTCGCCGACCGGGCCGAGTTCGACCTGCTGCTGCCGGACGCGGTCAAGGCGCTGAAGCCGGGCGCGATCCTGTGGCTGGCCTATCCCAAGCTGACCTCGTCCCTGGCCGGCGACCTTAACCGCGACCTGATCGCCAAGGCGGTTCCGGCGCTGGGTTTGGACACGGTCGCCCAGATCGCCATCGACAACGACTGGTCGGCCCTGCGCCTGAAACAAGTCGCCTAGGCTGTGGGGCCCAAGAATGGTCTATTGGGGTCCGTGCTGCGTAGAAGTGGCAGCCGTCATCCGGATGAGGATCTGCATATGAAGGTTTTCAGCCTGAACATCGCCGCCCTGGCCTTCCTAGCCGCCACGGGCGCCGCACACGCCGAGACTTCCGCGGCTCCGATCAAGATCGTCTGGCAGGCTGCGGCGAAGATGAACCTGGCCGACCCGCGCCTGTCGCTGGCCACGCCCTACGCCCAGCGCAACACCGAAACGCCGATCCCGGCCGGCACGGTCAGGACCGCCATCGATCACCGTTTCGCCTCGGACTCCATGGTCGGTTCGGTCGGCTATCTGTGCGGCCTGCAGCCCGGCCCCAACGAGAGCGGCGGCGTGGCCTCCACCTTCGACCCTGCGGGCACCTTCCTCGGCGGCAAGCTGACCCTAGCGTTCAAGTAGTCTGGCCAAATAGAAACCGGCGGGAGAGAAGCTCCCCCGCCGGCCATGAATTCAAGATCGATCGACGCTAGTGACTGGCGATGATGCCCGCGATCGCGCCGCCGGCGATGGCCGCCAGCACATAGTTGCCGTCCACTTCACGCCATTCCTGACCACGGCCCGGGCGGCGCAGGTGATGCTGCCGGTAGTCGACATGCTGGCCGCGATTCCAGTCGCCGCGTTCGATCCGGCCGCCTTTACGCCAGTCGTGATGTTGAGAGCCGTGGTGGTCGTCGCGGTGGTCGTCGTGACGTCCGGGCTGGGCGTAGGCGGCTTGCGCGCCGACGGTCAGTGCGAGCGCCATCGCAACTGCAATTGAGCGTTTCATGATGGATTCCTGATCTGGGCCGCACGGGGGTGCGGGCCTTGCCCTAGGGGCAAACGCAGAATGCCCCACAGCGAGGCTTGTTCCAGATCAAAATGGGGGTGAGCTCAGCCGCCGAAGAAACGGAAGGCCGCGTCGATGACGGTGTGGGCGACGAGGGCCGACGCGGCGAGAATGCCGACGATGGCGCCAGTCAGGGCAGCGGATGGAAGCATACCGATTCCTCCTGCCGGGGGGCGGCCTCTGCGGGACGCTCACCAGTTTTGACAGCCTACTCCAAAATTACCTGTTTGCAACAATCCGCCAGGGCCCGGTTTGTTCTCTAAACGGACAGCTCCTGTGCGGTTTTTGACAGTTCCGCCGAAATTTAAACGGCGGGCTTGGGCTTGCCGCGTCCTTTGAACCAGCCGCGCACCAGCACGAAGAACAGGGGCACCATGAAGATGGCCAGGACGGTGGCGCTGATCATGCCGCCGACCACGCCGGTGCCGATGTCGTTCTGGCTGCCGGCGCCGGCCCCCGTGGACAGGGCCAGGGGCGTCACGCCGGCGACGAAGGCCAGCGAGGTCATCAGGATCGGCCGCAGGCGCAGGCGCGCTGCCTCCATGGCCGCGTCATAAGGGCTCTTGCCCGCCTTCTCGGCGGCCTCGGCGAACTCGACGATGAGGATGGCGTTCTTGGCCGACAGGCCGATGGTGGTCAGCAGCCCGACCTGGAAATAGATGTCATTGTAGAGCCCCCGCAGCGAGGCCGCGATCACCGCGCCGACCACGCCCAGAGGCACCACCAGCAGCACCGAGATTGGCACCGACCAGCTCTCGTAGAGCGCCGCCAGACACAGGAACACCACCAGCAGGGAGATGGCGTAGAGGGCCGGCGCCTGATCGCCCGACAGGCGTTCCTGATAGGACAGGTTGGTCCATTCCAGCCCCACGCCCGCCGGCAGCTGCTTGGCCAACTTCTCCATCTCGGCCATGGCCGCGCCCGAGCTCTTGCCCGCCGCCGGCGCGCCCTGGATTTCGAAGGCCGCCTGGCCGTTGAACCGCTCCAGCCGCGCCGGGCCGAAGGTCCAGTGGGAGTCGGCGAAGGAGGCGAAGGGCGTCATGGTCCCGCCCGCGGTGCGCACATACCAGCGGTTCAGGTCCTCGGGCGTGGCGCGGAACGCGGCGTCGCCCTGCATGTAGACGCGCTTGACGCGGTTACGGTCCAGGAAGTCGTTGACGTAAACCCCGCCCCAGGCGGTCGACAGGGTGCTGTTGATGTTGGCCTGGCTGACGCCGAGCGCCGCGGCCTTGGCCTGGTCGATGTCCAGATGCAGCTGTGCGGTGTCTTCCTGACCGTTGGGGCGCACCTGGGCCAGCAGCGGATCCTTGGCCGCCATGCCCAGCAGCTGGTTGCGCGCCTGCAACAGCGCCGCGTGACCGATGCCGCCGCGGTCGACCAGCTCCATGTCGAAGCCGGACGACGAGCCCAGCCCCTGGACCGGCGGCGGTGTCAGGGCGAAGGCCTGGCCGTCGCGGATGCTTTGATAGGCGCCCATGGCCCGTTGCACGACGGCGGGGGCGCGATTCTTGGCGCCCTTGCGCTCGGCCCAGTCCTTCAAATGGACGAAGGCCATGCCCGCGTTCTGGCCCGACCCGGCGAAGCTGAAACCGGTGACGGCGAACACCGCGTCGGTGTTGGGCTCATCGTTCAGCCAGTGGTTCTCTACCTGGCGCTCGGCGGCGACGGTGCGCTGCTGCACGGCGCCCGGCGGCAACTGCACCTGATGATGACCGCGCCCTGGTCCTCCTGCGGCAGGAAGCCGGTGGGCATGCGCACGAACAGCAGCGCCAGCAGCGCCATCACCAGGCCATAGCCGATCAGAGCCGGCAGCGGACGACCGATGATCCTGCCCAGGGTCGTCTCATACTTCTCGACGCTGGCGGCGAAGGTCCGGTTGAACCAGCCGAAGAAGCCGCGCTCGGCGCGCGGATGATCGCGGTCGACGGGCTTCAGCAGGGTCGCGCAAAGGGCAGGCGTCAGCACCAGGGCCACGATCACCGACAGGATCATGGCCGAGACGATGGTGATCGAGAACTGGCGGTAGATGACCCCGGTCGAGCCACCGAAGAAGGCCATCGGCACGAACACCGCCGACAGCACCATGGCGATGCCGATCAGGGCGCCGGAGATTTCCTGCATCGACTTGCGGGTGGCGTCCTTGGGCGACAGCCCCTCCTCGGCCATGATCCGCTCGACGTTCTCCACCACCACGATGGCGTCGTCGACGAGCAGGCCGATGGCCAGCACCATGCCGAACATGGTCAGGGTGTTAATCGAGAAGCCCGCCACGCTCAGCACCCCGAAGGTGCCCAGCAGCACCACCGGCACGGCGATGGTCGGGATCAGGGTGGCGCGCCAGTTCTGCAGGAAGACGAACATCACCACCACCACCAGGACGATGGCTTCCAGCAGGGTCTTGATGACCTCGTGGATGGAGATCTTGATGAAGGGGGTGCTGTCGAAAGGATAGGCGACCTTCATCCCCGGCGGGAAGGCGGCGGAGAGTTCGGCGATCTTGGCCTTGACCGCTTCGGATGTTTCCAGGGCGTTGGCGCCGGGCGCCAGGCTGATCGCCAGGCCGGCGGACGGCTTGCCGTTGAGGCGGGCCAGGAAGTTGTAGTTGTCGTTGCCGAGCTCGACCCGCGCCACGTCCTTCAGGCGCACCACCGCGCCGGTGGCCGAGGCCTTGACCACGATCTGGCGGAATTGTTCGGGCGTCTGCAGCCGCGAGAGGGCGGTGACCGTGGCGTTCAGTTCCTGGGTCGGCACCGAGGGCTGGGCGCCGATCTGGCCGGCGGAGACCTGGGCGTTCTAGGCGACGATGGCGGCGTTGATATCGTCGGTAGTCAGGCCGTAGCTGTTCAGCTTCAGCGGATCCAGCCAGATGCGCATGGCGTATTGGCCCCCGAAGATCTGGGCCTGGCCGACGCCGGTAATGCGGCTGATCGGGTCCTGCAACTGGCTGCCGACGTAGTCGCCGATGTCGCTGGTGGTCAGACGTCCGCTCTCGTCATAGAGGGCGGCGATGGTCAAGAATCCGCCCTGCGACTTGTTCACGAACAGGCCGGCGCGCTGCACTTCCTGAGGCAGGCGCGAGACCGCCAGCTGCACCTTGTTCTGCACCTGGACCTGGGCGATGTCGGGATTGGTGCCCGCCTTGAAGGTCGCCGTGATGCTGGCGTTGCCGCTGGAGTCGCTGCTGGAGCTGAAATAGGTCAGCCCGTCCAGCCCCGTGAGCTGCTGCTCGATGATCTGCACCACCGAGGCTTCCACCGTCTCGGGAGAGGCGCCGGGATAGTTGGCGTTGATATTGACCTGGGGCGGCGCGATGTCCGGGTACTGGGCGATCGGCAGCAGCTGGATCGACAGGGCGCCCGCCAGCATGATGACGATGGCGATGACCCAGGCGAAGATCGGCCGGTCGATGAAGAAGCGGGACATGCTCTAGGGCCTGCCGCGGCCCTGCTGGGCCCCGCCGGGAGGACCACGGCGCGAGGGCGCGGACCCGGCCGGCACGGCGCGCACCGGGGCGCCCGGCTGCACCTTCTGCTGACCCTCGATGATGACCTTGTCGCCGGCGGCGAGACCCTTGGTCACCAGCCAGTTGGGGCCGACCGCCTGTCCGACCTCGATGGGCCGGGTCTGGGCCTTGCCCTGGGCGTCGACGATCATGACCGAAGCGCCGCCCTTGGGATCGCGCGTGACGCCCTGCTGCGGCGCCAGGATCGCGTTCTGCACCACCGCCTCAGTGATCTCCGCGCGCACGAACATGCCGGGCAGAAGGGTGCTGCTGGGGTTGGGGAAGACCGCGCGCAGAGTGACTGCGCCGGAGGAGGGATCGACGGTGACGTCGGTGAATTCCAGCTTGCCCTGCAGCGGGTAGGTCGAACCGTCCTCTAGGATCAGCTTTACCTTGGCGCTCAGCGCCCCGCCCTTATGCGTCCTGCCCTGGGCCAGACCGTTCTCCAGCGCGATCAATTCGGCGCTGGACTGGCTGAGGTCGACGTAGATGGGATCCAGCGTCTGGATGGTGGCCAGGGCATCGGTCTGGCCGGGCGTGACCAGGGCGCCCTGGGTATAGGTGGAGCGACCGATGCGGCCGGAGATCGGCGCCTTGATGTCGGTGTAGCCGAGATTGATCTGGGCGGTCTGAACAGACGCTTTGGCCTGCTGCACGGCGGCGGCCGCTTGGCCGGAGGCGGCGACGGCGTCGTCATAGGCTTGGCGAGCGACGGAATCGGTCTTGAGCAGCTCGGCGTAGCGATCCGCCTTCAGCTTCATGGTGACCAGATTGGCCTCGGCGCTGGCCAGCACGCCCTTGGCCTGATCCACGGCGGCGCGGTAGGGCGCTGGATCGATGCGGTAGAGCACCTGACCGGCGCGGACATTGGCGCCTTCCTGGAACAGGCGGGCCTGGATGATGCCGCCGATCTGGGGGCGGACCTGGGAAATGGCGAAGGGCGAGGTGCGGCCGGGCAGCAGGGTCGTCAGCGGCACGGTCTGGGTCGCGATTGTCACCACGCCGACCTCGGCGGGCGGGCGGGCGAGAGGCGCGGGTTTGCGTCCGCACGCCGTCAGCGTCAGCAGCGCCAGGGCCGAAGCGACGAGAATCTTGGATGGGATGTGCAAACGCAAACAAACGCCTCGGCAGATCGGAACGCCACCGTCTGGCTGCGTTGCGGCGCCAAGTCAATCGCTCGCCCGGCGGCGCGCGGACCTTCTGCCAGCAGCCTGTGTCGCCCATGTTGCAGGTGCGAGATGTGTAGCGGAATCCCCTGCCCGCTCAAAGCGAAACGCCGGCGCGCCTTAGCGGTCGGCGGTCTCCTGCGTCGTGCAGCCGGTCAGATCGTTGCTTTGATATTCCACCAGATAGACGAAGCGATTCACGCTGTGGGCCACAGCGATCACCGACACCTCGCGCACCCGCTTCAGCCCGCCGCGCACCTGCCAGCGGAAGCCGTAGTGACGGTCGCCGGTCATCATGTCGGCGGCCCAGAGGTCGGGCGTGCAGATCAGGGCCGTGCAGCTGTCCAGCCTTTCAGGTTGGCCCAGGGTCGTGGAATAGGTCTGCACCAGATGGTCGATGGCGGCGCGCACCTTGGTCCCCTCGGGGTCCGAACCGATCTCGGGGCTGACCGCCTGCACCACGCAAACCCCGGTGGCCTTGAACGCCTCCACCGCATAGGCGGCGAACTGGGCATCGGGCTCGGGGGGCGAGGCCACATGGTACCAGCCCGGCTTGAAGCCTTTCGCCCCGGGCAGCTGGGAGACCGGTGCGCCCATGGCGATGCCGTAGGGGCCGTCGGCGGCGCGCGCGGCGCCTCCCGTCAAGACCAGGGCGGCGGCGAAGGCGAGGACTGAAACCGATCTGACTGGCAACCGAAACTCCTGGCGGCTCACGGCTCGCGCCGCTTCCCCGGCAGCTTAGAGCATCGCGGCTATGCGACGAAGGGCCCCACACCGCACGGTAGAGTTTGCTTGGCGTGCTATAGGCTGCGCCCTATGGGTCCTGGTCATGGGTAGGTCGATCGGATGAGCGGTTCCGGCCAGCGTTGCGTGCGCGCCCGCGCCCCCCTGCGTCTGGGTTTCGGCGGCGGCGGCAGCGACGTCTCCCCCTATTGCGACGAGCACGGCGGGGCCGTGGTCAACGCCACCATCGATCTGTTCGCCCATGTCACGGTGCAGGAACGCCAGGACTCGCGCCTGAAGCTGACGGCGGCGGACCGCGACCAGACCTGGGAAGGCGGCCTCGACGAGCCGGTCCCCGAGCCCCTGCGTCTGCTCAAGGGCGTCTACGACCGCATGGTCCGCGACTTCGCCGGCGGTCGCCGCTTCGGCCTGTCGATGACCTCCTACGCCGACTGTCCGCCGGGTTCGGGTCTAGGCTCCTCCTCTGCCCTGGTGGTGGCCATTGTCCAGGCCATGAGCCGCTACATGGACCTGGGGCTCGACCCTCACACCATCGCCAAGCTGGCCTTCGATATCGAGCGCATCGACCTCGGTCTGGCGGGCGGACGCCAGGATCAGTACGCCGCCGCCTTCGGCGGTCTGAACTTCATGCGCTTCCATCCCTCCGGCGCGGTGCAGGTCGAACCGATCGCCGCGCCCGCCAACTTCATCCGCGAGCTGGAAGCCTCGCTGCTGCTCTATTTCACTGGGGTGTCGCGGGACTCCGCGGCCATCATCGAGGAGCAGTCAAAGAACATGCGCGCCCACGCGCCGGGCTCCATCGAGGGCTTAGACGCCTTGAAGGCCGGGGCCTACCAGATGCGCGACGCCATCCGCTCGGGCGATTTTCCGGGTCTCGGCGCGCTGCTGGACGCGGGCTGGGCTTCCAAGAAGCGGACGGCGGGCGGCATCAGCTCCTCAGCCATTGACGAGGTTCTGCAGGCGGCCAAGACGTTCGGCGTGTTCGGCGGCAAGGTGTCGGGCGCCGGCGGCGGCGGCTTCATGATGTTCCTGGTCGACCCGCCCCGGCGCGAGGACCTGCGGCGCCTGCTGCACGGCTTTGGCGGCGTGACCTCCTTCGCCAAGTTTTTCGCCGACGGCTGCGAAGCCTGGGACGGCATGACCCCGTCGGCCTGACCGCCCCTGTTCCTGCGGCGCCCGGCGCCCTATACCGCCACAGAATCCTAACCAGACAGTCCGAGGGGCCATGCGGCCGATCACTCCGGTCCTGATCGCAGGCGGGGCCGGCACCCGGCTCTGGCCCGCTTCGCGCGGCGACCGGCCCAAGCCCTTCCAGCGTCTGGGCATGGACCGCACCCTGTTGCAGGACACCGCCCTGCGCTTTCAGGGCCCGATGTTCGGCGACCCGATCGTGATCTGCGCGGCGGCCCACGCCGATCTGGCACGCGACCAGCTGATCGAGGCGGGCGTGACGCCCCTGGCCATCCTGGCCGAGCCGCAGGGCCGCAACACCGCCCCCGCCGTGATCGCCGCCGCCGCCTATGGCGCCGAGACCGATCCCGAGGCGCCGCTGTTGCTGGTCCACGCCGACAATCTGGCTTCCAAGCCGCAGGCTCTGCACGCGGCCATCGCCGCCGCTCTGCCCGCGGTGGAGGCTGGCCACATCGTCCTGTTCGGTATCAAGCCCACCGGGCCACACACCGGCTATGGCTATATCCAGGCGGGACTGGGCGATGGCGCGACCCAAGCGGTCACCGCCTTTGTCGAGAAGCCGGACCTTGCAACCGCGCGCCGCTTCGTCGCCGACCCCGCCTACAGCTGGAACGGCGGGATGTTCCTATTCCAGGCCGGGGTGTTCCTGCGCGAAGCCGAGGCCCTGGCGCCGGACGTCGCGGCGGCAGTCGAGACGGCGTTGCACGAGGCTCGCCGCGACGGCGTGATCGTCGCCCTGTCGGACGCCTTCATCACCGCACCCTCGATCGCGGTCGACTACGCCATCCTGGAGAAGACCAGCCTGGCGCGGGTGGCGATCACTGATTTCGGCTGGAGCGACGCCGGCACGTGGTCGGCGCTATGGCAAGGCTCGCCCAAGGACGCGGACGGCAACGCGGTATCCGGCGAGGCGATCCTGGACGGGGTGACCAATAGCTTGGCCCAGAGCGACGGCCCGACCCTGGTGCTGATGGGCGTGTCGGACCTCGTGGTTGTGGTGCAGAACGGAGTTCTGATGGTCGCCGACCGCAATGCCGCCGACGGCGCTTTCAAGGCCCTCAAGCTGGACGAGCGGCCCGAGCTCAAATAGCGGCACCTAGATAGCCGCGAAGGTGTCCGCCAGGATGCGTTCGAGGCCTTCGGCGTCCGTGCGGTCGAAGGCCGCCAGTTGCGTCGCGTCGACATCGAACACCGCGATCAGCCTACCGTGCGCGTCCAGCACCGGAACCACGATCTCGCTTAGCGAACGGCCGTCGCAGGCGATGTGGCCCGGAAAGGCGTGGACGTCCTCGACGATCTGCGTCCGGCGGCTTAGGGCGGCGGCGCCGCAGACCCCGCGCCCGAAGGCGATGCGCAGGCAGCCGAGCGTGCCTTGGTAAGGGCCTACCACCAGCTCCTGAGGATTGTCGGCGTCGACGACATAAAAGCCCGCCCAGAAGAACTGGTCGAAGGCCTGTTTCAGCATGGCGGCGACCGTGGCCATGCGGGCGGTGCGATCTGCCTCGCCGTCCAGCACAGCGGCGATCTCGGCGCGCGTCTCGGCGTAACGCGCAGCCTTGTCGGTGGACAGTCGATCGGGGCTGAAGCTCTCGGCCATGCCGCCCAGATGGCAGGCGACGCGGCGAGCCTCAAGCCCCGATCTCTATAACCGCTAGGAGGTCTTCTTACCGCTGAGCTGGGCGGTGAGCTCTTCCTTGCGCGCCTTCAGCCGCTCACCCATGGCCTCCAGGTCCTCGTCGCCGCGCTTGGCTTGGGCGAACACGCCGCCCGGCTGTTCCTCTTCCTTGACGTGGTGGCTGATGTACTCGCCCAGCACCTTGACCTTGGCGTCGTAGAAGTCCTCGGACGGCTGCATGGCCTCAATCTCGGCGATCAGCTTCTTGGCCCCGTCGTGCTCGACATAGGCTTCGTCCAGCAGGTCGTCCTCCACCGTGCCGCGCTCCTCGGGATAGAGGATTTCCTCCTCGATCTGGGTATGCACCTTCAGCGCCAGGGCGATCTTGTTGAACAGGGCCAGCTTCTCGGCCTCCGCCTCCAGTTGTTCGTATTCCTCGAACATGGCGGCGACTTCGCGGTGGTCCTTCTTCAGCAGAGTGATGGCCAGGGGATCGCGGCGGCCGGTGCGGCGCGTGCGGCGGGTCTTGGCGCCGGAAGATTTCTGGGTAGCGGTCATGAGGGTGCTCTCCGATGGCGTTGATCTCGGATGCAGCAACCCCTTGGGCGGGGACGCGGTTCCCAGGCCACGGCGAACTTCGCCGTGATGGCGCTCGGCCAGAGTCGGGTAGATTACCTAGACGATTGAAGGCTTTAGAGTTCCAGCCGGCCCGGCCCGGCCATCTCGTCGGCCAGCTTGGACAGGTCCGGCACATTGACCGCCAGACGCGCCAGATAATTGATCAGGGCGCTTCGCTCTGCGTCCGTGAAATTGGCCATCAGCCGGCGTTCGCGTTCCTCGGAGATGCAGCGCACCGCGCCATGCATGATATGGCCGCGCGGAGTCAGCGACAGCGAGGCGACAGCGCCGTGCGAACGGTCCAGCAGCCCCCTGGCCACCAGGGCCTTCACAGTCCGGCTGATCGCGGCCCGGTCCATCCCCAGCAGCTTGGAAATCCGCGCTGCGGTCATCGGACCTTCGTCCAGGACGAACAGAACCTTGGCTTCCACCGAGCCGATGCCGATGCGGGCGTAGGTGGCGCTGGCGGTGGTCACCACATGGCCGGCCAGCGAGCCCAGCCGGGCCGAAATCATCGGACCAATGGAGCCTGTGCGGGCGCCCGCTTCGGCGCCTTCTGAACTGATCGCGCGATCCATCTGTGCCCCGACGCCGCGTTTCTGTTATAGCTGGCGACGGTTTTCGGCATACAAACTGGCCGGGTCAACTGATTTGCGCGAATATCGATCCTAAATCGCGCGTGACCAGCTCAACCCTAGGTTTTGGGCCGGGTCGACTCCAGCTTGGCCGCGCAGATTTCCTCGGGCATCTCGAAACCGGCAGGCTTGCGCACGAAGGTGCTGGTCGTGGTCCAAGCCCGGGTGAAAGTGTTTGGATCCTCGATCGTGGTGCGGACCGTCATGGTCTTACCGCCCTTGCCCATGCTGAAACGCTGGGTCAGATGCAGGGCTTCGGAGTGCGGGATGCCTTTGTCGTCCAGCAGGGTCGTGTCGCGGAAACCGGCGCCTTCCACCACCAGGGTCGGCCCCTGCCACTTGCCCACCAGATAGCCCATGAACATGGGATCGGGATCGGTCGGCAGGGTCTGGTTCACATAGACCCGCCAGGGCACGCGGTTCAGGCCGACAAAGGCGATTTCCTTGTCCCGCTGCAGGATCTCGAAGGTCTCCTTCAGCATGATCCGCGGCAGGCCTTCGGGCAGGCAGATCGCGGCGGCGTCATAGCTCTTGTCGCCCTTGGCGGCGGCAGCCAGATGCTTGTCGTAGACCGCCTTGGCCTCCGGCTTGAACGGCACGGGCTTGCCGTCCGACGGCTTCAGAGACGGGGTGTAGGCGGAAACGGTCCAGGCGCCGGTGAAGTCCGGTTTGGCTGCGGCGGCGTGAGCCAGCGCGGGCATGGCGGCCAGGACCAGGATGCGGGCCAGCGCGGAAGTCGTCGTTTTCATTGGGCCACCGTGACGCCGTTGATCGGCGCGTTTCTGTTGTTTTCTTCGCAGACGTATTCGGAGATGCGGATGTCGGGGCGCCACTGGAAGTAGCGCGAGTAGCTGTAGGGACGCTCCAGGGTGATCGGGTCTTCCACCGTGGTGTCGACCTGCAGCTGGCGGCCGCCGTCGACCTTATGGAAGCGCTCGATGATGTGCTCCTTGTCGGAGTGGCTGGCGCCCTCGTCGTCGATGAAGCTGGAGGCGTCGATGCCGACCGTATCAACCACCAGGGTGTCGCCTTCCCAATGGGCCACCGAATGGCCGAGGTAGCTGGTCTTGGGATTGGCCTGCTGCTTGCGGTCCAGATAGAAGCGCCGCACCTCGTGCGCCACCTCATGCAGGATGGTGACCCGGCCCGGCGTCTGCCAGATCTCGATCGGATACGGGCTCTCCATCAGCCGGGGCATGCCGTGGGGATAGCATTTGGTGGAGGTGTCGGTCTCCGGCTTGCCCGCGTTCTTGGCGCGGATGCGGCGCTTGAGGATGTCCATGTAGGCCGGCTTCAGCGGTGGCTCGATCCCCGGGGCCGGACCGATCATGTATTCGTAGCCCTTCAGCCACCACACGCCCTCGAAGTTCTTGGGGTCGGGGTTGGGCGCAGCCGAGCCCGGAGGTGCGGGCGTCGCGCCGCGCAGGGGCTTGGTCAGGGTCAGAGTCGGGTCCGGGATGTTGTCCAGCGTCGTCGGCCGGTTCTGGGTCTGGGCCGCGCTCGGGGCCTGGGCCGGTCCCTGGCTGTTCTGGGCGTGCACCACGCCGGCGAGGCAGAGCAGGGCCGCAGACGCCGAGGCGCCGACGCGCAGTTGCATCTTGGTTTTGGGGCTCACGATTCCATTCCCGTATTTTCTTGCGGGTCCGCAGCGGGCGGGCCTTGTTGACCTGGCCAATCTAATACCCGTGCGCGCAGCCGGATAGCTATAGCTTATCGGTGGCCAGCAATTCAGGATCGGCCTTGTCGCCCACCGCCATAAGGCTTAAGCGCGAGCCATGCTGGATCACCTAAAAGACAACAACCGGGCCTGGGCCGAGCGCAAGGTCGCCGCCGACGCCGGTTTCTTCGAGCGTCTGGAGGGTCAGCAGGCGCCCGAGTACCTGTGGATCGGCTGCTCGGACAGCCGCGTGCCCGCCAACGAGATCGTTGATCTCGATCCGGGCGAGCTGTTCGTCCACCGCAACGTCGCCAACCTGGCCCCGCCGCAGGACGCCAACTACCTCAGCGTGCTGCAGTTCGCCGTCGACGTGATCAAGGTCAAACACATCATGGTGGTGGGCCACTACGGCTGCGGGGGCATCGCTGCGGCTGTTGATGGGAAAAGACGCGGCCTGGTCGATCACTGGCTGCACCCAATTCGCGAGGTCGCGCACGAGCACAAGCACGAGCTGGACGCGATCCCGGGCGAACGCGACCGCATGGACCGGCTGACCGAGCTCAACGTCATCCGTCAGGTGCGCAACGTCGCCTCGGACGTGTTCGTGCAGGACGCCTGGGTGCGCGGCCAGCCGCTGTGCGTGCACGGCTGGGTCTATTCGCTGCACACCGGTCTGATCAACGATCTGGACGTCACGGTCGGCAACCCCCAGCAGGCCGAGGCCCTGGGCGCGACCAGCCTTTAGGCGGCGGCGGGACCAGCCCGCCGCGCAACCCAAATGACGTCCGGTCAGCCTACTTCAGGCCCGCCTTCTTGGCCTCGGCCGACTGGTGGATGATGTAGGCGCGGATGGCCGTGGCCTTGTCCTCGGTCACTTCCTCGCCGAACGCCGCCATGCCCAGGTGTTTCAAGTCGCCCTTGACCACCACCTGGTTGAAGGCGTCCTGGCTCTGGATGAAGGGCGTGCGGCGCAGGTCCGCTGGGCCGCTGGCGCCGAGCCCGCCGCCCGCCGCCCCGCCGCCGTGGCAGCGCGTGCAGTAGCGGACGTAGTAGCTCCCGCCTCGGGCCACGGTCTCCTGCGAATCGGTCTGAGCCGGCGGATCGAACGGCAGGGGCTCATAGACCGGCTTGGGCGGCAGCTTGTCCTTGCCCCCCAGCTTGAAGACCAGCAGGCGCGCCGGGCCGTTGGCGTCCGAATGGCTCGAATAGGGCGCGGTGGTGCCGCCCCAGCCGGCCATGATGGCCACGTACTGCACCCCATCGAGCGAATAGGAGGCGGCGCCGGCGATTACCCCGGTCTGGGCGTCGAAGGTCCACAGCTTCTCGCCCGTGTCGTCCTTGTAGGCGGTGAAGTCGTTCATCTGGTTGCCTTCGAACACCAGCCCCCCGGCGGTGGACAGGGTCCCGCCGTTGAAGTTCTTCATCTGAGGGACCTTCCAGGCCGCCTTCCCTTTGACCGGGTCCCAGGCCAGCAGATAGGCGTCGCGGTGGCCGTTGGCGGTGTCGAAGCCGGGCAGGTTGGCGTTGGCGGCGGTGGGCGTCGGAACGGTGGCGGAGAAGGCCCCCGCGCCGGTGTTGAAGCCCAGCTTGCTGCGGCCCGTACCGCCTTCGGTGGGATCGTTCTTGTAGGGATAGCTGCCCTCGGCGACGGGGACGTAGACCAGGCCGGTCTTGGGGCTGTAGGACATCGGCTGCCAGTTGTGGGCCCCGCCGGGCCCCGGCATGGCGACGAAGGCCCCGCCGGTATCGCCATAGCGCGCGCCGGGGGTTTCGATCGGCCGGCCGTTCTTGTCCAGGCCCGAGGCCCAGTTCACGGGGGCATAGTTGGTCCCCTGGATGAACTTCCCGGTCGCCCGGTCCAGCACATAGAAGAAGCCGTTCTTGGGGGCGTGCAGCAGGGTCTTGCGCATCCTGCCGTCGATCTTGATATCGGCCAGGATGATCGGCTGGGTGGAGGTGTAGTCCCAGCTGTCGCCGGGCGTCTCCTGGAAGTGCCAGACGTACTGGCCTGTCTCAGGCTTGATGGCGACGATGGAGCCCAGGAACAGGTTGTCGCCGCCGCCGGGGCTGCGCATGGCCGCGTTCCAGGGCGAGCCGTTGCCACCGCCGACGTACAGCAGGTCGAGCGCCGGATCGTAGGCCATGCCGTCCCACGGCGTGCCGCCGCCGCCCAGCTTCCACCACTCGCCGCCATGCCAGGTCTTGTAGGCCACGTTCTTCATCGCCGTGTCGGAGGCGTCGCCGTCATTGGGCGTCTTGCCCGGCACCATCCAGAAGCGCCACTTGCGCTTGCCGGTCTCAGCGTCATAGCCGGCCACGAAACCGCGCACGCCGAGCTCGGCGCCGCCGTTGCCGATGATCACGACCCCATTGATCACGCGCGGCGCGCCGGTGATCGAAAGCCGGGTCGTCTTGGGGAAGGTCTGGGTCGTCCAGGCCACCTTGCCGGTCTTGGCGTTGAGCGCGATCAGCCGCCCGTCCAGCGCCCCGACAAAGATCTTGTCGCCCCAGATGGCGACGCCACGGTTGGCCGGCGAGCAGCAGGTGTTGACCTGCCAAAGGCGGGTGTTGGGCTCGTAGTTCCACAGCTTCTTGCCAGTCCGCGCGTCGAAGGCGAACACCTCGGCGAAGTCGGTCGACACATAGATGACGCCGTTGTGCACGATCGGCGTGGACTCCAGCCCCTGACGGTCGCCGAAGTCGTAGTGCCAGGTCAGGCCCAGATTCTTGACGGTCGAGGTGTTGACCTGATCGAGCGGGCTGAAGCGCTGCTCGTGATAGTCGCGGCCATAGCCCAGCCATTCGCCCGGGGCCGCCGCGATGATCTTCTTGGCGTCCACCCCGCCGACGGAACCCGCCGGCGCCTTGGCGGCGATCGCGACTCCGCAGGTCGCCGCGGCGGCCAGCGCCGCTCCGATCACCCATTTGGCCATGGTCATGGAAAAGGGCCTCCCCGCCCGATTGGTAGGATTCTTAGGGAACATTGACGTCCTTGCCCGGGCCGAGGTCGGTGACGAACACCTCCAGGACCGGATCGACAACCGCCGAGATCAGGTGACCGGACACCGACGAGCCGTCCTGGCGCGTCAGCACCAGGTGCAGGTGCACATTGGGCTTGCCCTGCGCGTTCGTGGTGATGGTCCCGGTGACCCCGGAAATCTCGCACTTCTCATTGACCTCGATACGCTTGAAGGCGCGCACCTTGGGGTCGTACCAGGCCAGCACCGCCGACCTCACACCGCCCACGCCCGCCAGCTGCGCCTGGACCATGGGGCGGGCGGCGGCGAAGCGCAGCATGCCGCTCATGATCTCGTCGCCGGGCCGCATCGATACCTTGTAGGTCTTGCCCGCCCCGGGGGCGAACTCCTGCACCTTCAGGCCGGGCGCGGTGCCCACCGGAGGCGCGGCGCCGAAGGCGACATAGCCCGGCGGGATCGCATCGCCCGCCGTCAGGGGCGCCTGGGCTGACGCGGGGGCGCCGAGAACGCTGGCGGCCAGCACACCGGCGGCCCATCCTGCAAATCCGTGCGTCAGCATTGTCATGTCTCAAGGCCTCCCCACCTCGAAACGGGCGGGGGTCTCGCGCCCCCGCTCCAATCGCGGGCGGCCCGAAGACCGCCCCGGCAGGCTATTTTTGTTCCTTGTCGACGCTCGTCGCCGGACCCATGCCGGTGATCCAGATCAGCGCGCCCTCATCCTTGGCGCCGTCGTAGTGAATCTCGTCCTTGTGGTGAGTAACCATCACGCCCGGCTTGATCGGGACCATGGTGGCGGCATTGAACTTGGGACCGGTATTGACCCACCAGACCCCCTGCAGGACCACGATATAGCGGTCGTTATGGTGCAGGTGCGGGCGGCTGTTGGTGTGCGGCAGCCAGCGGATCAGGATGCCGTATGGGCCGGGCTTGTCCGGATCGCCATAGACCTTGACCTGCTGCGGACCGCCCGGCTTGCCCTCGAACTTGTATTGGTCGAAGGGGACCTGGGTCAGGGCCTTGGGATCGAGCGCGGCGTTGGCGGAGCCGGCGGCGACGCCGAAGGTCGCGGTCAGAGCCACGGCGGCCATGAGCAGATGCGAGCGGATGCCCATTGGTGATCTCTCCCTGTTCCGGCGCGTTCAGCCGGCTGTGATTTTTCTGGACCCTGTTACGAACTCGTCCAGGGCGCAAGCGCGAAACCAAAGCCTACCCGCCGAGCACCTTGCCGGGATTGAGGATGCCGTGCGGGTCCAGCGTCCCCTTGATGCCGGCCATCAGGTCCAGCTCCTGGGGCGTGCGCGAATAGGCCAGGTATTTGCGCTTTTCCGCCCCGATGCCGTGCTCGGCCGAGACCGAGCCCTTCCAGTCACGCACCGTCTCGTAGACCACCGCCTTGACCGCCGCCGGGTCCTCGCCCTTGGAGGCCTGAACGCCGATATGCAGGTTGGCGTCGGCGATGTGGCCGAAATAGAGGACGCCCATTCCGGGGAATGCGGCCTTCAGCCGGGCATCGACGTCATCGCGAAACGCGCCGATGGAGCCGGTGGTGACCGAGACGTCGAACGGAATGTGCGGCGAGAAGACCCGTCCAAATTCGGCCGGCAGTTCGCGGATCTTCCAGAAATCGCGCGTCTCGCGGACAGACTGGGCGATCACCGCGTCCTCGACCTCTCCGGCCTCGATGGCCGAAGCGATCATCAGCTCGAAGCGGGCGGCGTCGGTCTGCGCATCGGAGCCCAGGGCGTCCAGCAGGACATAGATGTTGTGACGGCCTTCCAGGGGCCGCCGCCCCGGCTGCTCCATCGCCAGATCGAAGAAGTCGGCCCACATGGCCTCGAAGGCGGACAGGGTGCCGCCAAGCATCGAGCGCGCCCGCCGCAGCAGGGCCAGGGCCGCCTCGTAGTCCGGCAGGCCGCAGAGCGCCGTCACAGCGTCGGCGGGCTTGGGGAAGAGCTTGAGGTTGGCCCGCGTGACCACGCCCAGCGTACCCTCGGCGCCCACGAACAGCTGCTTCAGGTCATAGCCGGTGTTGTTCTTGAGCATCTTGTTCAGCGACGAGATCACCCGCCCGTCCGGCAGCACCGCCTCGATGCCCAGGATCAGGTCCCGCATCATCCCATAGCGCAGCACCCGGTTGCCCCCGGCGTTGGTGCCGATCAGACCCCCGACCTGGGCCGAGCCGCGCCCGCCGAGGTCCAGCGGGAAGAACATGTCCGCCGCGTCCGCGGCCTCCTGCACCGTCTGCAGCACAGCCCCGGCCTGGACCGTCATGGTCTGGGAATGGGGATCGATCTCCTCGATGGCGCGCATCCGGTCCATCGAGATGACCACCATCCCCGCCTGGCTCGGCGTCGCCCCGCCCGACAGCCCCGTCAGCCCGCCCTGGGGCACGACCGGCTGGCGCAGGTCGTTGCAGAGCTTGAGGACTTGGGAGACCTCCTAGGTCGAGATCGGATAGGCCACCGCGACGGGCGCATGGCCCGTGGTCATGAAGTCGCTGCCGCGCCGCTGGCCCTCCATGGCGTCGCAGGCGACAGCCCGGTCGCCGAGAATTGTCTGCAGGCTTTGCACGATGCTCATGCGGCCTGAATAGCAGGCTGGCGGCGGATGCGCACCCATCGCCGGGTATCACCGGCCTTGCGGCGGCGGCGGCTCTGGCCGAACGTGGAGCCGCCCTTGCAGAGAGACCGCCCGTGCCTTCCGCCCGCCTCCTCGCCCTACTCCTGACCGCCGCAGCTTTCAGCCCGGCCCACGCCCAGCCGCACGTCCAACTCCTGGCCCAGCCGGTCAAGCCACCCCCTGCAACGCCGGCGCCGCGCGACATCCCCTACCCCGGCGTGATCAAGCTCCACGTCGACGCCACCGACCTCGAGCGCCACATCTTCCGCATCCACGAGACCATCCCGGCGCCCGGCAGCAAGCCGCTGGTGCTGCGCTATCCTAAATGGCTACCGGGCAATCACTCGCCCAACGGTCCCTTGGCCGACCTCGGAGGCCTCATCGTCCGCGCCGACGGCAAGCGGATCGAATGGGTGCGCGATACCGTGGACGTCTACGCCTTTCACATCACCCCGCCCGCCGGCGCCAAGAGCATCGACCTGGACTTCCAGTTCCTGTCCGCGGTGAAGGACGACGAGGGCCGGATCGTGATGACGCCGGAGATGCTGAACCTGCAGTGGGATTCGGTGTCCCTGTACCCGGCCGGCTACTTCACCCGCCGCATCCCGGTGGACGCCAGCGTCAATCTGCCCGCCGGCTGGAAGTTCGGCAGCGCCATGGAAGTCGCCTCCACCGACGGGGCCGTGACCACCTTCAAGACCACGCCCTATGAGACCCTGGTGGACTCGCCGATCTTCGCCGGGCGCTTCTTCAAGGCGGTCGATCTGGATCCAAGCGGACCGGCTCCCGTGACGCTGAACATCGTCGCTGACCGGCCCGAAGCGCTGGAGATCAAGCCGGACGCCCTGGCCGCTCACAGGGCCTTGGTGCAGCAGGCCTACCGGCTCTACGGCGCGCACCACTACGACCACTATGACTTCCTGCTGTCGGTGACCGACCGGATGAGCGGCATCGGCCTGGAGCATCACCGCTCCAGCGAGGATGGAGTGGATGTCGACTACTTCACCGACTGGGCCAAGAACGCCCCCTACCGCGACCTGCTGCCCCACGAGTTCACACACTCCTGGAACGGCAAGTTCCGCCGTCCGGCGGACCTGTGGACCGCCGACTACACCACGCCGATGCAGGACTCCCTGCTGTGGGTCTACGAGGGCCAGACCCAGTACTGGGGCTATGTGCTGGCGGCCCGCTCGGGCCTGCTGACCAAGGATCAGGCGCTGGACGCGATCGGGCTGACGGCCGCCGTCTACGACAACGTCCCCGGCCGTCAATGGAAGGTGCTGCAGGACACCACCAACGATCCCATCGTCAACCAGCGCCGCCCCGTCCCCTGGAGAAGCTGGCAGCGCTCAGAGGACTACTATTCCGAAGGCCAGCTGATCTGGCTGGACGCCGACACCCTGATCCGCGAGCGCTCGGGCGGCAAACGCTCGCTGGACGACTTCGCCCAAGGCTTCTTCGGCATCGACAACGGCAGCCTCGCCGACCTGCAGTACACATTCGAAGATGTGGTGAAGGCGCTGAACGCGGTGGAGCCCTACGACTGGGCCTCCTTCCTACGCACACGGCTGGACGGGCACGGGCCCGGCGCCCCGCTCGATGGCTTGGCCCGAGGCGGCTACCGGCTGGTCTTTACCGACACGCCCAGCGACTACCACAAGCAGGCCATGGCCCTGCGCAAGAACCAGGACTTCAACTATTCCCTGGGCTTCTCAGTGGGTTCGGGCGACGTGCTGACTGCCGTCATCTGGGACAGCCCCGCCTTCAAGGCCGGTCTGAACCTGGGAACCAAGCTGGTGGCGGTGAACGGCATCGCCTACGACGCCGATCGGCTAAAGGAAGACCTGACCGCCGCCAAGGCCAACCACAGGCCCATCGAGCTTCTGGTGCAGAACGGCGACCACTACCGCACCGTCGTCATCCCCTACGACGGCGGCCTGCGTTATCCGCATCTGGAGAAGGTCGGGACCGGCCCCGCCGCCCTGGACGCCATCCTGACGCCGAAGCCCTGAAATCAGGCTCAGGATCGTCCGTATCCGAACAATAGTGTCGCACCGGAGGCGGAACGGTTTACAGCCCTGATGACCGGCCCTAGTGCTGGTTACTCACCCTGGACGCGAGGTATCCCGATGCTCAGCCGCCCACCGGCGCCTGAGTTTTGTGGCGCGTCGTCCAGTCGCCGATCCCAGCCCTGTTGCTGGGGATGACCGACGATCCCAAATCCACCGGCAAGGGCGACGTGCAGTCGGCCATCCTGCCTTGGCGCCGCCGGACCTCCGGCGGCATCGAGGTGCTGGTGATCACATCGCGCGAAACCCGCCGCTGGGTCCTGCCCAATGGCTGGCCAATGAAGGACCGCACCCCCGCCGAGGCCGCCGCTCAGGAAGCCTACGAAGAGGCCGGCGTCACCGGCGAGACCGATCCGGAACCGATCGGCGACTATGGCTACGGCAAGCGGCTGCCGGGCGGGGTGGTGCAGGACGTCCGCGTGGCCGTCTTCGCCATGGAGGTCTTCGTCGAGCAGATGGCCTGGCCTGAACGGGATCAGCGCGAGAAGCTGTGGACCTCCCAGGCCGAAGCCGCCGAACTGGTCGACGAGCCCGAGCTTCAGGACCTGATCCGGACTTTCAAACCCTAGCTGGCCGGCCCTAGCTGGTCCCGGTCGCCTCGCCCAGCAGCGCCTGCAGCATGTGGTGGGCGCGGTTGGACTTGGTGTGCAGATAGCCGTTGTTGTGCGCGTTGACGGCGCCGAACAGGGGCTGGCGGCCGACCACCTCGATCCCCGCGCGGGTCAGGGCCCCGATCTTCTCGGGATTGTTGGTCAACAGCGTGATCCGCCGATAACCCAGCGTATGCAGGATCGAGGCGGCGTACTCATAGCGTCGCTCGTCGGCGGAAAAGCCCAGCACCGCATCGGCGTCGATGGTGTCGAAGCCGTCGTCCTGCAGGGCATAGGCGCGCATCTTGTTGCCGATGCCGATGCCGCGGCCTTCCTGGTCCAGATAGAGCAGCACCCCGCCGCCCTCCTCGGCCAGCCGAGCCATGGCGTTCTTCAGCTGGTCGCCGCAGTCGCAGCGCAGCGAGCCAAACAGATCGCCGGTCAGGCAGGCGGAATGGGCGCGCACCAGCACCGGCTTGGCCGGATCCGGATCGCCGACCACGATGGCCACCTGGTCGCGCGGGGCCGGGCCGCCGCGGAACACCATGAAGCGCCCGGTGATGCCGCTGGCCAAGGGCACGTCGGCCTGAGACACGATCTCCAGGTCGTAGGGGGCGTGCTGTTCGTCTGCCGGGGCGTCGACGCGGTAGCGTTGCAGCCGGGCAGGCAAAACAGCGTCCAGGGGCATTGGCGCGGCCAGGACAGCGGGCAGCAGTAGAGCGGTCTTGCAAAGGTCGATGGCGCCCAGCGCTCCCGCCGAGGCTTCGGACCAGGCCTTGGGCGACTTCAGCCGCGGATCGGAGGCCAGATGCTTGGCCGATTGCAGGTCCAGACCCGCCAGCGGCAGGGCGATTTCATAGTCCACCGCCAGACCCATCATGCGGGCGCGCTGCGGGGTCAAGGCCAGGACGCCGTTGTCCAGGCCGGAAAACACGGCGAACAGGGAGGGCGAAGCGCCGTCCAGCGCAGCGGTCAGGGTCAGGCGGCCCGCCGACTCGATCAGCAGCGGACGTCCGGCGCGCAGTTCGGCGGCGGCGCGATCCTGGGCCAAGTGAGCATCATCGCTCAGCACCTTGCCCAGACGGGTCGAAAAATCGCTCAAAAATGCCTCCGATGAGGTCCAACAAAAAACTGCAGCGCAGGTTCGGATCGGCGAGGGACGGGTCTATAAACCATAACAGCCTGAGGTTTCAATGAACGCCGCGTGCTGTATCTGACAAAGCGGCTCACGGCGAACCAACGCCTGCAGGCCCGCCAAGGGGATATGTTGCTTAAGCCCACGGAAAACCAGGACCCCGCCGCCTCCGCCTTGCACAAAGTCTGGCCGTCCCTGGTCAATTTGGCGGCGGGCGACGGCGGACAGGCGCCCGCGCCGGACAACTGCCCGCTGTGGAGCCTCTACGCCCCCGTGGCGCTTGGCCGCGCCGAACCGGCCTTCGTTATCGGCCAGCTCGGCCAATCGCTGGACGGCCGGGTGGCCACCGCCACCGGCAAGTCGCGCTACATCAACGGTCCGGAGGCCATCCGCCATCTGCACCGTCTGCGCGCCCTGGTGGACGCGGTGGTGGTGGGGATCGGCACGGTGATCGCCGACAATCCTCAGCTGAACGTGCGCGAAGTCGAAGGCCCCTGCCCGGCCCGGGTGGTGATCGACCCAAACTTCCGCCTGCCGGCCTCGGCCCGGATGAACTGCGACGGCGCCGAACCCATCTTCGCCATCCAATGCGACGCCCGCGCCCGCCCCGACGGGGTAACGCCGATCGTCGTGGAGCGGGACGGCGCCTGCATCGCGCCCCAGGCCATCATCGCCGCCCTGGCGGAGCGCGGTTTCAAACGCATCCTGATCGAAGGCGGCGCGGCCACGGTTTCGGCCTTCCTGGCCGCAGGAGCGTTGCATCGGCTTCATCTGTCGATCGCTCCCCTGGTCATTGGGTCGGGGCCTATCGGGATCAACCTGCCCCCGATAGACGAACTGGATGGCGCTCTTCGCCCGCATACAGTCACCCATCATTTGGGCGACGATGTGGTGTTCGATTGCCAGTTTGTGGCGCCCTAGAGTTTTTCCAGGCTGGCCCCAATGACGGCGGCGGTCCGGTCCCAGCCGGTCAGATACGCACCGGCCTGCCGCGCGCCCTCGGCCAGCGCGGCTCTTTTCGCGGGATCGCCGATGACCAGACGAAGCGCCTGGGCGAATCCCTCGACGTCGCCCGGCGCCGCCAGGATGCCCGCCTCGGGCGGCACGACCTCGGGAATGGCCCCGCCCGTCGTCGCCACGATCGGCAGGCCGTAGGCAAGGGCTTCGGAGAAGACCATGCCATAGCCTTCGTACAGACTGGCCAGGGCGAAGATGTCGGCGTTGGCATAGAGGGCGGCGGCTTCGATCTCGTCGACTTCGCCGGCCAGGGCGATGCGATCGCTGAGGCCGAGGTCCGCGATCTGCAGCACCAGATCGGCGGCAGTCTCCGGATCGCGCTCGGGACTGCCGGCGATGACGCAGCTCCAGTCCAGATCGGCGACCTGGCTCAAGGCCTGGGCCAGCACGTCATGCGCCTTGCGCGGATTGATCGATCCCATGGCTAGAAGGCGCGGCGGACCCGGGCGGCGCTGAACGGCGCCGGCGGGCCGGGCGACGGCGATGCCGGGGGTGGCCACGGTGATCCTCTCGCCGGGAACGCCGAACGCCCCTTCGACGATGGAGGCGGTGGTCTGGCTGGTCACGATCACGGCCCGGCAGCAGGCCAGGGCGTCGCGCTCGGAGATGGCGAACTCAGCGGCGATGTTGGGGGCCAGGCCCGTCTCCAACGCCAGAGGATGGTGCACCAGGCCCACCAGGCGCAGCCGCTCGGCATGCTGGCGCGCCAGGCCCGACAACACCCCCAGCGCCAGGCCGTCGATCAGCACCAGGGCGCCATCCGGCACGGCCGCCAGGCTGTCCTCAACCTCGTCGCGGCAGGCTTCGCTGGGGAAGGGGAAGCTCTTGGGCCAAGCCAGATGCTCCACCCGCCAGCCGTCCTCGCGCAGGGCTTCCATGACCTTGCGGTCGTAGAGGGTGCCGCCGGTGCGCCCCTCGATGTCGCCAGGAACGGCGAAATACAGCCTAGGCAAGGTCGGCCTCGCACCAGGCGCGCGCGACGTGGGATTCATTTAGCGTGACCCGCAGCTTGGTCAGGCCCGAGGCGTGGGGGCCGAGATCGCCGGCTTTGATCGCCTTGGCCATCTCCTCGAAGATGTGCCGCGACAGAAACTCGGTGGTGGTGGCGCCCTTGCCCTTGAACGGCGCATGGGCGTCGAGGTTGGCGTAGTTCAGCGGCTTCAGGATCGCCTTCAGGGTGTCGGTGGCGCGGCCGATGTCGACCACAATGTTGTCGGGGTCCAGTTCCTCGCGGAAGAAGGCGACGTCCACCACGAAGGTGGCGCCATGCAGGCCCTGGGCGGGGCCGAACACCTCGCCCGGCAGGCTGTGGGCGATCATGATGTGATCGCGGACTTCAACGGCGAACATTAGCGCTCCTGGTATTGGATCAGATGGCAAAGGGTTTCGGGGTCCGACAGGATGGCGGGCATGCGCCGCACGATCTTCGTCAGAGGCGTCTTCTTGGCCACCAGCACATCTAGGGCCGGATCGGCGCATAGAGACAGCGCCTTGGTCAGACGCCGGCGGAAATCCCACTTGGCGCGCCGCGACAAGGCCACCGCCCCCACCTGGGATGAGCGCAAGGTCAGCCGCTGGCTATGAAAGGCGCCGCCCAGATTGACCGGCACGGGCGTGTCGCCGAACCAGCTGAGCTCGATCACCGTCGCCTCGAAGGCGGCCAGCGACAGGGCGAGGTTAAGGCCCTGGGCGGTGTTGGAGGCGTGGAAGACGATCTGACACTTGTGCGGCAGGTCATCCATGGGGGTTGCGAACTTCAACCCCAGGGCCTGCGCCTGCGCCGCGCGCGACGGATTGGCGTCGATCAGGGTCACGTCCCGCACCCCCTTGGCCCGGGCGCAGAGATAGGCGGTCAAAAGGCCGATCACCCCGCCGCCGACCACCGCGATCCGGTCACCGAAACGGGCCGCCGCGTCCCAGGTGGCGTTCAGCGCCGTCTCCATCTGCGGCGCCAGCACGGCGCGCTCGGTGGGAATGGAGGTGGGAACCTCCACCACGGACTCCAGCGGCAGATTGAACAGACTTTGATGCGGATGCAGGGCGAACACCCGCCTGCCGATATAGTCCGAGGCGCCGTCCACCACCTCGCCGACCATGGCGTAGCCGTACTTCACCGGGAACGGGAACTCGCCTTCCTGATTGGGACAACGCATGCGAGCCCATTCACTGGGCGGGACCTTGCCCCGGAACACCAGCGCCTCGGTGCCCCGGCTGATGCCGCTCAAGAGCGCCGTGATCTGCACCTCGCCCTCGGCGGGCGGCGCAATCACGCAGGGGCGCAGCGCGGCCTTGCCGGCCGCCACCGTCCACAGCGCCTGAGGCTTGATACTCACGCCGTGCAGCCCCTTGGGTAAATAACGTTAGCCGCCTTCACTCTGCGCCCTTAACACGACGACTCATGGACCAAACCGCGAAATCGACGCCCGCCCACCTCCTGGATGGAGAAGACGCCCGATTGAGGGCGCGCCGCTGGCTGGTGCTCGTTTTGAACCTCGGCAGCATGGCCGGGCTGGCCTGGGTGATGACCCATGTGCTGGGCAGCCGCGGCTGGTCGGCGCCGACCCTGACCTTCCTGATCATCTATCTGATCGGCCTGCCCTGGACCCTGCTGGGCTTCTGGAACTCGGCCATCGGCTTCGTCATCCTGCGGCTGGTCCGCGACCCGGTCGGCTATACCAACCCCGCTCTGCGCGTCACGCCAGCCGACAGCCCGATCACCACCAGGACCGCCATATGCCTCTGCGTCCGTAATGAGACCGTGGAGGCCACCTTCGCCCGCCTGCGCGTGATGATCGACAGCGTGAAGGCCACCGGCCAGATCGCGCATTTCGACTTCCATGTGCTCAGCGACACCAGCGATTTCGAGATCGGCTGCCTGGAAGAGGTGATGTTCCTGCGCCTGCAGGTCGACTACGCCGGCGTCGGGCTGCGCTATCGCAGGCGGCGCGAGAACACCGGCTACAAGGCCGGCAACCTCGAGGAATTCGCCGCCCGGAGCCTGGATCATTACGCCCACATGATCGTGCTGGATGCCGACAGCGTCATGTCCGGCAAATCCATGCTGCGGCTGGTGCGGGCCATGCAGACCAACCCCAAGCTGGGCATTCTGCAGAGCCTGGTGGTCGGGCGGCCCGCCGAGAGCGCCTTCACCCGCATCTTCCAGTTCGGCATGCGCCACGGCATGCGCGCCCAGACCACCGGCAGCGCATGGTGGCAGGGGTCCGCCGGGCCCTACTGGGGTCACAACGCCATCATTCGCCTGCGGCCCTTCGTGGAGCACTGCAAGCTGCCGGTGCTGCCGGGCAAGGCGCCGATGGGCGGCTGGGTGCTCAGCCACGATCAGGTCGAGGCGGCCCTGATGCGCGGCGCCGGCTGGGACGTGCGCGTCATCCCCGACGAGTTCGAAAGCTGGGAAGAGAACCCAACCAACCTGCCGGACTTCATCAAGCGCGACCTGCGCTGGTGTCAGGGCAACCTGCAGTATCTGGGCCTGCTGAAGATGCCGGGACTGAAGCCGATGGGCCGCTTCCAGCTGATCAACGCCATCATGATGTACGCCGGCGCGCCGATGAATCTCCTGATGCTGATCGCCGGTCTGATCATCGCCGTGACTCCCAGCCCCGCAATGTTCGCCACCAGCATGGCCTTCGGCCTCTACGCCGCCTCCATCGCCCTGATGTTCGCCCCGCGCTTTCTCGGCCTGTTCGACATTCTCCTGAGCGGCGGCGGCAGAAGCTATGGCGGGACCGGGCGGATGCTGGCCGGCTGTGTGCTCGACCTCGTCTATAATCTCCTGATCGGCCCGATCATGATGATCGCCCAGACCATGTTCATCGGCGGACTGCTGTTCGGCCGCAAGGTGATGTGGGAGGCGCAAAACCGTGAGGATCGCAGCGTTAGCCTCGGCGAAGCGTTGGCGGGTCTGTGGCCGCAGCTGACCTTCGGCGTCGTGGCCTCGGGCATCCTTTGGTTCTTCCTGCCGCCCGCCATCCTGTGGGCGGGACCGACGCTGTTCCCCTGTCTGTTGGCCATCCCCTTCGCCTGCGTCACCGCCGGGCGTGGTTTCAGCCGGCTGCTGGTCAAGACGCGCCTCTGCGCTATTCCCGACGAACTGGCCCCGGCCTGGGAGCTCCTGGGCGAGGAAGCCCGTCCGACCCTTGTGGCGGGCATTTCGGCCTCGGCCCCGCATACGGCCGAGACATGAATCAAAGGCGGCGCAACGACCGAATCCGCGAGGCCATCCTGACCTACGCCTTCCCGATCGGGGGCACGGTGGGCCTGCTGATCGCCTTCATCTTCGCGCTGTTCGCGCGCTAGCTATCGAAACGGGCTGAAGGCGATGACCTTGGCGCTGGGGCGTTCCTCGGCGTCGGGCCGTGTCAGGCCGGGCAGACGGACCAGCACCGAGGTGCCTTCGCCCAGCGTGCTTTCGATGATCATCTCGCCGCCGTGCAGTTCGGCGAAGCCGCGCACCAGCGACAGGCCCAGGCCCGTACCCTTGGCCCTCTGGGCGGCGTCTCCGGCCTGTTCGTAGGGGCGCCCCAGACGCTTGAGGTCTTCAGGCGATATGCCCATGCCGGTATCGGCCACCGACAGCTCCAGCATCTCGCCTTGACCGGCCAAGGTGAGAGTCACCTGACCGCCGCGCGGGGTGAACTTCAGGGCGTTGGAGAGCAGGTTCAGCACGATCTGCTTGATGGCGCGCGGGTCCGCCTCCAGCTCCAGGGGATCCGGCGGCAGGGTCGCGCGCAGAGACACCCCGGCATCGTCGGCCTGCACCCGCATCAGCCTAAGGGCGGCGGACACGGGATCGCGGGCGTCCAGCATCTCGACTTGCAGCTGGAAGCGCTCGGCCTCGATCTTGGACATGTCCAGAAGGTCGTTGATCAGATCCAGCAGGTGCTGGCCCGATCCGTGGATCAGTTCGGCGTACTCGGCGTATTTGGGCGGCAACGGGCCGAACAGGCGCGCGCGCATGATGTCGGAGAAGCCCATGATGCTGTTCAACGGCGTGCGCAGCTCATGGCTCATATTGGCCAGGAAGCGCGACTTGCCGGTGTTGAGCGCCTCGGCGGCCGTCTTGGCCTCCTGCAGCTTGGTCTCGTGGGCGTGCTGTTGCGTGGCGTCGCGCATCATCCCAAACAGACGCCCGTCCTTGGCTCGGCGCAGGCTCAGCGCCAAAACCCTGCCCGTCTGGCCGGCGGGCGCCAGCATGGTCTCGGCCTGACCGGTCGTCAGGGCGCAAGCCAGGGCGTCGGCCAGACGCGACATGTCGTCGACCGCCACCGCGCCTCCCAGACCCTGGCTGAGCAGAACCTCGTGAACCACCCCGCGCGGGGCGAAGCCGAAGGCCGAGATCACCCGGCCGTCATCCTCCAGCGCCAGCAGGAGGTGCGGCTGTTCCAGTAGCAGGCGCTCGGCGGCGCCGGCGCGCGCCTCGCCAGCGTCGATCACGACGGGCCGGACGCGGCCCGCGCGCACCAGACCCACGGCCAGACCCAGGCCCAGAGACGCCAGGACGTAGCAGCTGAGATATAGGCGCAGCGGCTCGGCCGGAGCTGCGGGTTCCAGCCCCGCCGCCTGAGCCAGGGCCGCGACGGCCACGCCCAGCACCGTCAGCGCCGCCGCCTGGGCCATCCACGGACCCATGCCGAGCAGGGTCGCGAAGGCGACAGGCAGCAGACACCAGGCCGCCAGGGGGCCGGACAGACCTCCGGCGAAGGCGCAGGCCCCCGCGCCTCCGGCGGCCCAAAGGATCAGCAGAACGCTCCGGCCGCCCTTCGTCGCACGCCACGCCGGCGTCAAGGCGATGACGCCGGGAGCCCCGGCCAGGCCGGCGGCGATCAACAAGGAGTTGGATACAGGCCCCAGGCCCTGGTCCAGAGCGATGGTCCCGACAATCAGCGCCAACAACCAGCCCGCGGCCCAGCCCGTGATCACGCGCCCCGCGTCCGCGGCATCGGCGGAAACAGGACGGGACGGGAAGTCGGATGCGGCCAAGGGGTCCGATCGCAAGAGGATGGAGACTCGGGACTCTACTCTGCCCCAGGCCCAGGCTCCAGCGTCCCGGCGGACCGGCGCCTTAACAGCCGTGGGCGTCCTGTGGAAAACATTGGCGGATAACCGATTGGTAAGCGGCAGGGTCCACTGTGGGGGAATGCGTCAAGCCTTGGCCCCCGCCGATCCCGCGCCCCATGCGGCCCAACCGACTCCCGGCCGGCTGGACGAGGAGGCCAAGCGCTCCTTTCTGCGCATGATCAGCCACGAACTGCGCACGCCGCTGAATTCGATCATCGGCTTCTCGGAGGTGCTGCGGCAGGAGCTGTGCGGCCCGCTGGGCTCGGAGCAGTACAAGGAATACGCGGCCTTCATCAGCAACAGCGGGCACCAGATGCTGCGGCTGGTGAACCAGATCGTGGAGATCGTGCGGCTGGAAAGCCAGGCGGAGACCATGGATCTGGCGCCCGAGCCGCTGGACCTGGCGCTGGGCGAAGCCTTCCAGCAGTTGTCGCCCGAAGCCCGCGCCCTGGGCGTAAGGCTGGTCGCGGAACACATGGACGACATGCCTGCGGTTCTGGCTGACGCGCGGGCCCTGCGCACCGTGCTGGTCAACCTGCTGCAGAACGGTCTGTCCCACTCGCCTCAGGGCGAAATGGTTCTGGTGCGCGCCCTGTGCACTGGACCCACTGTCCATATCGAAATCCAGGATCGTGGGCCCGGCTTCGATCCGGACGACCTGCCGCGCCTGATGCGCCCCTTCGAACAGGGCGAGCACACCCTGACCCGCTCGGGCGACGGCGCCGGCCTCGGCCTGCCGATCGCCAAGCTGCTGACCGAAGGCATGGGCGGGACCCTGGATATCCGCACCGCCCCGGGCGAGGGCCTGACCGCCATCATCGGCCTGCCGGCAGCCTAGCTGCGTTGCCCCCACGCGTTGCCATGAGCGCCGCAGCCTCTTAAGTGCTGCGCCATGTCCGCGAGCAGCATGACCCAAGAGCTGGAAGACCTGGCCGCCGAGTTCGACCTGATGGGCGACTGGGAGGAACGCTACCGCTACGTCATCGATCTCGGCCGCGAGCTTGCCCCCCTGTCGGACGCCGAACGGTCTGAAACCAACAAGGTGCGCGGGTGCGCCAGTCAGGTGTGGCTGGTGACCGAGGCTGGGCCGGACGGGACACTGGTGTTTCGCGGCGATTCCGACGCCCACATCGTGCGGGGCCTGATCGCCATCGTGGTGCGGCTCTATTCGGGGCGCTCGCCGGACGAGATTATGGGCTTCGATCCCCGCGCCGCCTTCGACAAGCTGGGTCTGGCCGGCGCCCTGTCGACGCAGCGCTCCAATGGCCTGTTCTCGATGATCGAACGCATCCGCCGCGACGCGATGGCGGTGCAGGCGGCGACCTCAAGCAGCCGCTAGGCGATAGGCCAAACAAGGCTCAGGCCGCGCGGATGCCGGTGGATTCGCTCTGCTGCCCGACGACCACGTCGAAGCCGAGGATCATGTCCACGTCCACGCCGTTGCTGGCCAGCGGCATGCGTAGCCACAGGATCGACAGGTGCGAGGCGCCGCGCCAGGCGAGATTGTGCACGCCCACGCCCGCCCGCCGGTTCTCGACGATCTTGTCCAGTTCTCCGCGCCAGTAGCTGACGGCGGGTGAGGCATAGACGTCTTCAAGACGGCTGCCGGTGATTTCGCGGCCATAGACCCCGTAGAGGCCGGTGCCGGCTAGGCGAAGACGGTAGTCGTTACCCCCATCCAGCACATCGATCAGGCTGATGGTCGGCAGGTGCCGCTTGAAATGGTCGGGGCTGATGCTGTCGCGGCTCGGCAGGCGTCCGCCCTGCCGGCGCGAAGCCCAGTAGGCGAACATCTCCTCGTGCGCCCGCACGGCGCTGATCGGCGTTCCGATTTGCATCTGCCCCTTCCGGATTCCTTAACAAGCTATTGGAATCACGTTGATTCACTATCTCTTAACCAGCGAATCGGTAGCAAGCGAAAATCGAGGGGCTGAGTCATAAAATTGCGAGAAGAGTCAATCGGTCGCAGCCGAATCCGCAGACTCGAGTCGAGCGGAATCAAAACGCCCGCCGGAGGACCGGCGGGCGCAGTAATTTCAGTAGAGTCAGAGTCTAGCGCTTGCGGGCAGCTTGGCGTCCGCCTTGGCCCAAGCCCATCTGCTTGGCCAGGTCCGAACGGGCCTTGGCGTAGTTGGGCGCGACCATGGGGTAATCCTTGGGCAGGCCCCATTTGGCCCGATAGTCCTCGGGGCTCATATTGTACTTGGTGCGCAGGTGCCGCTTCAGCGACTTGAACTTGCGGCCATCCTCCAGGCAGATCAGGAACTCCGGAGTAATGGAGCGCTTGACCGAGACGGCGGGCTCCTGCGGCGCGGCTTCCGCGACTTCGGCCTCGCCGGAGACGCTGAGCAGGGCGCGGTGCACCGCCTGGATCAGGCTGGGCAGTTCGCTCTGGGACAGGGTGTTGGCGCCCACGAAGGCGGAAACGATGTCCGCGGTCATTTCGATAACGTCGGCTCTTTCTTCCATCTCGGCCTTACCTATCAACTGCACTTAGACAAGGCGGGTGATAGCTATGTTTGCGGGAGCCGACAACAGTCAAAAGCAAGAAAAAACCGCGCCCGGCGGCAAAATCATCATGGCGTAACCCATTCGCCACGAACAATCGCTTGTGTTTCCAGGAGATCGCGTAAGACGGCCAGGGACAAGGCCGATAACCGGCGAAGACAAGCCTTTGCGGATGCTGAAACAATTCGGCAAAAGAGCGCTTATGCCCTCTTTATAACGGCGTTTTCCAGCGTCAGCGCGGTTCCGCGGCGTCAGGCGGCTGGACAGGATTGGCGGCAGGCGCGTCCAGCTGAGCCAGGGCCTGACGGACATAGAGGGCGTGCACCACCAGCCCCAGGCCGATCGACTGGCCGCCGGGCACGATCTGCTGGGCGACGATGCCTGCCACATATTCATCGGGCTGCGGACCCTGTGCGCCCACCACGTCGGGCAGGCGCGAGGTGCGGCGGCTGGTGAACACCGGCCCGCCCGAATTGCCGGAGAAGACCGGGAAATCAAGCAGGAAGGTCCCTTCGGTCGCCAGCGTCAGGGGATAGGAGGCCAGCCGACCCGCCCGCAGGATGGCGAAGCCGCGTGGATCGGACGCCAAGCCTTCGGGATAGCCAGATGCAGGCCGATCTGCAGCTGCACCCCGCCGATCCGCTCGATCACATGGCGGGCGGTGACCAGGACCACGCGCGGCGTTCCGTCCGGCATCGGATCGCTGACCAGCAGACCCGTGCCCACGATCACCGGCGGGGTCGGCGAGACCTGCTCCACCTGCACGGTGGCCTGGATCATCGCGGTGGTGAAATCGAAGGGCATGCGGGACTTTCCGGGACCCCGCATTGTTCACTTGAGGGCTGGGCGCGCACAAGCGCCTTGCCTGTCCTGCGATCCGCTTCCAGAAACGACGGACCCAGTCCGCGAGTAACCGATGACCGACGCACCCGTCCCGCCCGTCGCCAAGATCGAGCCCCAGCGCCATGAGCAGCTGGGCCGGGTGCGCATCGACGACTACGGCTGGATGAAGGACGACAACTGGCGCGAGGTGCTGCGCGACCCCTCGGCGATCAAGTCTGACGTCAAGGCGCATCTGCAGGCGGAAAACGCCTACACCCAGGCGATGCTGGCCTCCACCCAGGGCCTGCAGGACCAGATGTTCAGCGAGATGAAGGGGCGCATCAAAGAGGACGACTCCTCGGTCCCGGCGCCGGACGGGCCGTGGGACTATTATGTGCGCTACGAGGCCGGGGCCCAGCACCCGGTCCACGCCCGCCGCCCGCGCGGCTCGTCGGAAGACGAGCAGGTGCTGCTGGACGCGGACGCCGAGGCGAAGGGCAAGCCCTTCTTCCAGGTCAACGGCGCCGAGCACAGTCCCGACCACAGCCTCTACGCCTATGCGGTGGACGAGCAGGGCTCGGAGGTCTGCCGCATCTATGTGAAGGACCTGGCGACCGGTCGGGTGCTGGCCGCGCCCGTGGAAAGCTCCACCGGCGACTTCGTCTTCTCGCCCTGCTCGCAATGGCTGTTCTGGATCTGGCGAGACGAGGAGGGCCGCCCGGCCCGTCTGTATCGCCGCCCGGCGCGCGGATCGGACGATGCGCTGGTCTATGTCGAGCCGGACGACGGCTTCTTCATGGGCGTGGGAGTCACCTCATCGCGGGCCTATATCGCGCTGGGCCTCGGCAATCAGGAGACCAGCGAAGCCAGGCTGATCCCCGCTTCCGATCCGACGCTGGACCCCTTCGTCGTGGAGCCGCGCACCGAAGGGCTGCGCTATGATGTCGAGCACTGGGGCAACAGGTTCGTCATCCGCACCAACGCAGACGGCGCCATCGACTTCAAGCTGATGTTCGCCGACGAGGCCGATCCCTCGCGCCGGACCTGGCGCGACTTCATCCCGCACCAAAGCGGCCGCTTCATCGTCGGCCTGACCGCCTTCAAAAGTCATCTGGCGCGGCTGGAGCGAGTCGACGCCAACAACCGCATCGTCATCACCGAGGCCGGGACCTTGGCAGAGCACGCCATCGACTTCGCCGAGGAGGCCTACGCCCTCAGCCTCGAAGGCGGCTACGAGTACGACACTTCGACCATGCGGTTCGTCTACCAGTCGCCGACCACGCCCCGGCAGTGGTTCGACTACGACATGGCGACCCGCCAGCGGACCCTGCGCAAAACCCAGGAAATCCCTTCCGGCCACGATCCGGCCGCCTATGTCACCCGCCGCCTCTACGCCTCGGCCTCGGATGGAGCCCAGGTCCCGGTCACGGTGCTGATGAGGGCGGATACGCCGCTCGACGGCTCCGCGCCCCTGCTGCTCTACGGATACGGCTCCTACGGCATGGCGATGGAGCCCTCCTTCTCGATCCGCAACCTGTCCCTGGTCGACCGGGGCTGGATCTGGGCCACCGCCCATGTGCGCGGCGGCTCGGAAAAGGGCTGGGGCTGGTTCCAGGACGGGCGGCGGTTCAACAAGATCCATACCTTCACCGACTTCATCGCCTGCGCCGAGCACCTGACGGCGGGCGGCTATGGCCGGGCGGGAAACATCGTCGCCTATGGCGGTTCGGCCGGCGGGATGCTGATGGGGGCCGTGGCCAACCTGCGTCCGGACCTCTGGGCCGGGATCATCGGGGCGGTGCCGTTCGTCGATGTGCTCAACACCATGAGCGACACCTCACTGCCCCTGACTCCCCCGGAATGGCCCGAGTGGGGCAATCCGCTGGAGGACGCGGCGGCCTACGACTACATCGCCGGCTACAGCCCCTACGACAATGTGGCGGCCCTGCCCTATCCGGCGGTGCTGGCCACCGGCGGCCTGTCGGACCCGCGCGTCACCTACTGGGAGCCGGCCAAGTGGGCGGCCAAGTTGAGGCGGGAGACCACAAGCGGCGCCCCGATTCTGCTCAAGATCAACATGGAGGCCGGCCATGGCGGGGCCTCGGGCCGGTTCGATTTCCTGAAGGAGATCGCGCTGGACTACGCCTTCGCCGTCTGGGCCGCCGACAAAGGCTGGAGCCAGGCATGATCGTGCGCGACGCCACGCCCGATGACGCTCAGGCCATTGCCGCCATCTATGGCCACGACGCCGTGCACGGCACAGGCACCTTCGAGGAAGCCGCGCCTACCGCCGCCGAAATGGTCTCGCGTCTGACCGCCGTCCAGGCGCGCGGCATGCCCTGGGTGGTGGCCGAGGACGACAACGGCCGGGTGCTGGGGTTCGCTTACGCCGCGCCCTACCGCCCCCGCGCCGCCTACCGCTACACCGCCGAGGACAGCGTCTACGTGGCGCCCGATGCCCAAGGGCGGGGCGTGGGCCGGGCGGTGCTGCAGCGGATCGTCGACGAATGCGAGGCGCTGGGCCTGCGTCAGCTGGTGGCGGTGATCGGCGACTCCGCCAACGAAGGATCGGCGGCCCTGCACCGGGCGCTGGGATTCCAGCCCGTCGGCGCCCTGCCTGACGCCGGCTTCAAGCATGGCCGCTGGCTGGACGTGGTGTTGATGCAGAAAGCCCTGAACGGCGGCTCGCAGACCCCGCCCGAAGGCCCCGGCATCCCGCTATAGCTCAGGAACATCGGCTCCGGCGCTTCGTTCCGGTCAGACAAGGAGCCTCCGATGACCGAGCCCACCGCCGCCCCGCCACCCCTGGCCAAGCCCAGCACCCCGGCGCCCAACCCCGACCCGCCCGGCATCGCCGCCAGCGTGATCAAGAAGGACGGCCAGGACCGCACCGAATCCGCCGACGTCGCCCGCGCCCGGCGCGAGGAGGAGATCGCCAGCCTGGATAATCTGCCGTCAGCGGCGGAGGAGTAGAGGTGGGCGACAGCGCGCTTTCTAAGGCGCGTTGAAGGAACCTGTGCTGATGCTTGTTG